>CAZWJC010000033.1:0-36058 GCA_964634255.1 uncultured Verrucomicrobiota bacterium | reverse complement strand
AGTTGCGGGTAGATGAAACTGGGCGACGCCATCTTCCCCGTCGGCTTGTCGCAATGGACCATTTCCAGCGGGCCGTCCGCATAAACGCTGGCCAGCCCGTAGGCATCCGAGAGCCGCCAATCGTTGATGAAACTGTCGTGGCAGCTCGCGCACTTGAGGTTCACGCCCATGAAGACCTGCGAGATGTTCTGCGCCGCCTGCATCTGCGGAGTTTGACTGGAGTTCACGACTCCACGCCAGACAATGCCCTTGGTGAACCCCTCGCTGGCCGGTGTCGGATTCACAAGTTCCGCTACGAACTGATCATAGGGCTTGTTGGTCTCGAGCGCGGTGAAGAGCCATTGCGTGATCTGCTTGCGTCCGCCGTCAATGTAGCCCGTGCCCTTGTAGTCGTTGCGGAGCATATCATTCCAGAAAGAGAGCCAGTGCAGAGCGTAGTTCTCGTTGTCGGCGAGGAGGCGTCGAACCAGTTGTGCGCGTTTGTCGCGCCCCTTCTCCGCCACGAACTCGTCCAACTCCTCGGGCAGCGGCAGCAAGCCCACCACATCCAGCCAAACGCGCCGGGCGAACAGGCGGTCGTCCACGGGTTCGCCCACTTTGACCTTGTGCCTGGCGAAATAGGGTTCGAGCAGACAATCAATCGGGTGCGCCGCCGCCCTGCCGCCGGGAGGCAATTCAGGGCGACGCGGCTTCAGGTTGGCTGGCTCAGCCTTGGTGAATGTTACTCCTGCCTCCCACTTCACACCCTGGTCAATCCACGCCCGTAGGAGTGCGATCTGTTCCTGCGTCAGCTTCGTTCCCTTCTGCGGCATCACGCTATCCGGATCGAAACCCATCACCAGTTCGATGAGCAAGCTCTCGGCGCTCTTCCCAGGTATAACGGCCACCCCCGAATCACCGCCTTTGAGCAACGTCTCGCGTGAGTCAATCTGGAAACCGCCCTTATCGCGTCCCCGCCCGTGGCAGTTAATGCAGCGTGCCTCCAAGATCGGCTTGATCTCTTTGCCGAAATCCACGGTGTGAGCGACTGGCGAGGGCAGTTGGGCAACTCGATCCGGCGCGAGTGCGCCGTTCACGCTCGACGCGGTCGCCACGAGCAAAGCCATCAGGCAGCAGAGATAACTCGGGTTCACTGGGCGCAAGTCTAGCCCGGCTCTTGCACGTGCGCAAAAGCCGGCAGACTTGGGCAATCGCTGTTCTGACAGAGCGGGAACCGCCCGACCTCAGTCCGGTCTTGCTGTCAATCCCTTCTCTTTCGCCACCGTATTCGGGTGTGTCCGGCCTCGTCGCAACCACGCCACCACCACCGCCGCGAGCAACGCCACTCCCAAAACGCACACCACCGCCGCACCTGTTGGCACATCGAAGTGATACGACGTGTAGAGCCCTCCGATGCTCGAAACCGTCGCGACGCCCCAGCCGATCGCCAAGCCCACGCGCAACGACGGCGTCAGGTAATTCGCACACACCGCCGGCACGATCAGATACGAGAACACCAGCAGCACGCCGCCCACGCGCACGAAGCTCGTCACCACCAAGCCAAACAACGCGTAGAACAGGAAATCCCACGCGCGCACTCTCAGCGAACTGGAGCGCGCGTGCTCGGGATCAAACGAGAGCGCCGTGAATTGGCGTCGGAAGATTCCATGCACCACGCCAATGACGGCATAGAGCGCTGCGGTTCTCCAGATCTGCGGCCAGCTTACGGTCAACAGGTCACCCACGAGCGTTTTCTGGAGTTCCTCCTTCCCGTGCGGGCTCTTGCTCAACAACAGGATTCCCGCGGCCGCGGCCACAACATAAACAACGCCGATCAGAGCCTCCAGCGGCACGCGCGCGTGTTGCGGCGGACGCGTGAAGGTGAAGATCAGCGCGCCCCCCAGCGTGAAAACCAGCGACCAGTAGTAGCCGTGCAGATCGGTCGCCTCGTGGCCCAGCAGGAGGCAAAGGCACGTGCCCAGCGTCGCTACCTGTGCCAGCGCGAGGTCCACAAAGATGATCCCGCGCCGGACGATGTGCAGGCCGTAGTAAACCAGTATGCCCGGCAGAAGGAGGCACGCCACCAAAGGCTTCAACATCACTTGGAACGCTTCCATGCCGTGCTCCTTACTTGGCCTGCGTTGCCAGCGCCGTCGCCACCGTGTTGACGAGGTAGTCCATCATTTGCACATAACCGCCTTCGCTGCCTTTGACGCCGCCGGGATACTGCGTCACGTGGACCACCGTGGCGCCCGTGGCCGCCGCCACCGAATCCGCCGTCCTTCGATCCAGGTAGGGATCGTGAAAGATCACCTTCACTTTCTGTTCTTTCATCTTCGTGATGACTTGGGCCAAGTGCGCGGGCGAAGGCGGAATGCCGGGCTTGGGTTCGAGGAACACATCAATCACCAACCCAAACCGCTTGGCGAAATACGGCCAGGAGTTGTGGTAGGCCGCGATGCGCGCCCCCTTGAACGGCTCCAACTTCTTCTGCCACTCCACCATCTTCGCGTCGAGCGTTTCAGCGAACCGTTTGTTGTTCGCCTGGTAGGTGGCTGCCTGCGACGCGTCCAACGTCGCGAACGCATCTGCGATATGGTGGGCGGCGGTCTTTGCATTGACCGGGTCCACCATGAAGTGCGGATTGCCCGCCGCGTGAATGTCGCCCTGCGAGCGGTCGAGTGCCGCCGGCACTTCCAGCATCGGCACGCCTTCGCAACAGCGGATGTCGCCCTTGGCCGCAGCGACAATCCGGGCGTTGCGCGCCCCGCTCAGCAACGGAGACAGCCAGGCCGACTCCAACTCCGCCCCGCCATGCAGGAGCACGTCGGCTTTGTTCAGCTTCGTAATAAAGCTGGGCTTGGCATCTATGAAATGCGGGTCCTCGGTGGGCCGTGCCAGGGTGGTGACGTCCACCAAGTTGCCGCCGATCTCCTGCGCGATGGCGGCGAGGTCCGGCGTGGTGGCCACGACGTTGAGTTTGGCGTAAGCGGGAGCGGCAGCTAGTAGCAATGCCAGCACAGCGAAGGAGGGAATCCGAAATACGAAATTCGAAGTCCGAAATAGATCTGAAACTTGAAATCCGAAATAACTGCCAGTCCCTTCGGGTAAGAGCTGTTGCTGTCGCATACAAACTCTTGTTCGGCCTTCGGGATTCGGTTTTCCTTCGGATTTCGGGGGTTCGGGTTTCGGTTTTGTGTCCGCAGCGTGGGTTTTCATATCGCATTTGATCGAGTTGTTTGCACGTTACGCATTACGCCTCGCGGCTCAGAACTTGTGCGCTGCGTGGGCGCCCAGAAGGAGTTCCCACTGCAGCCACACCGAGTGATCCACCCCAATGTCCGCGCGAACGTCGTAGTTATATTGCAGCCGGAGCTTCGAGTATTCACTTGGATACCATGTCAGGTTTGGGGAGATACGCCACCGCTCCCGTCGCAAGGGATCACGGCCCAGCACCTCGTTGTCGTAGCTCAAATCCATCTCCTCGTAGTCGGCCCGATCGCCGGCGACAAAGTCGTAGCGCAAGCCCGCCACCCAGCTCCGGTGAAACCCATAGAGCGCCTGAGCGTAGAAACCGTAGTCGTTAACGGTTTCCCTGACCAGGAACGCGGGCGCTCCGGTGGCGTCATTGATGATCGGGCTGTCCTCGGCCGCCCAGTCAAATGCGCCAAGTTCATAGCGCCGCAGCATGCCCTCCGCTTGCAGGGAAACGAAGGGGAAGCCAGCGTGGGCGTTGGCCGGTTTCCATTTCCAATAGAGGTCCACGCCGTAGATCTGCGTGGTCGTCTCCCCTGCCCCGCCGCTGGCGTTCGGACCAAAGGCCGCCGAAGCGCCGGCCAGCAGCGTCTGCGTATCCGTCAGGTCGAACGACACTGCATAGCGCGGCGTGAAGAGCAGATCGCCCACGGAATCCACCCCGCGATCGTTGTCCGCGTGCCGATAGCCGAACGGCAAGGCGTCCTCCTCCTCTCCGCCGCCATGGCTGTGGCCAGTGCTCCGAAAGCTCGCCGCGGCTTCACCCTGGCTGTTTTGCACCGCAAGGAACAACTCAGAGTAGAACGGCGTCGGCACCAGCCACGACACGCGCGCGCCGGGATTCCGCAGTCCGTCCGGTCCGAGAAAGCGGGCGCTGACAAGCGGCGAATCCACGAACGCCCAACTGTGCGGATGCTGCGTGTTCAGCCGACCGAAATCCGTGAGGAACTGGCCGGCGCGCACCTGCAAGTTGGCCGGCAGGGCGATCGTCTCCAGCCAAGCCTCCTCCAATTCCACGAACGATTCACCGGCGGAGTCAATCGAGAACAGGATATTCGCATTCCCGCGAAAATACGGGTCCACGGCGCCTTGGAAGTTGGCCTCCAGTCCTTGGAGGGTGAAGCCATTCTGATTCGGGTCGTGCCCACCCAGTTGCGTCCCGCCCTCGATGTCGTCCGCCGTCGAACCGCCCGCCGCGAACGTGCCCACCAAACCAATGTCCAGGTAAGCGCTCCCCTTGCCGACGCGAATGGGATCGGTCGGCGACCAGGACTTGGCGGCCGCGGGCGCAGCCGAAATCGCCGTGACCGACGTTGCGGCAACCGCAGGGCCAGGAGGAGCAGTGGTTGTCTGCGCCTGCAACTTGTCCACCTGGGTTTGCAGGGTTTCGATCTGTCGCTTCTGCTCCTGCACCACGCGGTCGAAGTTCGCCTGCATTTGCTCAAGCTGGCGCTTCAACTCCTTGATTTGATCGACGTCCTGCGCCTGGCTGCCCCACGGCGCAGCCAGTACCAACGCGGACGCCAACACTTCGAACGAAACTGTTTTCAAGCTCTTCATACTATCTGCAAAAGGGTTGTGGAAATGACGCGAACCACCCGCGTCAGGAATTCAACGGAACAACAAAACGGCGAAGAATCCGCCGACGGAATTAGAGGGGAAGAGCTGTAGCCGGCGGTCCCCGGCCCGGAGGCAGCAGTCGGGCGAAGCTCCCAGGCACGACATCGCGACAAACCGGCTTCATCAGCGGAACGGACCCGACGTCGAACGCTGTGACCACAGTATCGGCGACCATGACCTGTCCGTGAAAGAGAAGGCATGCGACGCAAGCATGGCCGGCATCGGAGTGCTGATGATGTGCCTCGTGTGCTGGCCCGGCGACGGTTATCAACAACACCGCTAGGAACAAACCAGCCAGGAATCCGGAAATCCCGGACTTCACTCCAGCCCAGCCTGGCCGTCTACGTGGCACGGCTCAACAGAAGCACATTCCGCCGTCCGGCACAAGGTCGCCGATAGCGGGCGGACTCCCTATCTTCTGTCGTCTTGCCGAATGGCCGCCAACCCCCGAAACTCCCCAGGATGAAAGCTACCTTGGTCGAATGCGTCCGTCAGGCGGGCGCCCTGCTGTTGCAGCATTTTGGCAAGAACATCAGCGTTCAACGGAAGGGCGACGTGAGCAGCATCGTCACAGCAGCCGATTTGGCTTCGGAACGTTTGATTACCGAGTTGATCCGGCGCCGGCATCCCGATCACAACCTGCTCGGCGAGGAAGGCGGCTTGCAGCATCGAGGCTCCGACATCACCTGGATCGTTGATCCGCTGGACGGCACCTCGAACTTCGCTGCTGGACTGCCTTGGTTTGGTGTTCTCCTTGCGGTACTTCAGCAGACGAAACCCATCTTGGCGGCGATGTACCTACCGGTGACCGACGTGCTCTATACCACCGAGCTAGGCCAGGGCGTATTCCGCAACGGTAAGCTCCTCCGAATGAGTTCTGAAAGCGACCTGAGCAACACCCTCTGTGCTTACGGCATGGACACATCCGCCGACCGCGAGGCGCTCGCAAGGCAGACCCGCTTCATGGGTTTGCTGGCGCAGCAGGCGCGCAACGTACGACTCACCAACTCGCTGCAGGACTTCGCCTACACACTCGATGGCCAGTTCGGCGCCTGTGTGAACCAGCACTGTATGATCTGGGACATCGCGGCAGCCTGCCTTCTCTTTCCAGAGGCGGGCGGGCGCTTCACCGACTTACAGGGCCAGGACATCCGTCTGGAGTTGGACCCCGCCAAATACTTGCGGAGCTACGCAATCATCGGAGCCAACCCGATGCTTCACCAACAGGTGCTGAACTTGTCGAAGGAAGCTGGCTTCTAGACATCAGTCTCCCCAACTCCGGATGCTCAAGGCTAGCGGCTCGCGACGCTCGCCGCGCCGTCGAAGTTCAGACCATCGAGGAGCCCCTTCCCCTGCTCTGCTTTGCGGAAGCCCACAAGCGTCGTCCGCCCGCCGCGCAGCACGCGCACACCCAAAGCCGTGTCACTCTCGATGCGTTCCGCCCTCCATTCTGACGCGGGTAAACCCACCTTCTCCGGCACGATAACCGTCAACATACGCAGCTCCGCGCGCTTATCCCGCGTGCCGACCTCCACGTGCCATTGGTTCGGAAACGCCTTGTCTGGCTTCGGCTCAAAGCCGTCCCATTGACGGAAACTCAGCGGCGTCGGCGAGAGATACTGCGCCGTGACCCTCGCCTTGGTTTGCTGGGCAGAAAGCCGCGCGCCTTGCTCGTCCACGGTGAATGGGCTCAGCGCATGGAGCATGAACTGGAACGTGGCGGCGTTGGTCGCGGCCAGGTCGTCGCAAATCACGATGAGGTCCGGTTTCACAAACACGATGCGCCGGTAGAAGCGCTTCAGTCTCCCGCCGTAACACGCCGAAGCATCGCCCACAATGTAGTCCCAGTCTGGTGTGAAATTGGAATCCACGATCCGCCCAACCACGGACGCGGTGTGCGGCACTTGGCCGTGACCGTCCACCAGCACGTTGTTGTGCGCCTTCGTGCTATGCACCCATTGGTAATGGAATTTGCTTCCGTGCAAATCTCGATACACGCACGTCGTGAGCAACGCCTCACCATAGGCGTTCAACTGAAATGTGTTCTGCGGGTTGTGTCCATGGCTCTGTGACCCGAAGGGGCTGGATTTGAAGAGCAAATGCACGTCGTCTGCGCTGTCGAGCAACGTGCTGTGCAGGCTGGCGACGCCGATGCCGTGAAAGACTTTGGAAACCGGCAGGTCAGTCGGCGCCTTTGCAGGTGGCAACGGCGGCAGGTTCGCGTCATACAGGAAGCCCAGCACGCCGCCTTCACCGGACATTTTCCACTGCTGCGTCCACCAGCGCCAATAGCCGGCGTGGTTGGCCTCCGGACGATTTCCGCCCGCGCGCAGCAAGTATTCGATGAAACCGCCCCAACCCTGAGACGGCGGGCGGTAGGACAGATCGCCGAAGCCCATGTTCGGTGAACCGGGCGGGGCGATGTATAGCGGGTAGTCGCCGACCTGCGCGAAGAACGGCTTCTTGAAGCCGTCAATCCCAAGCGCCGAATTCGCCACCTGCAACCAAGTCACCACCTTGCTCATGTATCCGCCCCAGTAGCTGACGCCTTCATGCCACCCACCGTCATCGTCGGACCAGACCGGGTAGCAGGCGTAGAACTTGTTTACCGCGTAGTCGAGCCACAGTTCCGCCTCGGGAACATCGCCAAGCATCGCGATGGCGCACTCGGCCAGCTTGTGCCAGACGCGATTGCCGTGGCTGCTGAACGGCCGATTCAGGTGGCCGACCCCACGCCCGATCTCGCCGCTGTGCCACGCGTCCTGCGCGCGGCGCGTCATCACGCGGCGCACCTGTTCGCGGTCCGCCTCCGTGAGCGCGCCCCACGCCCAATCATACGCGCGGGCTGGGCGATAGAGCATCACCTTGCCCGCTTCGCAGTTGAGTTTGAAGTTCGTCGGGCCGTCGGGACTCCACGAGGCGAGGTGCAACACCCACTTGCGTGCCGCTTCGGAATATTTCGGCTCACGGGTGATCAGGTAAACAAACGCGATCGTTTCCGCTTCCTGACAGGCGCGCTGGGCTTGTTCGCGATTCGGCCACCAATACTTGACCAGCTCCTTGTTTTCCTTGTCCGTGGCCGAGCCCATGTGTTCCGGCTCCGGCGTCGGCCCGGCGGCGATGTAGCGATCCGCGGCATTGCGCAATTCTGCGAAAGCCTTGGCTTCGCGCCCCTGCGCCAGCTCGCGGAGACGCGGCAAATCCTCCGGGCGCATGAAGAGCCGCGGATGGGCCTGCGGCACGCGCTCGCGCTGCTGCGCCCGCGTCGGCATGGGGAACGCCACCGCGTCCTCCGGCACGGTGAAGCTGCGGACCGTGCTCCAGTTTGAAACCTGACCGTCCTTGGTCATGAACCGATAGCGCCAGAAGTACTGGTCAGGTTTTAGGACCGCCGAGTGCGTGTAAACATTGAAGGGCAGATTCGTCACGGTGGAGGCATCGCTCAAATCCGCGCGAGCACTCCACTGAACCTCGTAACGGTCGGCCGCGGTCTCGTGCAGCCACGTCAACGAAGGCGGATTCAAACGCACGGTCGAGCCGTCGGCGGGACGATAGCCGATCTCATCCGGGCGCGCGGCGCGGTTGTTGAGTTGCGGTGCGGCTTCGACGGAAACCAGCGCGGAGGCGCACAGCACACTAAATAGGAAGGCTCGGTGCATGGGACACGTCACGGAGTTGCTAACGCGCGATCCGCTGTCACGCCCAGCCGCAGCAGCGGCAGGGATTGCGTGGCCAGCTTCTCGTTCAGTTGGAAAAGGACAAATCCGTCTGCGCCCAACTCCCGCGCGATCCGGATTTGCCGGACGAGCTGTTCCGGCCCGGCAAGCTTGTAAGCACCGATCCCGATATAGAGCGGCGTCTTGTGGTTCACGGCGATCACCTGTTTACGGACGAGTTCTTCGAAGGTGGCGTCCACCGGCTCGTAGTTCATCGGGCAGACGAAATCGAGATAGCCAGCGTCCACCCATGCCTTGGCGTCCTGCCCGATACTTTTCCGTGCGTTCTCCCAGCCGCCGTAAACCGCCGCGGAAACTTTGATCTTTGGGTTCACCGTGTGCGCCTCCTCGCTGACGGCCTTGACCAGCCGCGTGATCTGCGCCCGCCGCCACTCGCCGTAGCGTTCCGCCAAGTCGCCCGCCGCCACTTGCGCCGGCCAGTTCGTGATCGTTACGCTGGCGGCTCTTGAAAAGCGTTCCCGGCAGCCCGAGCAGAAACATGCCTCCCGATCGGGGTAACGGATGTAGTCAAAATGCATCCCGTCCACGTCGTAGTTCCGGACGACCTCGAGCATGGAATCCCGCTCCAAGGCGAAGTTCTGCGGGTGCGAGGGGCAAAGCCAATCCACGTCCTCGCCTCGGACGTTCTTTTGGGTGCGGCCTTCGGTGCGGAGTCTGCCGACGAAGTCGCGCGGGGCGTTTTCAAGGAAGTGGTTGACTTTCCATACGTGGAGTTCGACGCCGTACTTACGACAGGCCTTGAGACATTCGGCGATTTGATCACCCCGTTCCCTCGCCTTCGGGCAGATCGGCAGCAGCTTGCTCGGGTAATGCGCCAAGCCCGCCCAAAGTAGGTTCGGCAAGATGGCGTTGAAACCGTTGCTCTTCAGCACACCAACGGTCCGGTCCCAGCCCCAGTCCTCAATACCGTAGCCCGAGTGAATCCACGCGGCGCGGAACTCCCCTGCCTTGCAGGGTTGCGCGCGGAAGAACGCTTCGCGGTTGGCGGGAGTCGGTGAACTAACGGTGTTCGAGGCGGCAATCGCCGGCGCCGTGACCAGCACGAGCCAGAGCGATAAACGGAGGAAGTGAATCATGGGTGGCTCAGCCTTCCGCATCAGACTACGAACTCCAACTCCTGCCGATGCGGCAGCAGGCCACGCTCGAAGCCCAAGCCCAGAAAACGCCGAATCGCTTCGCGCCCGCGCTCGCCGTAGTCCAGCGTCCAGTGGTTTACATACATACCCACGAACTGGTCGGCCAGCTCGTGCCCCATGTCGCGCGCATAGCGCAGGGCGTGGGTCACCGCCTCCGGGCGATGATCCAGACTGTACCGGATGCTCGCGGTCAGGATATCGGAAATCTGTTTGCGCGCCGCGGGCACGTGGCGTTTGTGGATGACATTCCCGCCCAGCGGCAGCGGCAGGCCGTCCTGCGTCTCGCCCCACCACACGCCGAGGTCCGCGCAAACCTGCAAGCCTTCGTTGGCGTAGGTCAACTGGCCTTCGTGAATGATCAAGCCAACATCCGCACGATTATCGCGGACGGCACCGAAGACTTCGTCGAACGGCACGACAATGTACTCGAACTCCGCCGCAGGTTTGCCGAGCCAGAGTTGCAGCGCGAGGAACGCGGAAGTCATTTTTCCCGGAACAGCGATTCGACTGCGCGAGACTTCATCGCGCGTGAGCTTGCGTTTGGCGACCAGCATTGGGCCATAACCATCACCCATGCTGGCGCCGCTCGGCAGCAGCGCGTATTGGTCACTCACGTAAGCGTACGCATGAATGCTGACCGCGGTGATATCCAGTTCGCCGCGCGTGGCGCGCTCGTTCAGAGTCTGGATGTCTTGCAGGATATGCTCGAACCGGAAACCGTGCGTGGGGATGAGGTCCTTCGCGAGCGCATAGAACATGAACGCGTCGTCCGGGTCAGGCGAGTGGCCGAGTGTGAGTGTGCGTTGCTGCATGATCGCGGAAAATGTTTGGGGCGCGCGGTGCATTGTCGAACAAAAAAGCCACGCAGTTTTCACGCGGCGAGAGTCTGATTCATGGGAGCATCATCCGGGCCGGCAACCTTGGATGAAAAATATTCTGCGCAAATTTGTAAAATGGCTTGAGCCGCTTGCACACGACTCCGATAATCCGAATAGAAAGACGCGACGAGTCGAAGCCGCGTTGGATCTTTGGAAAAGAATTTGGCAGCTTTCCCTGCCCTGTTCGTGATGCTCAACAAAGTCCTTGAACCGTATTTATACGTTCCCGGGACTCCAAGCCGCGGTGGTGGCCGACATGCCTTCACTGGAAGTCGAAAGCCAACCGGCCCGTCCCACATGTTGCGAAACATGTTCAAAGGAGCAGTTGCACACGGCAAGGGTGGGGTTTACTTGACGCGCCGCCGGCCCTTTGAGGAGCCGCGGCGCGTTTTTTGTTTTGGGCAAACCCGGCACCGCTGCTAGTTTTTTGGCATGGCGCGTGAGGACCTGTTCGCGGAAGCGGCCCGGCGGGAGAAGGAAGCTTCCACGCCGCCGGCCGAGTTGGAACGCCAACGACCGTTGGCCGCGCGCATGCGCCCGCGCAACCTCAGCGAGTTCGCCGGCCAGGCACACATTCTCGGCCCAGGGCAGTTGCTGCGACGCGCCATTGAGGCGGATCGCATCCAATCGCTCATCTTTTTCGGCCCGCCCGGCACGGGCAAGACTTCGCTGGCGCAGATCATCGCCCGCCAAACCAAGAGCAAGTTCGAGCGGCTCAGCGGTGTGGAATCCAATGTGGCCGATATGCGGCGCGTGCTCTCCGGCGCCACGAACCGCCTCGCGAACACCGGCCAGCCAACGATCCTCTTCATTGACGAGATCCACCGATTCAACAAGGCGCAACAGGACGTGCTGCTGCCGGATGTCGAAAGCGGCGTCGTGCGGTTGATTGGAGCCACCACGCACAACCCGTTCTTCTTCGTCAATTCGCCGCTCGTTTCGCGCTCGCAAATTTTTGAGCTGCGCCCGCTCACCGAAGAAGACCTTTACGCCCTGCTCCGTCGCGCACTGGCGGATGCCGAGCGCGGACTCGGCTACCTGAAGATCGAGGCGGAAGAAGCGGCGTTGCGGCATCTCGCGCTAATTTCCGACGGCGACGCACGCAAAACGCTCAACGCCCTGGAAATCGCGGCGCTCACGACCGCACCGGATTCCGACGGCGTCGTTCGTATCAGCCTTGCGGTTGCCGAGCAGAGCATCCAAAAGAAGGCGGTGGTGTATGACGGCGACGAGGATGCGCATTACGACACGATCTCCGCCTTCATCAAATCCATGCGCGGCAGCGATCCCGACGCCGCGCTTTACTGGCTGGCGAAGATGATCCACGCCGGCGAAGACCCGAGATTCATCTCGCGGCGCATCATGATCTGCGCGGCGGAGGATGTCGGCTTGGCCGATCCGATGGCACTGGTATTGGCCACAGCCGCCCACCAAGCGGCCGAGTTCGTCGGGTGGCCGGAGGCGCGCATCCCATTGGCCGAGGTAACGGTGTATATCGCCACGGCGAACAAGAGCAACAGCGCCTATTTGGCGATTGACGCCGCGCTGGCCGACGTGCGCGAAGGCCGAACGCTACCTGTACCAACACACCTCCGCGACGCCAGCTACAAAGGTGCGGCCCGGCTCGGCCACGGCAAAGGCTACCAATACGCGCATGATCATCCCGACCATTTCGTACCACAGGATTATCTCGGCACACTGAAACGCTATTACGAACCGACCGAGCAGGGCGTGGAGAAGAAGATCAAGGAACGCGTCGAACGGTGGCGAGCGCTCATGATGCAGGCCAAGGTCCAGGAGCCGAGCGCTGCAAGTCCCGAGCCTGAAGGCCACGCGTAAAGCAGGCCGCCATGGATAACCAACTTCAGTCAGCCAAGGCAGCGCTGCGAACGCAGACATTCGACCGTTTGAGCCAGCTTACGGTTGTGGAACGGGCCGCCGCCTCACGCGGCGTTTGTGATGGAATCGTGCAAATGGCCCGTTGGACTTCATCGAACTCCGTGTTGTTTTTCGCCCCCCAGCCCGAGGAACTGGACATCTGGCCGCTGGTGGAAAGCGGCATCGCTGCGGGCAAGACCGTCGCCTTGCCTCGCTATGTGAAGTCGAGCCGCAGCTACACCGCGGCGGTGGTGCGCGATCTCCACTCCGACCTGCGCCGCGGGCACTTCGGCGTCCGGGAGCCCAACCCCATCTGCGAGGAAATTCCCCTGAACCGGCTGGACTTGGTTTTGGTGCCTGGAGTAGCCTTTGACCTGCACGGTCGCCGGCTGGGACGGGGCAAAGGGTATTACGACCGGCTTTTGGCGGACGTGTGCGGCTTGAAATGCGGGGTGGCCTTCGACGAGCAAATCGTGGACGAAGTGCCTGTGGGCCCGCAGGACGTGCCCCTGAATTGTATCCTGACCCCGACGCGCTGGTTGCTGTGTGAGCCGGCGCGCGGCGCTTGAATGTTATTGCTGGGAAATCTTGTTGAGAACGGCATCGCGCTTGTACTCGGTGCGGGCACGGTGTATTTGCTCTACCTATGGCGCGACCGGGCCTCCCGCAAGACCCGCGAGGCAGAGGCCGCCAAAGCCCGTCTCGAGGCCGAACAGATCATTCAGCAAGGCCGGATCACGGCCCAGGAGGAGGCGCTCAAGTTGCGGCAGGAGGTCGAGCGTTCATTCGTTGCCCGGCAACAAGAGCACACCGAGGTGGAGCGCCGGCAGGCGGAACGGGAAGCGTTGCTCAATACCCAGCTCGCCCGGTTTGTCGAAGTGGAGAAACGGCTGGAAGCCCAGGCTGAAACCCTGGAACGCCGCGCCGCCGAGGTCTCAGTCCGGGAACGCGAGGCCGCGGAATTGGCCACCCAGCGCCGAGAACAACTCCGAGCCCTATCGGGCATCAATGCCGCAGAGGCCCGCGCCAGCTACCTGAAAGAGGTGCGGGACGAGGCAGCGCGCGAGGCCAACCACATTGCCCAGCAGCTCATCGAGCAAGCGCGCGGCGACGCGGAAATCAAGGCCCGAGACATCATCACCCTGGCCATCCAACGTTACGCCGGCAGCCAGCGCGCGGACCTGACAACAACCAGCATTGCCATCGGCGATGAGATCAAAGGCCGCATCATCGGGCGGGAAGGGCGCAACATCCGGGCGTTTGAAACCGCGACCGGCGTGACTGTCTTGATCGACGATGCGCCGGGGACGGTCGTGCTTTCCGGTTTCGATCCCGTGCGCCGGGAAATCGCGCGGGAGGCGATGCAACGCTTGATCGCCGATGGGCGGATTCATCCCACGCGAATCGAGGAAGTCGTGGCGCAGGTGTCCCGGGAGACCGAGGAGTTGATTCTGCATCTGGGCGAGGGCGCCGTGCATGACACGGGCATTCGGCCGCTGCACCCCGAGGTTTTGAAGCTGCTCGGGCGACTGCATTTCCGGCACAGCTACTCCCAAAACATCCTCACGCACTCGGTGGAAGTCGCCCATCTGGTGGGCCTGCTGGCGGCGGAACTGGGACTGGATGTGTCCATTGCCAAGCGCGTAGGCCTGTTGCACGACATAGGCAAGGCGGTGAGCCACGAGATGGAAGGGCCGCACGCCCTCGTGGGCGCAGAGCTGATCCGCCGCTACGGCGAATCCGAGGTGGTCGCCAACGGCGTGGCCTCACATCATAGCGACGTAGCCCCCGACGGGCCCTACGGAATTCTGGTCAGCGCAGCGGACGCCATCAGCGCTTCCCGGCCCGGAGCCCGCTCCGAAAGCCTCGCCACCTACCTGAAGCGCATCGAAGACTTGGAAAAACTAGCCTCGGGGTTTGCCGGCGTGGAGCGCAGTTACGCACTACAGGCGGGCAGGGAGTTGCGAGTGTTTGTGCAACCGGACCAAATCACCGACGTGGAGGCCTTCGCGCTGGCGCGGAATATCGCCACGAAGATTCAGAACGAAATGCAGTACCCCGGGCAGATCAAAGTCACGATCATTCGGGAGACACGCTGCGTGGAAATCGCCAAGTAATCGGTTCGTTGACGAGGAACGAACAATCAACCTGACGGCCTTGTGACGCCAAACGAACCGCGGACTAACGCCCTTCCATAACGGAGGCCGGCAACCCGGTCTCCCAACTCTTCGGCGTGTTCCACGGCATTTCCGACTCGTTGGCCGTCTCGGTCGAGGCACAACCCACGAGCGTGACGGTCAGCAACGCAAGCAGCAGCAACACTGACCAGCGGCTTTTCATGAAGCGGGGTGCGCAGGAATCACCAAGTCGCCCTCGGTGATCGCGATTGTGTCGGACCGATATCCCGCGACGATGTTGGCAATACAGCGGTCTTTCTGGACTCCGCGGACGACGACCTTCGCGACCAGTTTTCCGTCCCGATGCACAAGCAGTTCACCATGCTCCAGTACGCCCTGATCTTCGCCAACGCTTAAAATGACAAAATCCCACTTCGGATCGGCGACGAGCACGGTGCCGCGCAGCTTGCTGGGCAGGCGCACGACATACTCGGGATCGCGATACCGCGCCAACTCGTTTTCCAAGCGACCATTGGCAGTCATCAGCACCTTCTTTTCAGCCAGCAACACGTCGCGTTCCTCGCTCAGCAACTTGGCTTGCGCGATCACCTGCTTGACCTGATCTACCGGAATGCCGAGCGCCCCCCACGCGGCCAGTTCCGCTTGAGCGTTGTCGCGCTCGCTCCGGGTCTTGTCGAGATCGGTCTTAAGCTGGGTGGCCCGCTTCACCTGCGCGGTCGCCTCGGCCACAGCCTTGTCCCGCTCCTCCTGCGCCCCGGTTAACTCGGTCTTGGTGTCCTTGAGCTCTTTCTCCGTCTTGGCGAGTTCCTTTTTGGTTTCCGCCAGATTGTTCTGGGCGGTGACCTTCTCCGCTTTCTCGGAGTCGCGCTGCTGCTTGACGGTGTCGATCTTTCCCTTCACCTGGGTGAAACTGATGCCCGCAGCAGCCAAGGCGGCTACAATCGCAATAATGAGGCTGATTCGAATCAACATGTTAGTCCTCTAGCAAAAAAACACTGGTGAAACCCTAGTCAGTCAGCGGAGTCGTGTCAACGCTCTTTGCGTTCGTCGCACGCCGCAAACAACTGGCGGCCGGCAGCTTTCGCTCGCCGACCGCCCAGAACACCTTCCATCCGAAAACGCTTGATGATTTCAGCGGTTGCGCCGCACCGCCAACAGGGCCAGGCCAGCGACAAAAAGCAGACCGGAAGCCGGTTCAGGCACCACCGGAATGCCCGCAGCGGTTGCCCCACCCAACCCGGCGATATCAGCCGCCGACAACGCCGTGTCGTGAATCTGCAGACTGTTGATGTAACCCATGGCCGTTTCGCCATCATTATCGGCAAACAGTAGCGCCGTCGTTCCCAAAGACCACCGGCCATCTGTGCCCGCACTCAACGTCTGCGCTCCTACCGGCGCGCCGTCGATATACTTGGTCAGCGAACTCGACGTCAGGTCGAAGACGAATGCCACGCGATGCCAAGTGTCGGCTGCGATGGTTCCTTGATACGAAGATGAAATGCCGATGCCGTTGCCCGTGTTAACAAACAAGTCTCCGTCGTTCCCATTGCTATCGCTGGTCTGGAACAGCGAACGCCACTGCCCGGTACTCGCCGCCGGGTACATGAGATCCATGATGAGAGAATACTTATTTACGTAAGCTCCCCCTCCGTTAGCAGCGATGCCATGGGTCATAATGTACCCTTGAGACGCGGTGGTGGCCGGAAACTGCATGACGTTCGCCGTCACGCCACCAATAGTGGTGGTGCTGAAGACTGTCGAGGCCGCCGTGTCTCCGCGGTAGGCCAAAGCCGTGCCGACGGAGGCGGACAGGTCGGTCGTGAAGTCCCATTGCCCGGTAACGGCAGCTTGGGTGGTGAGCGCAACTCCAAAACTGAGCCCGAGCGCAAGGCGAGAAGAGACGGATTGCATAGTTGTAACGGTTTCGTTGCTTAATGACGCATTCTGTACTTATTAACTTGGTGGTTATTAAATCGGGCAGCCCACCGGCTGCCTATGGCCTGTTTGGGTCAGACAACCACTTCAAGGCCAGACAGCTATGCCAGGCGAATGGCAGCTTGGGGGCTGAAACCATCATATTCCCCGCCATCTTCTCCCTCCCAAGCCCGAGAAAGCCTAAGTCCAAGCGGTGTCCAAGCCGGCCTCGCCAACTAATCGGACTACCAACTGGCGAAGCCACCTCTCAACAGCAAAGCCCGTATTCGCCGAGTCTCTCCAACCAGATGAACTCCCCACGATCACCGCGGTCGCACCAACATTTCCTCGACGATCACGTGCGGCGGAAGTTTGATGCAGAACACGGCGCAGTCCGCCACATCCTCGGGGCGCATCATTCGTGCGCGAGCAGCGGCATCGGGCACTTGCGGGCGTTTGTTCAGGAGCGGCGTGTCAATATCGCCGGGGAAAATGGCGCACGAGCGGACACCGTTCGCCCGTTCCTCGGCATTGATGCTCTGGGTCAAGCCCGCCAAGCCAAACTTGCTCATCACGTAGGCCGGGCCGGCTTTCGGCGATGCCTGTTTACCAGCGTCGGAAACAATGTTGACGATCGTGCCGCTTCGACGTGCGCGCATCTGCGGCAGGAACGCCTGCACGCAGTAGTAAGCACCGTTGAGGTTGGCGTTGAGCATCGCGTGGTAATCGTCGAGCGAGAGCACATCCAATGATCGCCGCGGGGCATTCGTGCCTGCGGCATTCACCAGCACTTCAACGTCGCCAAAGTCTGCCAAGATCCGTTTGCTTATGTCTGCCACAATTGACGAATTTCCCACGTCGCAGACGAAGGGCGTGATGCGCGAAGCGTTTGCCCCGGCCGACTGAGCGGTTTCCTGGAGTGTATCATGTCGCCGCCCGAGGATGGCCACCCGCCAACCTTGCTCCGCTAGCTTCAACGCTGTGGCCCGCCCTACCCCACTGCCGCCACCAGTCACTACTGCTGTCTTGCTCATAATTCCACCCATTGCCGTGTCTCCGCCGATTTCACTGCCGCGTCCATCACCGACTGCGTGCGTGCGCCATCGTGCAGACTCGGATTGCACGGGCGCTGGTTGCGGATGGCGTCCACGAACTCCCAGACCTGATCGTAACGGAACGTCACTAGCGGATCGCCCTGCGCCAGGTCGCGCGGCGAGCCCGGCCACTTCCAGAACTCGCGCGGGACTTCGATGGTTTCCAAACCCGGCCCGCCGATCTTGCCGGTCTGGAGCTTGTTCCACTCGCCGGTGATGAAGACGAACGAACGCTCGCTCCCGTTGATCTCCACGTAGTCGAGGCTGCGCCAGCTTTCATTGCGACCGCTCGCGAGCTTGCTGCTTTCCAGAACGCCGGTCGCGCCGTTTTGGAAGTCCGCGAGGATGGCGACCCAGTCGTCCAAGTCGTTCGGCTGTCCGCCGCGAATCGGATGCCACTGCTTCAAGTTTGCGATGAGCCGGCGCATTGGGCCGACGAGGAGGTGCGCGAAGTCAATCCGGTGGCTCAGCATGTCGCAGAGTTCGCCCGTGCCGGCCAGCTTCTTCACCTGCCGCCAACCGAGGCCGCGCGTGCCCCAGTCCTGCAGGCGACAGGAACGATAGTGATACGGCTGGCCCAGATCGCCACGCTTCACGAGGTGCGCGAGGTAACGCATCGCCGGCACGAAGCGATACGTGAACGCCGTCATGTGCCGCACACCAGCCCGGTCGGCCGCGTCAGCCATGGCTTTGGCATCGGCGGCGTTCAGCGCCAACGGCTTCTCGCAAAGCACGTGTTTCCCATACGCGATCGCATCCAAGGCGATGGCAGCGTGGGTAAAATTTGGCGTGGCTATGATGACCGCATCCACATCCTCGCGTTTGACGATCTCGCGGTGGTTCGTGGACGTGACCGCGACGCCGGTTTTCTGGCGAGCCCGTTCGAGCGTGGCTGGATCGGCATCGCAAAGCGCGACAAGCCTCACTCCCGGGCAGAGGGCGAGGCCGGGCAGATGGTTTTGCAGCGTGATGCCGCCGCAACCGATGATGGCAAAGTTGAGCGAGTTCGGTGACCGCATTGCGGACCGAGTATGGCCTGAACGAAATCAGAGGCAAGCGTCGGCAAAGTCGCCCAAACCTCAAGCTCACCTTGCCGACTTCGCGCCACCGCTCGCTGTCCAGCGATAATCCCCTGCCCCGTTCAACGGCAGCCGCCAGCGGGCGACGGCAGCAGTCGGCGCAATTGAGCTTTCCGCTCCACCGATACACTGCACTTGCGCCGGTTTGGCGAATCGTTTCGCGTCAAACTCCAGCGTGAACTTCTGGTCGCGCGGCCAGGTCTTGAGCGACCACACGTCGCCCTCCCGCCGCAGCAGCACGCTCCCGTCCGTTCGCACGCTGCCAAAATCCACCACCGCGTTGGCCAGGTTCAGATGCTGACGATACCACGCCGTCGGATCCGCGCCTTCGCCCGTTTCCGGCAAGAACGCGAGCGCGGCGCCGTTGCTCCGCACCTGCACCACGCCGAGGCGGATGCGCGCCGTGCCGTCGTTCACGCCCAGCAACCGCTGGCGGACGCCGGTGCCGCGCTCGAACAGGCCGATGTCCCACACGTAATCGCCGTCCGCCACGTGCGGCGGGATCGCAATCGTCCATGGACCATCCGCGACGACCTGGCCCGCCTGCCATTGCGGCGTGGGCGGCGTCACGCCGTGATCCTGCTGCCAGCGAATCGTCTCGCCCGAGACGAAGTGAACGAAGCAATGCAGGTTTTCGCGCAAGTTCTCCCGAACGTCCCACTGATACGCGGCGCGAAACGCGCGGTTGCCCGTCTGCTGGAACTCAGCGACGCGGGGGCGGACCTGGCACAGCCCGGGCATGCTCCAATCGCGCGCCGCGCGCGCATTCACAAACAGCGTGTCGCCGGTTTCGGAGAAGTCCGTAATCACTCCGCCCCGCAGCACGGTTCCCGCTTTCACGCTAGCGCCGACGGCGAGCCAACCAAACTGCGGCAACTCCCAGTCGCCCACGCGCAACATGTTCGTGTCGCTGTTGGCGGTGATCACCAGGCCGTTGTCGTAAGTCACGCGAACGCGGCTGTGCGTGCCACCGTTCTCCTGTTTCGCCATCGCCGTTGCATCCAGCCACGCACCGTTGGCTTCGTAGCGGATGTCCACCGGCTTGGCCGTGGCATAGCGGGCCATGACCGGCGAGAGGAGATGCTGCTCCAACCACGCCAACGGCACCTGGCTGTAGGTCGAACCCGCCAGGAAACCCGCGTGACCGTAGGCGACCTCCTGCATGCGGTATTGGTCCAGCACCACCATCGGCGGTAGGGCGGCCCAATTCGTGTCGTAGCCCTTCGGCCACCAGCGCTCGTAATAGCCCATGCCGTGGTTGAACTGCAGCGGATGAACCTTCAGGAGATCGAAGTCCACACTCAGCGGCGCGGTGAGGCCACCGTTCTCCGTCCAGCCCGTGCCGAACTGCGCCTCCGCGCCGTCCAGCAGACCGCTCCAATACCAGTGGCGATTGCCTTCGCCGAACGTCGGCCCTTGGTGCGTGGCCCGCTCGTAGGCCCACAGCCGCCGATGCGTCTCGAAAACCGGTGCGAAGCGGCCCGCGCCCGGCTCGCCTGCGCGAAAGTCCACGTGAAACCACGGCGGCACGGCGCTGTGGACGTCGAGGTAGTTCGCCTTCGTATCGTAACGCCGGTGTATCTCCGGCGACTGCGCCTCGGCCAGCGGCAGGATCGCGCTCGACTTGATCGCGAACGACTGAATGCCCGTGCCCTCGTTGAACCACGCCTTCACCAGTCGGCCTTCGGAATCGAGTGCGAGGTCGTTCGTGGTGTAGCCTTCGTAGTTCGGGTAGTAATCCACGTAGTTCTCGTGGAGCGCGACCCGCACGCCCAGCCGATTGCCCGTCGCCACGAGCTGGCGCATGCCCGCGTCGCCGCCCAACTGCGCGTTCGCCGGATAGTGCGCCGGCAACGCGTTGTCGTAACCGTCGCGCTGCCAGTTGTGGATAATCGCCACGCAGTTCGTGACGCCGTAATCCGCAAGCTCAACCAGATTGTCCGCGATGTTCGTGAAGCTGCCGCCCCAAATATCCAGCACGATCTTGTCCGCCAGAAACTCGCGCCAGGGCGAAGGCGGATTGGGAATGTTGGGCAGCACCTCTGGCAGATGCCAGGCCGCAGTGAAGACGATGCGCTCGCTCAGCCGATTGCGCGTGCCATCGGTTAGCGCCCCGTAGCCCGCTGTCGTGCCTTCGTGGTACGACGCGGCGGATTTCGTCCAATCCAGGAACGCGTGCGTGAACAGGTTTTCGTGTGGGAGATAATGCACCGCGCCCAGGTAATACGGCGTCACAACCTGCCGCCGCCGCAGCGTCGGCCCCCAGTCGCCCGCCTCCAGCGCGGACACGCACGGCTGATCGCAATTCACAGCCAGCACCAGACTCTTGCCCACCAACCGGCCTGCGATTCGCACCACCGCGTTTGTGCCGCCGACCTCGAACGTGCGCGCCAGGACGTAGCCGCCGTTGGTCGCCTCCCAAACGCTGCTCACGGCCTTCGCGGGCAACGTCCAATTGAACCGCGCAAAGCTCGCCAGCGGGACGGATACCGGTGCTTGACCGGCCATCTGCGCGTTCAAGGTGAGCGCGCCAAACAGCGGCGCGGCGCCCGATACCGGCCGATGCCAGCGGTATTCCATCACGCCATCCGGACCGGCATAGCGCAGGCACACGACGTCGTCGGATAGGTTCACGCTGGTCTTCCCAACGTAGCCGCCGGCCGGCGCAACCTCACCGTTCTGTGTGGAGAGCACGTTAGTCAACAGCAGCGGAATCGGCGCTGGATTCGGCTGCGCCGGCGGCGAGTAGCCCTCCAACACCAGCTCGCGATCGCCCCAGAACGAGTAGTCGAACGACGCATTGCTCGCCGGGCCGGGATCCACTTCAAACCGGACAAGCACGTTCGAGCCACGCCACGCAGTGAGGTCGAACTCGAACGGCTGCCACACGGCGTTGGTCTGATGCCGTTCCAGTTGCTTCACGCCGTTGGCCAACACGCGAAACGTCACGCCGTCGGACTGCGCGACGATGTCGGATTTCATCGCCGTCGCCCCGCGCAACACGATGCGTCGAGCACTCGCGAGCAGGCTGAAGTTGAATTGCTGGAAGGTAATGCCTGTGCCGCCGCGCCACGGCGAATGCATGAAGAACACGCGCTTACCGTTTTGCTGGCCGTAGGGCAGACACGCGACGCCAGTCTTGTCCTCGAAGAAACCGGACCAGCCTGGCGGGAACGCCACTTCCGGCTGCCCGCGATAAGCATAGCCCACCGCGTAGAGCCCGACCTCGTCGCAATTCAGCACCGCGGCGTCTGGCGTGACGAGCGGCTGCGCGACCACGCGAGGCAGCAGCCATCCGGTGAAGATCACCCACAAGCAAGCACCCCGTGTGGCCAAGCAATTCATCCCCAGAGCACACAGTCTGGCACGCGTCGCGTCAAGCCCGGGGTGAGTTGATTTGTCACCCGCGGCAACGGCGATGCGTTTCAGCGGATGGTTGGTCGCGGCATCCACACGAATGCCCTGCGCCAAGTGGGCTGCCGACCGATTATGGCGACCAGCTCCTCGCCGCCCCCGAGCGCGCCGCTTGGCAACGGGTCTTGGAATTGCGCGCCAGAGTCCTGGAGTGCGCCAGCCCACTGGCGCTTTCGGGAGGCAGGGCGGGTCCAAGTGCTCAATCCGCGTCCGGGGCGGAAAGCGTCGGAGGACCGCCGCACTCCAAAACGCTTCGCGAGGTTCGGGAGCGCGCGGCGCAGACGCAGAAGATTGCTGAAGAGCAACAACTGGCTTCTCGCCATCGCCCTCGTCCACCTCAAGCTGGGCCACGCCGCGTCCGACGAATTCACTCCGGGAGGGCGCACCTCCGCCCGCGCCCAGACTGCCGGGGCCGGCCGAGATTCTTGGGCCGACGTGGAAGTCGCCCTCTCAAGATCACCCATCGCCAACCGAACGTCGCGGCGATGGGGAACTTGCGGAAGCCGAGACAGCGGGTACCCCCCATTAAGTCGCACCAGTGTTTGCCGGCGCGACCTTTGGAGCCTACTTCATTTGCTTCGCGAGGAAATCATAGCTGGCCTTGGCGTAGTCGAAGGGCGAGCCTTCGCCACTATCCTGCTCATACACGTACCATTCTACGCCCGCCTCGTCGCCAGCTTTGAAGATCTCCGGCCAGTTCAGTTCCCCCTGCCCCAGCGGCTTGAAGGCTTGTTTCCGGTCGCCCTTGGCTTTGACGACATCCTTCGCGTGAACCACCGGGCAGCGCCCTTTGAATTTGCGAATGTACGCCGCAGGATCCACTCCACCCACATGCAGCCAGGCAAGGTCCAATTCCGCAAAGAGATTCCCCGGCTGGGTGGATTCCATGAGAATGTCGAGCTTGGCGCGGGGATCCTCCGCGAACTTCTCCAACTCCCAAGCGTGATTGTGGTAGGAGAGCTGGATGCCAGCCGCGCGTAGTTTGGCACCGAGCGCGTCGAGCCGGCGGGCGCCGTTCAGCCAGTCTTTCAGGGTCTTGGTGCAATCGCCCATCATGCCGCCGGGGCCGAGATGCGTAACGCCAACGGTCTTCCAGAACTTCAGATTCGCGTCGAAATCCTTCTCGAAGGGCTCGACGCTCACGTGCGCGGAGAGCGCCTTGAGGCCGGCGGTATCCAAGAGCTCGCGGATCGTTTCAGCGGGAGGATTGGGCATGCCACTCCACTGCACATACTCCCAACCCATGTCGCGCACTTTCTTGAGCGTGCCAACCAGATCATCCTGCGCAGGCCCGCGCAGGGTGTAGAGCTGCAGCGCCATCTTGCGCTTGGGCGCGGTGGCGGCACGAGAAATCAGTGCGGATGAGGTGAGAGCCAGCACACCGAGCGCCCCGAGGGCCTCTCGGCGGGACAAAAGTCGCGATTGAGTATTCATGGCGCGATTGTCCCCAAAGCCGCCCAAGAATCAAGGCTGTGATTCTCCAAGACGCAATTCGAACCGCCCCCTCCACCATCGGCACGCCGAGGTAACTGCGATTCGACTTTCTCAGTCACAACGTTTGTTTCAGACTCCCCGCACCAGGCTTGGATCAAATGAAACCGTCCCACACAACTGAAAGGGCCACGCGAACCGTTGTGGCAGCGCTCGATCTCGGGGGCACGAAACTGGCCACCACGCTCTACGACGCCACCGGTCACGCGTTGGGCAAACGGGCCACTCGGTTGGGCGGTCTCACCAGCAAAGCGGTGGGACGGCTCGTCGTCGCTGAACTAAACCGCCTCCGACGCGCGACCTGTCGCGGACGACTACGCCTGGTAGGCGTGGGCATTTGTGTGCCGGGAATTGCGCACGCGAAGACGGGCCGTGTCTGGGCGCCGAACCTCCCGGGCTGGGAGGACTATCCGCTGCGGGATGAGGTCCAGTCGGCCCTAGGTGAAGCGGGCGTGCCGGTCGTCGTGGACAGCGATCGTGCAGCTTACATCCTCGGGGAGGCGTGGCAGGGCGCGGCGCGCGGCTGCCGCAATGCCATCTTCCTCTCGGTCGGCACCGGCATTGGCGCGGGAATCCTCGTGGACGGGCAGGTGTTACGCGGAGCTCACGGCATTGCCGGCTCGATTGGTTGGTGGGCGTTGAGCCGACCGTTCCATCCCGCATACGTTCCCTGTGGCGACTTCGAGTATCACGCTTCCGGACCAGGCCTGGCGAAAGTAGCGACGAGCCTGGTGTCCCAGATGCCCGACTATCGCGGTTCGTTGAAACGCAGGCGTGAGTTGACGGCGCACGATGTGTTTGCCGCGTTTGCGGCGGGTGATTCCGTGGCGACTCACGTTTTACACAACGCCGTCGAATACTGGGGCGCGGCCTGCGCCAACCTCGTCAGCCTGTTTAACCCCGAGAAAATCATCTTCGGTGGCGGCGTGTTCGGTCCGGCAGCGCAGTTTCTGAAGGATATCAAGACCGAGGCGAAGAAGTGGGCGCAACCGGTGGCCATCCGGCAGGTGCGATTTGAAGCGTCGCGGCTGGCTAGTGACGCGGGCCTCTGCGGCGCGGGGTATTTGGCTTGGCGCGCGGTGCACGGCGACGTTTAATCCCCGCGCCAGTTATGTATCGGAAGAACCTCGTCTTTGCCGCCGCCTGCGCCGGGATGCTGCTTTTCGGCATCGTGTTCCTGTCGCTCGGTTCGGTGAACAACATGCTGGCCGAGCGCTTCAAGCTCGACGACAACGCCATCGGCACCCTCACGGCCCTGCTGCCTTTCGGGATTCTCGCGGGCTCGCTCGTCTTCGGGCCGGTCGTGGATCGCTTCGGCTACAAGTGGATGCTCGTCGCCTGCGCGCTGCTGGTGGGCGTAGGACTGGAGGGGATGGCTTTCGCTGGGAACAAGGGGTTGATCCAACTGCACGTTTTTCTCATTGGGCTCGGCGGCGGTGTCTTGAACGGCGCCACCAATGCCCTCGCCGCAGACGTCAGCGAAGGCGAGCGTGGGGCGAAACTCAGCTTGCTCGGGGTTTTCTTCGGCATCGGCGCGCTCACCATGCCGGGAACTCTGGCGTTGCTCTCAAAGCATTTCTCGCTGCCCGTGATCGTTGCTGGCATCGGTTCGTTCGTGCTGGCGCCCGTGCTGTTCTTTCTACTGATCCAGTTCCCACCGCCGAAGCTGCAAACCGAGAAGTTCTCGCTCACGCGAAGCTTTAGGCTGCTTCGCGACCCGATCTTCCTCTTCGCCGGACTCGCCCTCGCGATCCAGAGCGGCATGGAAGGCATGTCCAATGACTGGATGACGCGCTACTTCAAGAAGGTCACGCTTGTCGGCGAGCATGCCGAGGAATGGAAAACCCAGCTTGGGCTCGTGGCGGTGACCGGGGCCATGGTGGTGGCGCGGCTCGCCCTTAGCGGCTTGCTGAAGAAAGTCCGCTCGCAGGCTGTGTTGTTCGCGGGCATCATGGTAACCGCGGCCGGCGCGATTCTGTTGATGACTTCCAGCAGCTACGTCGTTTCGCTGACGGCGGCATTGTTCCTCGGTGCCGGCCTGTCCGCCGCGTTTCCGATCGTGCTCAGCTACATCGGCGACTTGTACCCCACCCAGTCCGGCGCGGCGTTCAGCACGATCTTCTTCATCGCGTTGGTGGGCAACATGACCATCAACAAGTCCTTCGGCGCGCTGGCTCAGATTCACGGCATCCAGCAATACACTTGGGTCCTGCTTGGCTGCCTCGCACTTTCGGCGATCCTCCTCGGGCTCGTCGTGAAACAACTCCAACAACATCAAACGAAACCAACGCAATCGAATTCGAGTTTATGAGCACTGTCGCAACGCAATGGCTGTCCAACGTCCGGTCCGTCATGGAACAGATCGAGCAGACGCAGCTTCCCAACATTCGCAAAGCGGCCGAGATTATGGCCGACTCCATCCAAGCCGAGCGCTGGGTGCATCTGTTCGGCTGCGGCCACGCCACGATTCCCATCGAGGACCTCTACCCGCGCATCGGCGGATTCGTGGGCTTCCATCCGATGTGCGAACTGCCGCTGACCTTCTTCACCCGCATCACCGGCGAAATGGGTGTCCATCAATTCGTCTTTCTGGAGCGCGTCGAGGGCTACGGCGTCCAGATCATGAAGGGCTACAACTTCGATCCACGCGACACGATGTGGATCTTCTCCCATTCCGGCATCAACAACGTGAACATTGACGTGGCGTTGGAGGCGAAGAAACGCGGGATGAAAGTCATCGCTTACGGTTCCGCCGCCGCGGCGAAGGGCAAACAAACCCGTCATTCCTCCGGCAAGACGATCTTCGACATCGCAGATCTGGTGGTGGACTCCTGTGCGCCAATCGGTGATTCCTGTGTTCCGCTCAAGAACCATCAGGACAAAGTGGGCGCGGTTTCGACCATGGCCTTTGTGACCTGCGCCTGGATGACCGTCTGCACCGTGGCCGAAATCCTGGCTGAACGCGGTGTGAAACTTTACATCAACCCCTCTCACAACGTCCCCGGCGACACCACTGCGCGCCAGCGTCTGGACGAGGCCCTGGCGGAGTACAAGCGGCGGATCGCAGGAGTCTAGCCCGGACCGGGTCGCCTGAAATGTATTGAAACCCGCGCCCGACTATTGAACAGTCTGGCATCTCGTTCGCCGGTCGTAGTGCTGCGAGCGGGGCTCTGAACTATGGCGATCTGGATCATCCGAGTTCTGTTCTTGATGATGTGTACCGTGGCCGGCTTCGCCGTGAGCGAGGTGCGGCCCGAGTACACCGGTCATCCGCTGCTGGGCATGCTTATTGGTTTCGGCTTCGGCGGGCTGATGATTGCCGTGGACGAGATGCTCAAGGGCTTCTCCCTGCGCGCCTTCTCCGCCACGACTTTTGGGCTGCTGCTCGGCACGGTGGTGGCGGCGTTGATTGACCAGTCAGGCCTGTTCGAGAACGTGGATCAAACCACCCGCTGGCTCGTACGGCTATGCCTGTTTCTGAGCTTTGGTTACATCGGCATCATCCTCGCCATGCGCAGCAACAAGGAGGATTTCTCGCTCATCATCCCCTACGTGCGCTTTGCCCCGCGCAACAAGCCGGACAACCTGCTGCTGCTCGACACCAGCGTCATCGTGGATGGGCGGGTCGCGGACTTGATCGAGGCAGACTTCCTGGAAGGCATCATCGTCGTGCCGCGCTTCGTCCTGAAAGAACTCCAGCAACTCGCGGATTCCGCGGATTCAATCAAGCGGGCGCGGGGCAGGCGCGGACTGGAGATGCTCAACCGCATCCAGAAAAACAAGCGCAACGAGGTGAAGATTCACGACGGCGATTTCCCCGAGGAAACGGAAGTGGACTCCAAGCTGGTCCGCCTGGCGCGCAACCTCAACGCCAAGCTCTTCACCAACGATTACAATCTGGGCAAAGTGGCCGAGCTGCAGAACGTCGCTTTCGTCAACCTGCACGAGATGGCCAAATCACTCCGCGTCGTCCTCTTGCCGGGTGAGATGCTGAACTTGCGAATCGTTCGCGAGGGCAAGGACAAGGGGCAAGGCATAGGCTACATGCCGGACGGCACGATGGTGGTCGTGAACAACGCCGCCCACCTGGTTAGCCAACAAGTGGATGCTCAGGTGCAAAGTTCGCTCCAAACCGGCGCCGGCATCATCATCTTTGCAGACTATCGCGCCCCCACAATGCCCACGCCGCCGGCATCCCGCGCCGCTTGAATTATGGAACTGATCACCGTTCACACCGCCTTCAATCCGGCCAGTGCTCAACTTGCCCGCTCACGCCTCGAGGCCGCCGGTTTCCACGCCGAGGTTGCCCACGAACTCGCCGCGCTCAGCCTGGACGGCTACGCCATGGCAGCCGGCGGCATCCGGGTGCAAGTGCCCGAGAACGAGGCCGCTGATGCCCGTGAACTGCTTCAGAGTTACGAATCCACCACCGATGACTCCCCGCAAGCTTGATTGGCGACGCCGGCTCGCCCGCCTCCTGCCGGCCCACGAACTCCATCTCGACGAAGCGACCCTGAAAGCCCACGCGGGCGACAAATGGTTCGCGTCTCATTTGCCTGAAGCGGTCGTGCTGGCACGCAGCACAGAGTCGGTTTCCAAGGTTCTCAAGTTCGCCAACGCAAACCGAATCCCGGTTACCGCGCGCGGCGCGGGACACGGTTACGTCGGCGGCTGTGTGCCGCTGCAGGGCGGCATCGTGCTCTCGCTGGCGCGGATGACACGGGTGAAGGAGATCAACCCGCGCGATTTCGTGGCGGTGGTCCAAGCAGGCGCGGTCACGGCAAAGCTGCAAGAGACCTTGGAGAAACGCGGGCTCTTCTACCCGCCCGACCCGGCCAGCCGTGCCGACAACACCATCGGTGGCAACATCGTCACCAACGCCGGCGGCCCGCGTTGCCTCAAGTACGGCGTCACCCGCGATTACGTGCTCGGCCTCGAAGTCGTCCTTGCCGATGGCACGATCGTCAAACTCGGCGGGCGCACGCACAAGAACAAGACCGGTTTCGAGCTGCACCGACTGTTCGTCGGCTCGGAAGGTTTGCTTGGCGTCGTCACCGAAGCCACGCTGAAGCTGCTGCCGCTCCCACCGTTCCGATCGAACCTCGCCATTGGGTTCAGCTCCATGCGCAACGCCGTGCGCTCGCTGCACGCCATCTTGGAGGCTGGCTACCTCCCTGCGGCGCTCGAACTGGCAGACTCCTTCACCCTTGCGGCGGCCTACAAACGCACGAAGAGCGAGCGGCTGCGCGGCTGCAAGGCGCATTTGATTGTTGAACTCGACGGCCAGGAGCGCTCTGTTCGGGGTGAAATCCGGGACCTGCAACGCATCGTCGCGCCGCAGAAGCCGTTGTTCGTCGAGGTGGGCCTGGGCGCGGCGAAATGCGAGGAGGTCTGGAAAATCCGCCGCGAGTTCTCTTATGCGCTCCGCGACACCGGCCTGACCAAGCTGAACGAGGACGTCGTCGTGCCGCGCGGGCGGTTGGAAGATTTGTTCGACTTCGCCGCGCGCCTCCAGAAGAAGCACGGGTTGGCGGTGGCCTGCTTCGGCCACGCCGGTGACGGCAACATCCACACGAACGTCATGGTGGACTTCACCCAACCCGGCGCGAAGGCGCGCTCCGAGGCGGCCCTGGACGAACTGTTCCGCCAGATCATCGCTTGGGGAGGCTCGATCACCGGCGAGCACGGCATCGGCATTGCCAAGCAGCGCTGGTGGCCACTGGCGGTGAGCGCCGAAGCCCGCGAACTGCATTCCCGCATCAAACGCACGCTCGATCCGCAGGGAATTTTAAACCCCGGCAAGTTCGTGACTGGTTGAAGGGCCAGTCCTTGAACTTACCTTCCGGGAACATTCTTGTTGATGTTTGGCGTCTTTGTTGCGCTTTCCGCCAGTTGCAGCGCTCCAATGCGCGTAACGCCAGCTCCGTTCTGCGCAGCGTCAAGTAGGGAGTGCGGGGATCAGCGATTCGGCATAAGAGACCGCCATGTGCGTGAACGCGCGGCTCACGGCCAGCTCAGCCGGTAGAAGCAGGCTGGGGCATTGGTGCCGGTATCCATCAAGCAGTCAATCAACCCGCCCGGGCTGGCGACGAGATTGGTGTGGTTCACCCAGTTCACCAGGTTGGTGGAGGTTTGGAGCGTGTAGGTCAACCCCGCCGTGCCGGCGGCTTGCAGCCGGAACTGGCCGGACGCGAGCACGGAGTTGCCGGCGAACACCGGTTGGAGCGGAAGCACCGTCACGACCCGATTGGTCCGGGTCGTGTTGCCGCTGGCATCGGCCACGGTGTAAGTGTTCGTGTAGCTCCCGGGCAGGCTGGAGTTCACGGTATTCGTAACCACAATGCTGCCAGTCAGATCGCCCGCGCACAAGTCGGTGGCGGTTGCACCGGGGTCGGTGAAGGAAGCGCCCAGTGCGTGCAGGAGGGAGTTGTCCCCGAGCAGGGCTAGGACCGGCGGCCGGGTATCCGCCACCACCACGGTGCGCGTGGCGGCCCCCACGGCGCCCAGCGCATTGGTGGCGCTGTAAGTCAAAATGTAAACGCCCGGCGGGTTCGTATCCACCGTGCCGTTCGCCGACAGGTCCAGGTTCAACTGATATACACTGGCGGGAATCGTGGTCTGGCCGGAGACGTTCTCTCCCCAGCCGACGACCGTGCCGTTACCTTTGAGGGCTAGGCTGTGATAATAACCTGCAGCAATCGCCACCACGTTGGTCGCACTGGCGGGAATCGTGGCCTGGCCGTAGGAGTTGGCTCCCCAGCCGACGACCGTGCCGTCTCCTCTGAGTGCCAGACTGTGATAACCGCCCGCTGCCAAGGCCACCACGTTGGTCGCACGCGCGGGAATGTTGGTCTGGCCGTAGTCGTTCCTTCCCCACCCGACAACCGTGCCGTCTCCCCGGAGCGCTAAGCTGTGATAATAACCTGCCGCCAGCGCCACCACGTTGGTTGCACCAGCGGGAATGTTGGTCTGGCCGTAGTCGTTCCTTCCCCAGCCGACGACGATGCGGTCACCTTTGAGCGCCAAGTTGTGCACCCAGCCCGCCGCCAGAACCTCCACGTTGGTTACACTGGCGGGAATGTTGGTCTGGCCGTAATTGTTACTTCCCCAGCCGACGACGGTGCCGTCCGCTTTGAGCGCCAAGCTGTGAGAATAACCCGCCGCTAGCGCCACCACGTTCGTAGCACCAGCGGGAATGCGGGTCTGGCCGGAGACGTTGTTTCCCCAGCCGACAACCGTGCCGTCCCCTTTGAGCGCCAGATTATGACTGTAGCCCGCCGCCAGGACCACCACGTTGGTCGCACGGGCAGGAATCGTGGTCTGGCCGGAGCCGTTGTTTCCCCAGCCGACGACCGTGCCGTCCGCTTTGAGCGCCAAGCTGTGAGAAGCCCCCCCCGCCAGTGCGGTTGGCGAGGCGCTCACCTTCGCCCCGGGATCCACAAAGGCCACATGACATTCGTTGGTCAGCGGATTGGCTCCGTTGAGCACGATCGCGGGAGACCAGAACGTCCGGGCCGCGCCACGCGTCACCCCCACGCTGTTGCTGGCCACCACCTGGTAGTGGTAGGTCAAACCCGGAGTCAGGCCCGCAAAGCCAGCGCTCAGCGGCACGGGAGCTGTGCCACTCCCGACCGCCACCAAGGGCGTGGTGTTGGCAGAACCCGAAACGCCGCCCCATTCAAACCACGCGGTGGTGTCCACTCCGTTGGGATTGACGATGCCTTTGAGCGTAGCCGCATCGTTGAGCAAGCCGGACGCAGGCAGCGTGGTGGCCAGCGGGCCGCCCACTAGGATGCTGCGCGTGATTTGGGTCGTGTTCCCGCTGGCATCGGCCACTGTGTAGGTGTTCGTGTAGCTCCCAGGCAGGCTGGAGTTCACGGTATTCGTAATCACGATGCTGCCGGTCAGATCGCCTGCGCAAAGGTCGGTGGCGGTCGCGCCGGGGTCGGTGAAGGGAGCGCCCAAAGCGTGCAGGAGCGGATTGGCTCCGAGCAGGGTCAGGACCGGCAACCGGGTATCCGCCACCACCACCGCACGGGCGGCGCTGCCCACGGCGCCAAGGGCATTGGTGGCGCTGTAGGTCAGAGTGTATACGCCCGGCGCGTTTGTATCCACCGTGCCGTCCACCGATAGAGCCAGGTTCAACTGATACACACTCTTGAGAATGTTGGGCTGGCTGGAGTAGTCGCCCCAGCCGACGATCGTGCCGTCCCCTCTAAGCGCCACGCTGTGAAAAGCGCCCGCTGCAATCGCCACCACATTGGTCGCGCTGGGGGGGATCGTGGTCTGGCCCTCGAGGTTCCTCCCCCAGCCGGCGACCGTGCCGTCTCTTTTGAGGGCTAGGCTGTGATAATACCCCGCCCCAATCGACACCACGTTGGTGGCGTCTGCAGGAATCGTGGTCTGGCCGGAGTTCGGATAACCCGAGGTTCCCGGTCCACCCGCGCCCCAACCGACGACCGTGCCGTCCCCTTTGAGCGCCAAGTTGTGATATTCGCCCGCCGCAATCGCCACCACGTTGGTCGCACTGGCAGGAATCGTGGTCTGGCCCTCGATGTTCCTTCCCCAGCCGACGACCATGCCGTCTCCTCTGAGCGCCAAGCTGTGTGACCAGCTAGCCGCCACAGCCTCCACGTTGGTTGCACTGGCGGGAATCGTGGTCTGGCCGTAGTAGTTATCTCCCCAGCCGACGACCATGCCGTCCCCTTTGAGCGCCAGGCTGTGATAAAAGCCCGCCGCCACCGCCACCACGTTGGTCGCACCGGCGGGAATGTTGGTTTGGCCGTATTCGTTGGCTCCCCAGCCGACGACCATGCCGTCCCACTTGAGCGCTAGGCTGTGACCATAGCCCGCCGCCAGCGCCGTCACGTTGACCGCACTGGCGGGGATGTTAGTCTGGCTGGAGTTGTTGTATCCCCAGACGACGACCGTGCCGTCTGCTTTGAGCGCCAAGCTATGAGAAGGCCCCCCCGCCAGCGCGACTGGCGAGGCGTTGACGGTTGTCGGATCAGCAAAGGCCACGTGACATTCGTTGGTCAGCGGATTGGCGCTGTTCAGTGTGATCACCGGCCACCAATAGGAAGCCACCCGGACGGGGCGGTTGATGAGTGTGCCATTGAGGTGGTTGGTGGTGGCGTCGTAGGCCCTCACGCCCGCCGCTTCATCGAACCGGTAGCAGGCGACCAGGCCGGGTTCAGCGGCACTCACGGGTTGGAACATGTGGTTGGTGATGTCCGCCGGGCTGCGGGTCACGTTCCAGATGCGGACTTCGTCCAGGATTCCCGCGAAGTAGTTGGAGAGATTCCCGGAGTCGTTGTATGCGGCCCCGATCGTGAAAGGCGTACCCACTGCGCTCAGGTTGATGTCGTTGGTCGTGGCGCCGAGCGGCAGGCCGTTGACGAAGAACTGCGCGTTCGTCGGGGAGAACACCACGGCGACATGACACCATCGCCCCGTGGCGACGGCGAAGGGAACGGTTTGGGAACTCGACCCGTTCCACAACCCGAGCGCGTTGGTGGAGAGGTCAAGGCGGTAGCGGGTCTGGGTGCTGTTCGGTCCTCCACTGGCCAGCAGGCAGGCGTTGCCCGCCAGCGACTGGGGATTCATCCAGAACTCGATCGTGCCGTTCGTCCAATCCAGCGCCGGGCCCGGCGTGACAGAGACATAATCATCGACGCCATCGAACGACAGCGCCAAGCCTAGGCCGGTCTGCGCCGCGGCGGGCGCACTGCCGAACCACACCATGGTAGCGGCCAGCACAACCCCCAACGCCCAACGCCCAAGGGTGGATGCGAATGAATGATGGTTTTTCATAGAAAAGGAAGACGAACCGCGCCGCCAAGTCTCTGTTGGCCGCCAGCGCGTCGTTGGACTGCGTCCCGATTTACCTTTTGCCTCATTGCCCCTGGCCCGATCTGATTATGTTGATGGAGGCCATACCACCCGGTTAACCGCCGAAGGCCTGACGCCTCTCAAAGTCTTCTGCGACTGCGGGAGACAATTCCCCGGCGGACGGGAGGACTCCACCACTCCAGATTGCGGACGTCAAGCCGAATTCCCGCAAACGCCACGCGACGGCGCGTCCACCTTGGCAGCTAGAACCAGACTGGGCTCGCGTCCTCGGGTCTTTCTGGAAGGCCTTCCGTTTCGCAGGTTGTCATTCCCCCTTTCTGCCGATAGATTCACGGGCATGGTTGGGTCGGTGAGTTGAGCTATGAGCATTTTGAACATTCTTTACGTCGCCGCCGCGGTTCTGGTTCTGTTCGGCGCGGCGATCTTTGTCCATGAGTTTGGCCATTACTGGATGGCCCGGCGGCGTGGCTTGAAAGTGGAGGCCTTCGCCATCGGCTTCGGGCCAAAAATCTTCGGCTGGACGCGCGACGGCATTGATTACGCCTGGCGGGCCATTCCAGCCGGTGGCTACGTGAAGCTGCCGCAAATGACCACCTCCGCCATGCTCGAAGGCCAAAACGAGGGTGAAGAGAAGATTCCGCCCGCTTCGGCTTGGTCGAAAATCCTGGTGGCCTTTGCCGGGCCGTTCATGAACGTGGTCTTTGCCTTCGTCATCGCGACGGTGATTTACTTCGTGGGGTTGCCCATGCTCGTCAACCCGCCCATCATCGGCTACGTCGAGCCAGGTTCCGAGGAAGCGAACCTTGGCATCAAGGAAGGTGACAAGATCGTTCAAGTCAACGGCCAGAAGATCAAGTCGTGGCAGGACATCAATATGGCCACCGTGCTTGCGCGCACGAATGTCCTGCCCGTGGTCATCGAGCGCGAAGGCGTGCCGACGACCTATCACCTGACCGCGGAATTGAATGAGACGCTCGGGCTCAAGTTGCTCCGTCTCGATCCTCGAGACCATCCCGAGGTGATCGATGTGAAGCACGAAACGCCGGCCGAGAAGGCCGGGCTCAAGGCGCAGGACAAAATCCTCGCGTTCGCCGGCGTGCCGGTGGTCAGCCGCGAACAGTTGATTGACCTCATCAAGCAGCGACCGGAGAAGACGACGGACATTAAAGTGGAGCGCGACGGCCAGAAGCTCACCCTCAGCATCACGCCCGCGGCTGATCCAGCGACCAAGAAGGGCCTGATCGGGGTCGCCCTCGGCACGAGCACGACGCAGATGTATGTGGTGCAGCGTCCCGGGCCGGATCCGTGGTCGCAGGTCGTAGACGTGGTGGACAAGACCATCAAGACTTTCAGCGCATTGTTCTATTCGAAGCAAACCGGCGTCGGCGCGAAGGACCTCAGCGGTCCGGTCGGCATCCTCGCGATGCTGGCGGCGTGGGTGAACACCGACTACCGCCTCGCCCTGAGCTTTCTGGTGTTGCTCAACGTCAACCTGGCCGTCCTGAACCTCCTGCCCGTGCCAGTGCTTGATGGCGGACATATTCTCATGGCGGTTTTGGAGAAGATCCGCCGCCGTCCGTTGAGCGTGAAGTTCGTAGAGTACACCACCACGGCGTTTGCAGTGCTGCTGATTTCTTTCATGCTCTACGTGACCGTTTACGATATCAAGCGTATGCCGCTCATCGGTTCCTGGTTCAAGAGCAAGACCACGATCGAGCAGGCCGAACCCGCGCCAGCTCCGGGCAACTAGTCCATGCGTTACTGCGATTCCCCGTTCCTCCGCCACCGCCGGAAGACCCGCGAGATCGTCATCGGAGATCCGGCCCACGGCGGCGTGATTGTTGGTGGTGATCATCCGGTGGTCATGCAATCCATGATCACCTGCGACACGATGGACACGGCGGCGTGCGTGCGCGAAACGTTGGCCCTCGTCGAAGTCGGCTGCCAGATCGTGCGCATCACCGCACCGACGGTGAAGGACGCGGCGAATCTGCAGCACATCGTGGCCGAACTCCGCGAACGCGGCTGCCTCGTGCCCCTCGTGGCGGACATCCATTTCAAGCCCGAGGCCGCGATGGAAGCGGTGAAGTGGGTGGAAGTCATCCGCGTGAATCCTGGCAACTACGCTGACTCGAAGAAGTTCGCCATCAAGGAATACACCGACGAGCAATACGCCGCTGAGTTGAAGCGCATCGAGGAGAAGTTCACGCCGCTGGTCTTGGAGTGCAAACGCCTGGGCCGCGCCATGCGGATTGGCACGAACCACGGCTCGCTTTCTGACCGGATCATGAACCGCTTCGGCGACTCGCCGTTGGGCATGGTCGAAAGCGCGCTGGAGTTCGCCCGCATCTGTCGCCAGCACGACTTCCACAACTTCAAGTTCTCGATGAAGTCGTCCAACCCCAAGGTAATGATCGAGTGCTATCGCCTCCTCGTGGCACGGTTGGATCAGGAAGGGCCGGACTGGAACTACCCCATCCACCTCGGCGTCACGGAGGCTGGCGAAGGCGAGGACGGGCGAATCAAGTCCGCCATCGGCATCGGCTCGTTGATGTGCGACGGTCTGGGCGACACCATCCGCGTTTCGCTCACG
>CAZWJC010000032.1:0-36627 GCA_964634255.1 uncultured Verrucomicrobiota bacterium | reverse complement strand
GCCACGCGAACGGCGTCCGGTTGAAAACCTTGCAGGTGAGTTCCAGGTAGCTGCGGTCCGGGTAAAGCGTCATGCCCACGAGCCATTTCATCCGGTGGCGCAATTCGATTTCGCCCACCCAGATCGTGGCGCTGCCGTCGGCGTTTGTCGTGGTGGTGAAATCTACCGGCGAAAAACTCGTGGCCCGGTGGTGATGCGGCACGTTCCACTCCACGCCGCCGCTGATCCAGGCGCCGAGCATGCCGATGAGCGCCGGCTTCACCACGTGCTGGCGATAGAAGAAGTCGTAGCCGTTGGCCTTGTCCATCGCTGACCAGATGCGTCCGCCCAGTTCGGGGATCACGGAGATCTGGACGTAGTCGTTCTCCAGGAACAGCGCCTTGTAAGACTTGTTCGTCTTGATGTCCGTGAGCACGTCCTGGACGGGATACGGATAGAACGTGGCCTTCGCGCCTTGGTAGGTGCGCCCATCGTAGAAGCGCGGCACGGGCGACGGCGGCGCGGCGAGGTAGGTTGGAATGACGAGATTGGTTTCCCAAAGGCGGACAGGTGCCGTGACAGCGGACAGGGCAACCCCGCAGACGAACGCAAGAACAAGCGTCGCTTTCATGCCGCCATGAGAGCGTATCCCGAGGGCGACGCCAAGCTTGGAAGACGAGAGCGATTCGCCTCCCCGTGCATCCGCTTAGCGTTCCAACGTGGGGGCGATCCAGACGCCCCAATCCGCGCTCGCCCCGTCGCCGCCGTCCTCGGTGATCAGTTCCAGCAAACTCACACCGGAGATGTCCACATCGAGAACGTGGAGCTCGTGGTCCTTGATCAGCGCGGAACGAAACAAGTCCTTTCCATCGCCGCGTACGACGAACACGACCGAGCCGTCGCGTTGGTCTTGCAGGCCAAAGCTGCTACGAAGTCGTTTCCAGTTCTTGGCGAGGTCCAGCGCATATTTCGACGGCGCGTGGGCGAAGAGGCCTGACGCGTGAAACTGCCCCGCCACGGAGAGGAAGCACGAGGGTCGTCCCTCGACGATCACTTCATTGCGCAAAGGACTTCCCCATCCGACCGACGCAGTGCGAAAGGCCAGCTCCGGGACTGCCGCCTGCCGGACGGTGGCTGCGACCACACCCAGATTTTTGGGTTCGCTGGGTTGGCAAAGCCACAGCAGGTGGGCAGCCTTGCGGCGGAGTTCGCTGTCGGCCGGTGCCGCGGCCTCGATCTCGGCGGCGAGCTGCCTGGCCTTTTGTCGATCCCCTGCGGCGCGTGCTTTGACCGCCTCGCCGAGCAGCCAGTTCTCGCGGAACGCGGACAGGTCAGGCTTGCCGTTGGAGTCCACTTCGTAATTGAACGAGAACGCGCTGTCGCTGCCGTTTTCGTGGCAGACGCGCCAGCGCAGTTCCCAGCGGCCCGGCGTCAGTTCGCCGATGGCAAAGCGGAACGCGCCGTCCTTGTCCACGGCGCTGGTCGAACCGAGCGCATCGTAGTCATCGGGAATCTTCGTCCAGTCGTTGTAGGCGACAAGGCCATACGCCCGGGGCTGGGCGGTTAAGCGCCCGGCGAGGTGCAGTTGGCCGTCGCGGAAGTCGGTCTGAAGATCGAGGAGTTGACTGGATGGGGTTGCGGACGCGTTCTTGCGGCTACCTGTAAACAGCGGGTGGCACGCTAGCGGGAGGGCGGAGGCCGCGCTGAGAAACGTGCCGCGACCTTCGTTGCGTTGTTCCTGACCGTAGGTGTGATTGCCCCCGCCCATCAACGAAGCGCCGCGTGGATCATCCTTGGCCTCGCGGTCGTGCGGCAGTCCCAGAGCGTGGCCGAGTTCATGCGCGATGCCGCCGAGGTAGTGCGAGTTGAATTCGCCGATCGAGCAGGGCTGGCCGTAGTAACCGCCCGCCGAGCGATCTCCCAGCCGCCGCGGATCGAGCCGCTCATCGTCATAGACCCAGGCGGTGCCACTTTGATGATCGCCACCACCACAGTAAGGGCCAACCTCGATGGCCTTGTCGTCCTGCCAGTCGAGCAGGACTTGGAAGATCAAGACAGTCTCGCGGTCGAGGTCCACGCCCGCCTTGGCCATCGCCGCCTTGACCTCGCCGCGGACTTTGTCGGAGTCGTCGCGACCGTAATCGCGCATGGGATGCTCGCCGGGCACGAGGAAGATGTGGAGACTGCCATCGGCATTCCGATCCGGCGTGAAGGTCATTGATCCGTGGCCGTTCAGTTGCATGCCCTTCCGGTAGAACTCTTGAACTTCCTTTGCCGCCAGGTCCAGCCGTTGGGGGAAGCCGGGAATCGGCTCACGATCTTTGGGCACGAAATAGGCGATGCGGAGCACCGGCTTTGCGTTCGTCTCGATCGTCGCAGCGGCATCAGCGGGCAGAAGACTCGCCAGCATGAGCAGCAACAGGGAAACGCTCCCGATAAGCTGTCGAACATCGCATCCGATGGTCAGGTATTGGCGCAGCAGCATGCGGGCAGGCTAGCGGATCGCGGGAAGTTGGGAAGTCTGGCTTACGGTTGGGTGGCCGTGAAGAGAAAAGCGTCCGCATGCGCCGTTCGCGGACTCGTTGACGATCCGCAGGTATTCGCAGGATTGGGTGGTTGACGCGCCTTGCAGGGCCGGGATAGAGTCCGCGTGAAAAGCGGGAACACAAGACACGATACGCCAGACAAGAACAAACTGCTTCACGAACGGGTGTCCAGCTTGCGTGGAGAAGCGGGGTCAACAATGAGAAAGATACAAGTCGGTTGTGGGTTGCTTTGCTTGATAACCGGCGCGGTCTTCGCCGGAGACGCGGTGGATGGTTTGAACGGCAGCCTGGGTTTCGCGATAGGGAACATGGAGTCAGAGTGGGGCAACAACCTATCGGGTAGCTTCGCCCTGCCGCTTTCGGGAAAGTTCGGTCTGCAAGTGGACGGCCTCTATACTCAGGTGTCAGACCGCGATTTCGCGGGCGGTGGTTTACATGCGTTCTGGCGAGACTCCGAAAGAGGATCGGTGGGACTGACTGCGGCCGGTATTTCACAGGAGTTTCTGTATGGCCTGAACGGAGGCATGGAGACGGAATACTATCTCAAGCGGTTCACGTTCGGCTTGGAGGCGGGGGTAGCCACGCTGGAGTATTCCGATTCCGTGCCCTTCATTGATACTCATCCCACGGATTTCATCGGGACGGCGACGGTGAGTTACTACCCTTTGGACGATTTAGTGATTCAAGCAGCGTATTCGCGTGTGCTGGGCAACAACCTTTACGAAGCGCTGGTGGAGTATCAAACGCCGCTGGCCGGTTTGGACTGTTTCGTGGACTTGGCCAAAGGGGACAACGACTACGATCACGCCTTGTTTGGTGTCCGCTATCATTTGGGGCACAAGAAGAGCTTGATCCGGCGTCACCGCGAGGATGATCGCCCCAGTGCGGCGCGGCGTGTCTTGAACGCCATCGGCACCTACGGGGCGGAGTATAATCGAGCCGGCCGTGAGTATACAGCAGCTCACGGCGGTGAATGGACTGGTTCGTTTGGAGCGCTACTCTTCGAAGCGGAGCGAAACCGCTGGAAGGAGATGATTGAGAAGGGGGTTCTTCCTCCTTTACCACCCTTGCCGCCGTCACCGCCGCCGTCACCGCCGCCGCCCGGGCTATGAGGCGACTCACGGCGTGTTCGCGGCAGCTCTCCTGAGAGTCGTCACCGCGAGGTTATAACTCCATTTCGAGTATCCTTCGAGCGGATTGATGTACCGCGTTTGCAAGTTCGCGTGGTTTCACCACCCAAGCATCGCCTCCCCAGTTCAGCACCCAGCGGGTGACCTCTTCGAGGCCGGAGAGATGCAGTGACAACTCCACGCCGCCGTCGCGCAGGTCGCGCAGTTGCTGGGACTCGTGCCACTTCTTCTCGCGGACGTAATCTGCGGCGCGGGCGTTGAAGCGGAGCACGACATGATAATCACCCTGGCCCGAGCGAACGCCGAAGCTGCCGCGCAGCCGCTTCTCCAGTGAGAACTTCTGCGGGCGCGGAAAGGTCTTGCCGGTGCGTTTGATTGCTTGAATGCGCGCGGGGACGAACGTGCGCAGGTCTTGCCGCAGATGGTCGTGAGCAAAGAGGAACCATTCGCCGTTGATGTTCGCGAGGTGGTAGGGATCAATGACGCGGCTCTCCGCCTGGCGTTGACCGGGTTTGCGGTAGGTGATTTCGAGCTGTTGCCTGTGTGCTGCGGCTTTGGCGAGGGTGTCGAAAACCTGCAGGTCGAGGATCGGTTCGGCGCGGGTGCGGAACGAGATCGTCTGATCGACTTCCGCGAGGTCCACGGAGATGGTGTCCGGCAGGCTCTGCTCCATTTTTCGAATCGCGCTGAGGAGCGGCTTCTCGAAGCTCGTGCCGCGATATTGCTGAAGGGCTTTTTCCGCCACCACGAGCGCCACCAGTTCGCCTTCGGTGATTTGCATCGTGGGGAACGCTTTAACCTCCTCCGTGTAGGCGTAGCCGTGGCGCGAGGCGTCGTAGGCGATCGGTAGGTTCAGCCGGTCGCGCATGAAGTCCAGATCGCGCTGGATGGACTTGACGCTGACCTCGATCGCGTGGGCGAGGGTGGAGGCGTTCGGGTAGTTCCCGGCCTGGAGGGCTTGGTGGATGCGTAGCATCCGCTCCAAAGGCGGGCGGGCCTTCGGGGCGAACGCCAGCCGCGCGGGGTCAGAGGCTGGCCGTCTGTCGCGGCGCTTCATCGGCGGACTTCGTATCTTCGATTATCGGCAATCCGTCAACGCTCTTCTCGCCGCCACCGTGAACACAGACAACACGCTTGAAGCCCTGTTGCCGCAGGAGAGTTACCCACTCGCTCGTCAGCGGTCCCAGTTGTTCCACCGTGTAGTAGCGGCCGAACACCACCACGGCGAGGTCGCGTTTCACGTGCAGTCGATCGAACGCCGGCCCGAGCGAACTGCGCGACAGCGTGACGAGATAGCCATCCTCACGGAATTCCGGGTGCGTGAGATTGATGTGCTCCCAGCGATAGTGGCGCAGGATTACGTCGGCTGCCGCTTCCTCGTGGAACTTGCGGCCGCCCGTTGCTTGCTGGGGAACTCCGGCACAGGACACCAGAAAGGTGACCGCCAGCAACCACAAAGCACTCCACCCAAAACGGCAATACATATTCGTCATGGTTTAACGGAAACTCGGCAGCGGTCACTGCGACCGCTACGTCCAATCCAGCGGCCCAGATGCCATCTGGCGTGTCGGGCCTGTCGTCGGAAAACGCTTTTGCATGTCCGCGCTTGTCTGACTCACACCATCTGCGCCGGGACACGGGGTTTGCGTGGTGAGAAAATGACGAGTCGCATGCGGTCTGTCAACCCAGCAACGCTGCGGCTAGCGCCTCGCCGATGGCAACGGCTCGCTTTTGGAAGCAATGCGGCGAGCCCGCTCCTGAGCGGGCGTTCCAACTCGCTCCGGACTCCGCTGCAATCTGCCGTCGCCTTCCTCGAATCCCTCGGTTGGGGGAATCAGTTTTCCGGGTGTCCTGACTTGTGACGAGCCTTCAGCGCATCGGGACAACGGTTGTCAGGCAACCGGGCAACCGCGGTCATTCCCAGCCCAACCACCGGCCGCCTTGATAGGTGAGGAAAGCGAGCCCCCAGGCCAGTGCCCCCATGTAGGCCCATTGGAACAACGGCCACCGCCACGAGTTGGTTTCGCGCCGGACGATGGCCACCGTGCTGATGCATTGCAGTGCGAACACGTAAAAGACCATCAACGTCAGGCCGAGCAATGTGGTGTAAAGCGGTGAGCCATCCGGACGAGTCTGGGCGCGGAGCGTCTGCGCCAGATTGCTCAGGCCGGATGTGTCCGAGTCATCCGCGCCGACGTTATAGACCGTGGACATGGTGCTGACGAAGACTTCACGGGCCGCGAACGAGGTCACGATGCCGATACCGATCTTCCAGTCGAAGCCCAGGGGCACGATGATTGGCTCGATGGCGCGCCCCATCATTCCGGCAAAGCTGCCGCGCAACCGTTCGCTGGCTTCTGCGTGATTGAGGGCTGAAAGTTGGATTTCGGTCTGGGCGCGGTCGAGCGCGCCCGCGGTTTGTTTCGCGACAAGGGCGTCCCGCTGGGCTTGATACGTCTGATCCCGCTCCGCACTTTTCGGATACGTGGCGAGAAACCAGAGGATGATGTTGATGCCGAGGATCACGGTCCCGGCGCGTTGGATGAACAGCTTGGAGCGATCCCACATGTGCCGGAGCACGACGCGCACCAGCGGCCGGCGATACGGCGGCAACTCCATGATCAGCAGCGGCGGCTCGCCCTTGAGCAGGGTGTGCTTGAACACCCACGCCATCGCGAGCGCCACGACGATCCCCAACAGATACATGCCCAGCAGCGTCAGCCCTTGCAGATGGAAAATACCGAACAGATGTCGCTGCGGAATGCAGGCCGCGATGAGCAACGTATAAACCGGCAGCCGCGCCGAGCAACTCATGAGCGGCGCGATCAAGATCGTCACCAGCCGGTCTTTCGGATTCTCGATGGTGCGCGTGGCCATGATGCCGGGAATCGCGCACGCGAATGAGCTGAGCATGGGAATGAAACTCTTGCCGTGCAAACCCACTTTGCTCATCACGCGGTCCATGAGAAACGCCGCCCGCGCCATGTAGCCGGTGTCTTCGAGAAAACCAATGAAGAGGAACAGCAGGAGGATTTGCGGCAGGAAGACCACCACCGCGCCCACGCCCGCCACCACCCCGTCAGCCAGGAGGCTGTTCAGATCGCCCGGCGGAATTGCATGGCCGACCGCGCCCGCCAGCCAATCCACGCCGGTTTGCAGCGCATCCATGGGCAGGCGCGCGAACACGAAGATGCTCTGGAACATCAGCGCCATCACGGCGAGAAAGATCAACGTGCCCCAGACGCGGTGCGTAATGATGCGATCCGCGCGGTCGCTCCACGTCTCGCCGGACGGCAGAAACTCAGTAGTGACCTCGGCGGCCAGCGCCGACACCGCGGTGTAGCGCGCTTCGATAGCGGTGCTGCGCCAGTCGACGCCCGCGGCGTCCAAACGCTGCCGCGCCGCGCTGACGGCGTGTTGTACGCCGGGGGGATAATGTTCGCCGCTGGAGGCAAGCGCCCGCTCGTTTCCCAAGATCAACAACGCCTCGCCGTCCGCCTGCGTGCGTCGTTCCTTGAAATTCCAGGTCAGCACCGCGGCGATCTTCTGCGCTTCTTCGAGGAAGACGCCCGGCAGCTTGCAGAAGCGGCGCACCGTGGGCGATGTGGGCGTTTGCAGCAGCGAAACCATCTCCCGTCGCAACTCCGGCACGCCCTGGCCGCTGCTCGCCACGACCGCCACCACCGGCACGCCGAGCCGCGCCGCCAGCTTGACGGCGTCAATGCGATGCCCGTTTTGTTCGGCCACATCTACCATGTTGAGCGCGATGATTGTGGGATGGCCCAACTCGATGACCTGGGTGGCGTAGTAGAGGTTGCGCTGGAGGTTGAAGGCGTCCACCACCACGACGATCAGCGCTGGTTGCGGCAGCTCCGGCAAGCGGCTGAGCAACACGTCGCGGGCGATCTGCTCATCGAGCGATTGTGGGCTGAGGCTGTAGGTGCCCGGAAGGTCGAGTACGCGGGCTTTGAGCTCGGGGGGCGACCCAAGGAAGGGGCCTTCCTTGCGTTCGACGGTGACGCCGGCATAGTTGCCCACTTTGGCACGCAGGCCGGTGAGTGCGTTGAACAGCGTGGTCTTGCCACAGTTCGGGTTGCCGGTAAGCGCGATGTACCGAACGTCGCCGGACCGCGTGTGATGCGGCGGGGGAACGGCCTCGGCGGCTGAAGGGGCGGGCGGCTGCATCGTTTCAACGCCGGCCCGTGAGGTTCACCATGATCTGCTCGGCTTCGTGGCGGCGTAGCGTGAGATTGTAGCCGCGCACCTTGATTTCCACCGGATCGCTCAACAGTGCGAAGCGCACCAGCTCGACGGGCGTTCCGGGCAGAATCCCCAGCTCCATGAGGCGCGAGCGGCTTGCAGCGGGCAACCGAATCTCCGCCACAGTGGCACAAGCCCCCGCGGGCACGGCGGTCAACGGCTGGAAACTTTCGGACATGCTTCAGGCCGGTTTGGCGTCGGGCGGGACCGGTTCCACCAGGATGCTGCGGGCGACCTCTTCGCTGAGCCCGAAGCGGGCGTTGCAGACCTGGCAGATAAAATTCGACTGACGGCTGAGGAGCTTGATCCGCCGTTGCTCGCCCATGCCCAACTCGCGCAGTCGCGCGCGGAGCTCAGGCGATGCCGCGAGTTGCTTGATGCAAACCTCCGTGCCGGCGGCCACGCGGCTGAGCGGGCACACGCCCGGCTCGGCGCATTCGCCAGCCAACAACTCGCAAGGTTTTTGCGGAGTATCCACTGCCGCGCAAGGTAAGCTACGTCCCCTGAGCTGGCAAGAACTGGCCGCCCGCGAAGGCGGCGCGGGCCCTCACTCGGCAGGCAGGCTTGTTAGTTGGGGCAACGTTCGCGCATCCAAGCGACGTCCACGTTGTTTGGGCTGGCGACGTTCAGTGGCAACCCCGTTCGGATGGGCGGGCACGTTCGGCCGTCCTTCCATTTACGGATTTCCGAGTGACCATCGGCGAAGGAGAAGCCGCCAGCGCGGCCGTGGTAGCTCGCGGGATAGTCCACGATCTTTGCGGTGGTGGGGTCGGGATAGCCGTTCATCTCTGTGACGAAGTAGCCGTCGTTAATGCTGTCCTGCCGTTCATCCAGAATGACAAAGGTCATGGACGGTCCGGGGCGGACCATTTGGGACATCTTGCGAATGACGCTGGAATTGGGGGCGCTCAACCCCCAATAGCCCTTGTACCCGGTTTGCGGAGAGTCTCCATTGCCCCCCACCCAGTTGCTCATGGCGACACTGCGTACACGGGGAACGCGCTGTCCACGATTATCGACGCCGTAAGACGTATCGGCCGGACACCGCCAGATATTCAGCGAGTTACCGCAATACGGCCAAAGCACACTCCGGCGCACGGTGGTGTCGGGGTCCCAGTTGTCACGTGCCGCCGGATTGGCGTCGTCCAGACTGCCTTGCACCCAAACATAGGGGGACGCCTTTGGGTCCGTCGCGTATGCAAAGGGAACGGTGTCGCGATTTTCCTCCGAGTAGAACCTCCAGGCGAGCATCAGTTGCCGCGTGTTGCTCATGCACATGATGCCTTGGGCCTTGGCCTTAGACTTGGACAAGGCCGGTAGTAGCATCCCCGCGAGGATGGCGATGATGGCGATGACCACGAGGAGTTCAATCAGAGTGAATCCGGTGCGGCTGTGAGAAACCGTGCCGAAGCGCGAGTTTGCGGACTTGGTCATAATACGTTTGCTCGACTGGCGTCCCTACAATGAAACGACGCGCGGGGAAGGTCAAGCCACGCCCACCGGGCCGAACTAGAAAGGTTTCGCTGGAACGGCTGCCCGCATACGCGGCGCCGTGGGGCTCACGAATCACCTGACGGCCTGCGACGTGACATCCCGAATCTGCTGCCAGTCCGCATTGTGGGGTTTCGTGCCACTGGTCGTCCAACTCTTGGCCCAACCTTTGTCCCTGAATTTGTAGAGCTCGGCGTGACCATCCGCGAAGTTGATGCCGTAGCCGAAATCGTGTAGCCGCGAGGGTAAGTCCACCAAGCCGCCAGCAGTTTCCATGTCCACTAGGAACATGCCGTCATTGATACTCACGGGGTCTTCGTCCAGCAGGACCCAGGTTCTGGCTGGGCTCTTAATATCAGTGTCTTTGGCGAAAAGTCGGTACTTTAGATTAGGCATCTTTGCGGTACTGCCGTCGGGATCGGCGCTCTGATAGTCCCACGATCCCCCCGGATCGCCATAGGTTCTTCCATACAGCCAGGAGTTCATTGCCACGCTACGCAGAATGGGCGCATTGGTGGTGCCCATTCGGACCGTTCGGTTGTCTGCAGGACAGCGATAGACTTCCAACTGCTTGGTGTAAGTCCAGAGCAAGCCGGCCTGAATGCCTCGGGGATCTGTGCCCCCATAGAAGTAGCTGCCAGCGGAGCCATTGCCTTCTGCATTGCCGTAACACCACGATGCCAACGTGGCCGGGATGGGCAGGCTGCCGACACCCGGGTAGGATGAAACAAGTTTGTCGTTGTTGTCGCCCGAGTACATCCGCCACGCGTAGGCCAACTGCCTCAAATTACCGACGCAACGAATACGGTGGGCGCGAACCTTTGCCTTGCTTAGCGCCGGCAGGAGCATCGAGGCCAGAATGGCGATGATGGCAATGACCACGAGGAGCTCAATCAGCGTGAATCCGGTGCGGCTGTGAGAAACCGTGCCGAAGCGCAAGTTTGCGGACTTAGTCATAATACGTTCTCTCAACTGGTGATAATACTCTGCGGTGATCAACGGTTGAGGTCAAGCTACGTTCTCGCGCTCCGTGCGTTCCGAAGCGTGAGCTTGAGCGCTGCCATTCCAGTTGAGTTCACGCTTCACACTCCACCGGCTCGGGCTGTACATTGCCGCCCATGGACAAAGTGCGCTTAGGTATCATCGGCATGGGGAATATCGGCAAGTACCACGCCGGTTATCTCCAGGACAAGCGGGTCAAACGCTGCGAACTGGTCGCGGTTTGCGATGCCATGGCCTCGTTGGATGGCTATAAGTCGTTGAGGACGTTCACCGACGGCGAGGCGCTCATCAAATCGGGCGACGTGGACGCGGTCATCATCGCCACGCCGCATTTCCAGCACACGACGCTGGGCATCGCGGCGCTCAATGCCGGCGTTCACGCGATGGTTGAGAAGCCGATCTCGTCCCACAAGGCGGATGCCGAACGGCTCATCGCGGCAGCCAAGCGGAATCCGAAGACCGTTTTCAGCGGCATGTTCCAAATGCGCACCGAGCCGCGCTACCAGAAGGTGCAGAAGTTGATTGCCGCCGGCGACCTGGGCCAGGTGGTCCGCGTCAATTGGATCAACACAGACTGGTATCGCACGGAGGCTTACTTCGCGAGCGGCGGTTGGCGGGCGACGTGGAAAGGCGAGGGCGGTGGCGTGTTGCTCAACCAATGCCTGCACAACCTCGACACGATGCAGTGGCTCGTCGGGATGCCGAAAAGCGTGCGCGGCTTCTGCCAGCTCGGACGTTTCCACCAGATCGAGGTGGAGGATAACGTGACGGCCTACATGGAATGGGCGAATGGTGCGACGGGCGTGTTCCTCAGCTCCAGCGGTGAGACGCCCGGCACGAACCGTTTCGAGATCGTTGGCACCTTGGGCAAGCTGGTCATGGAAAACAACAGGCTGCTGTTCACGAAGAACGAGTCGGACATGATCCAGTTCGGCCAGACGGCCAAGCAAGGCTTCGCCAAGCCCGACGTGTGGAACGTCGAAATCCCTTTTGAGAACGCCGTGATTCCGCACGCGATCATGGTACAGAACTTCGTCAACGCCATCTTGGACGGCGAGCCGCTCATCGCCCCCGGCGCGGAAGGCATTCACTCAGTGGAACTGGCGAACGTGATGGTTTATTCGTCGTTGGTCGGACAAACCGTGGAACTACCGATGGACGGTGCAGCTTGGGAAGCGAAGCTGAACCAGCTCATCGCGGCGTCCAAAGTGCAGAAGAAAGTGGTCCAAGTCGAAGCAACCGATTTCGCTGCCTCCTTCAGGCGTTGAGTCCGAAGCCCGCTGTCCGATTGCGATTGGACCCGTGGCCTCCGTGCCCAGACGCAACATGGCGCAGGCATCACACCTGCGCCTTACATTTGCCACGGCGCCGGTGAGTGGGCCGCAAGCTGGGATGCCTGCTGAATGCCTCGGGCTCCGTCGCCGCGGCACCATACCACACCTTCCTCGTCACGCGCGCAGTTTCTTACCGGGTGTGGCGTGAGTCATGTCCCAGATTGTGGAAGTGAAACTCCGCAGCTTCTTTTCACGTTCCTCAACATTTGCCACGCACTTCATTGCCCAGTGGCATTATTCCATTTACACACCCGAACGGGATGGCTTCACTCTGGGCAAGAGACTTTGTGACTACCTCGCATCTGCAAATGGCTGGCGGCGGAAGGTCGCGCGTGTTCGGCTGGGTATGCCTCGGGTTCTTACTGGCGTGCCGCGCGCCCTCCCAGACGCTGCCCGTTTTCGATTTCACGAACCCCGCGGACGCCGTGGGCTGGTCGCCCACTCATGACATCAGTTCCCTGGCCACTACCAGCACCGGTTTGCTGGCCCAAATCAGCGGGGGCGATCCCTACGTGACCGGCCCGCGGCGGGACTTTCCTGCCGGCGTCCCACTCTGGTTGCGGCTCAAGCTTCTGAGCACCGCCGGCGGTTCGTGCCAGGTCTTTTACTTCAGCAACGTGGCTGCCGAAGCCGCGTCAGTGCGCTTCTCGGTTCCGGCAGGGCAGTGGGCCGAAGGCCGAGTGGCGGTGCCGGCGCTTGGGCTAGGCTACCAGATGCGCATTGATCCGCCCGGCACCGCGGGCACGGCTACGTTCGCGTCTTTGCGTTTCGAGGCACGCAGTGCCTTTCCGGATTTCGATCTGGCCACCGTTCCGGACGCAACAAGCTGGACCGCCCAGCACGATATCGCTTCGCTTACCCCCGCGAGCGACGGCTTGGCCATTGCCATTTCCGGAAGTGATCCCTACCTGGCTGGTCCGGCGCGGGATTACCCTGCGGGCAAGTTGCTCTGGCTGCACGTGCGCTTGAAATCCGACCAAGCGGGGTCGGCTCAAGTGTTCTATTACCAATCCGGTCCGACGGAAGCCAACTCCGTGCGGTTCTACGTGCCCGCCGGCGGATGGCACGAATCGGTCGTGCCGATGCCCGCGCTTGGGGCTGGATGGAAGTTGCGCTTCGATCCGCCCGGCACTGGTGGGACTTGCACGCTCGCGCGAATCTGGTTTGAAGAACGCGTGGTCTATTCGCCGCCCGCTTGGCCAATTCCAACGCCACCGAGCATCGCTGCGAATGCCTTTCACCGGGTCAGCGGCGAATTGGAACTGGCGCACAACCCTGATGCCTTTGGCGCGTTTCAAGTCTGCTTCGCCGGTCAACCGATTGCGGTCGGCAATCCCCGGGCCATGATCGGCCACGTTTCCGGTAATCAGGCGCGGTGGATGTCGTTCGGCAATTGGCCGGGCCATCCGGTCACTTCGCAATCGCTCACCAACGGCTTCGCGCTCCGGAATGAGTCCGCGGACAGCGAGGGCGCGCGTTGGCAGATCGAACAGCGCTTCACGTCGAACTCGCCCAACGCCATCGCGGTGGAAACGCGCGTCACCACGGACCGCGACCGGGATTTGCTCTACCTGCCCGTCTTCACCTTGCTGGCCGGTGTCGGCACGCATGGAACGAACAAAACGCAGGGGCTCTTGTGCGGTTTGGAGTACCTGGAGAACGAACCCAGCAGTTCCGAACTGGATGTCATTGGCGACACGGCCCGTCGCCTCGTGCCGGATGGAAGGAAGATCACGCTGCCCCTGATGGCGGTCGCTGCCAGCGACCACTGTCTTGGGTTGATTTGGGAGCCGCAGTCGGACGTTGCGCCGGTGTTTGACTCGCCGGATCGCCAGTTCAACTCCGGCGGGCACCTGCTGGGCTTGATCTGTCCTGGCTCCGACGGCTTGAACCGCGACGAGGGTGGCTTGCTGCCCTACTCGCCTCGCCGGTTGCGATCGAACGAGACGTTCATCGCTCGCTGTACGATCGTGGCCGGCCGTGGCAGCACGGTCATTCCCGCCGTGCAGCGCTACGTCGCGCTCCACGGGTTGCCTCCGCTGCCAGCAACCGCGCTTGTGGCGTCGAACTACTATCGCAGCGCAGCGCATGGCTGGCTGGATTCAGAGATCCGAACCAACGGCCTGATCCGGCACGCCGTCTGGCCAGGATTCGGACCGCAACCGGCCGCCGATGCCGCGGTTTGGATGCGCTGGCTGGCCGAACGCGTGGATGAACCGCCACTCGCCGCGCAGCTTTCCAATGTCGCAACCCTCGTGCTCGCTCAGGTTCCGAGCGCCACGCTCTACAACAGCTATGGGGTCGGCCACGTCCGCTACCCGTTGCCCGCATTGATCTTTGGTTCGGTGCTTCAAAACGCAGCCCAAGCGGCGACCGATGCTCAGAGCTTGATGGGCCGGTTTCAGTCAGACGGAACCTTGCTTTACGTCCCGCCGTCTGGGGGAACGGACCTGGGCTCCACACACTACGCGCCCGACGCCAATGGGCTCACGGCAAATGTGGTGCTGTCGCTGCTCGAAAATGCGGTGTTCGCAGGTGACCGTTCGCTGATTGACGCCGGCCTGCGCCAGCTCCGCGCGATGGCGAAGTCCCGCAAAACCGTGCCACGCGGCGCGCAAACCTGGGAAGTGCCCCTGCACACGCCGGACGTTTTGGCGTCGGCCCATCTCGTCCTGGCCCATCTCCGCGGGTATCAACTCACCGGAGATCCGGACCTGTTGGAACAGGCGCGCTATTGGGCGTGGACGGGTGTTCCTTTCGTCTACCTCCATCCGCCGGTGACGGGTGCGGTGGGCCTCTACGCCACGATTCCGGTGTTTGGCGCCACGCAGTGGGTCGCGCCCTCATGGTTCGGGAAACCAGTGCAATGGTGCGGTCTGGTTTACGCCGAAGCGCTGTACCAGCTCGCCCCGCTGGATCCCGCAGGGCCGTGGAAGCGGATAGCCGATGGCATCGCGGCTTCAGGCACGCAGCAAGCCTGGCCGCCAACCGACTCCGCGCGCCAAGGGTTGTTGCCGGATTTCTACCTGCTCCAAGAACAGGTGAGTGACGGGCCAGCCATCAACCCTGGCACACTTCAATCACAGGCCATCCAGTTTTACACCGGCCGCCGGCCCTACACCTTCTGCGTCCTTCGCCAACATGGGCTTGTCCTCCACGCCCCTGGCGATCTCGGTGAAGTTGTCCAAGCCCCGGATTCCGTCGCGTTCCGCGTGACCAACTGGTATTCGAGCCAGACACGCCTGTTGATCGGTGGTTTTAACAGCGCCCCCGGCGTGGTTATTGACGGCAACAAAGTGGCTCTCGTAGCACCGCACCAGTATGATGCCGTGCGGGGACTGCTCGTGCTTGTTGTGCGCGGAACGAATCACGTGCGGCTTCTTCACCCGGCTTTGCCCAGCTTGCAGATCAAGTCGGCCCCGACCAATGGTGCGGTTCAAATCTTCTGGCCGACGGCCAATTCGAATTTCATCCTTCAGCAGGCCGCGACGCTGCAGCATCTCGACCGCTGGTCCAACTCAACCGCGCCCGTACAGGTGGCGGGTGATTGGCGCGTGGCCACCGAACCGGCGACTTCGACACAACGGTATTACCGCCTCAAGAGCACGCCGTGAAACGGTGACTGACGGGGAACCGCAGCCCACAGTTCAAGGCGGTTCATTGAGGCTTAAATGGTCAATGGCCCACAGCGCCCCTTCGTGGGTGCGAGGGAGGTTGTAGCCGACGGAACTGTTCTTGCGCGCCTCCGCGTGGCCATCGAAGAAACCGAAATTCGCGCGTTTCAAATGCCGGCCCAGCGAGCGGGAATCCCCGACCGAAAACGAGCCATCGGATGGCACGCGGAAGTAGCTGCACCCACCTCCCCAATAAGCAGAGGAAACCTGGTCAAATTTCTCGTCCGGCACCCAGTCATCCGGCCCCCGAGCCCGGGATGCAATCGTCACCGCGCCAGCGTCGGCGAAGATGATGGCGGCGGCCGGGCGCTGGACCTGTGCCTCCGAGCGCATCGGCCGGCTGACCACGGAGGCGTTCATGGTCTGCGCAAACTCGCGGTGATTCATGGCGATCCCCAAGGCGTTGTTCGTGCTCGCCGAACCGCCGCCGGTGGCGGTGGCCATGCCCTTGACCGAGGGACAATCAAAGGCCTTCCGCGTCGGGCAGTAATTGCCCAGCCGCAGGGCGTCCTGCCACCACAGCATTTGAGGGTTATGCACGATGAAGGTCGCCGGATCGTAGGTCCACGGCGACCAGCCTGGCGTATTTCGATCGCGCCACAACGGCATGAGTTTGCCCGTGTTGTCGTCCACGTACATCTTCGTCGCCCTGGATACTTGAGCGACATTGCTGAGGCAGTTGATTGCGCGTGCCTTTTCCTTCGCGCGGCTGAGTGCCGGCAGGAGCATGCCCGCGAGGATGGCGATGATGGCGATGACCACCAGCAATTCAATCAGGGTGAAGGCGGCGTGCCTGGCTGGGCCGGGCTCGGTGACAGATGTTGAATCTCCAGTCGGTTTCACGGTTAGCGCCGAGGGCGGGCACAGACCTGGTCGGTGAGAGCGGGAGGTGGGGAGTTTGTTTGTGACTCCGAGGGCTTCTTGTCAGCCGTCAGGAGTTCGGCGTTTTTCACCAACCGGCAGAACTCTTTCTTGCTGACGCGATGGGACGTGCCTTCTTTGCTCGTGGGGTGGGGCAGGGATTTGTAGCCCACTTCGAGCCGTTCCAACTGCACGATGCGAAGGTATGCGTTGCCCTGCTTCCAGAGCTGGCCCTGACGGAGTTTTACGGTCATGCGGGATGAATCGGATGGAAGGGGGAGCTTGAGGGGAAGAGGGCTGTCTCCCCTGATGGTTGCACCAAGAGAGACAGAAGCGGACCGGCGACTACTTCTTCTTGGGGGCGGCCTGCTTGGCGGCAACGGCCTGCTTCTTCGCCTTGGCGACCGTGGTGGCTTTGACCTGCTTCTGGGTGGACTTCTTCTGTGTCGATTTCGGGGATTTATCGCCCATGATCTTGATTTGGTTTCTACAGTTTAGCTCGCCGGCGGAATATTAGTTTCCCCGCAGGCTCGGGCATCCTCCTTCATCCGTGGGTGAAAGTCGAGGGGCCGCGCACAAAACCTGAGGGCCTGACGCGGGGGCTCTTCGCCTGCGGCGGCTCGCCTGCGGTCTTCTGACCACGCATCCTTGGATTGCTAATGTCGAAACCGGCGGGTTAGGCTGCGCTCCGATCTCGAAGCGGAGCGCGTGCGTGCGCGCGTTCTGGTGGGTGTCGCCAGCGTGTGGAACGGCTGGGGCAAATGACAACAGTCGCCGGCTCACGCAAGCGGCGACGAAAAGACAATCGTATGAAACTGATGGGCATAGGTGACGAGGCCGCCAACTCGATTGACGGCCAGATTCAGGCGACGCAGGAACTCGGCTGGAAGTACATCGAGCCGCGGGGCGTGGAGGTGCCGGGCTTTGCGAAAGCCAACTTTCATGACATCCCCGACGCAGCGTTCGACATCGCAGTGCAGAAGTTCGAAGCGGCAGGCATCCAGCCGTATTGCTTCGGCTCGACGATCATGAATTGGGCGAAGACGGTGGAGACGCCCTACGATGTGACCCTGGCCGAAGTCAGGCGCGCCGTCCCGCGCATGCAACGCGTGGGCGCGAAATACGTTCGGATCATGAGCTTCAAGCCAGGCGACGACGACTTCAAGATTCCCACGAAGGTCTTTGAGCGCGTTCGCGAGGTGACGCAGATGTTCCTCGATGCCGGTCTCCAGCCCGTGCACGAGAACTGTATGAACCACGGTGGGATGAGCTGGCAGCACGCGCTGGAACTGCTCGACAAGTGCCCCGGTCTCAAATGGGTCTTCGACACCGCCAACCCAATCTTCAATCCGGACCGCTCCAAGCCGAAACCTTGGCCGAAGCAGGATGCGTGGGAGTTTTGGGAAAACGTGCGCGATCACGTTGTGCACATCCACATCAAGGACGCGACGTGGAATCCCGCCAAAAACGACGCCGACTACAATTGGCCGGGCGAAGGGCAGGGGAGAGTGCGGGACATTTTAAAGGACGCCATTGCGCGCGGGTATGATGCGGGCCTGAGCCTTGAACCGCACATGGTCGTGGTCTTCCACGAGGTGCAGTCCAAGGCCAGTAACGAGGCGGCGATGAAGGCCAACTTCGTCGAGTATGGCCGGCGATTGGAGAAGATGCTGGGCGAGATCAGGGCGGAATTGAAGCAGTGAGGCGGGCACGCGACGCTTGCATGGCTTGCCCGCATGCGGCCATATTGCACCCATGATCCAACCAGAGGACATCGTGGAAGGCGAATGGGCGGATTGGTACCGGCTCACGCCGCTGGAACGCTGGCACGAAAGCCAGAGACTCTGGGTGGCTTATCAACAGATGGGAGGCTCGCTTGATCCCGAACCCGATTCGCAAAGTCCTTTCGACGATGGCCGCACACCAGGTGCGCGCCCTGTTGATGGGGGGGCAGGCTTGCGTGTTCTACGGCGCGGCGGAGTTTAGCCGCGACACCGATCTGGCCGTTCTCGCCGAACCGGAGAACTTGGAACGACTGCGTTCGGCCTTGGCGGAGTTGGAAGCGGACTGCATTGCCGTTCCGCCGTATGACTTCGACTACCTCCGCCGTGGCCATGCGCTGCACTTCCGATGCAGACACCCAAATGCCGCTGGAATGCGAGTGGACATTATGTCCGTGCTGCGTGGGGTGAGACCTTTCCCGGAACTGTGGGCGGGTCGGGTGACCTTGTCCGAACCCGGCGGATCGACCTATGAGCTGCTTTCCCTGCCGGATCTAGTGCAGGCCAAGAAGACGCAGCGCGACAAGGATTGGCCCATGCTCCGGCGGTTGCTGGAGGCCGATTACCTGGCGGCTCGCCACAACGCAACGAGCGGGCAGATGGAGTTTTGGTTTCGGGAACTGCGGACACCGGAATTGCTCATCGAACTCGCGGAACGCGCGCCAGCCATCGCGGAGCGACGGCGGAAGGATCGTCCCCTGCTCGCGCACGCGATTGCCCGTCGCGCTCTTGAGTTGGCGCAGGCACTCGAAGCCGAGGAAAGGCAGGAACGCGAGGCCGACCGGCTTTACTGGCAACCGCTTCGGAAGGAACTGGAATGCATGCGACGTCAATACCGTTGACGCCCTGCCGCGCTTCATTGCCTTGCATCCGCTTTGGCGGGCTTGAGACTTTGCAGGGGCAGTGGTTTCGCCTACCTTCCCGGCCATGACGATTTCCGAAATCCTGTCAAATGAAGAGCTGCGCCGCCACGAGTTCCCGGTGACGGCCAAGCAGATCTTCCTCGCCCACGCCGGGGATTGCCCGTTGCCGCGCCGCGTGGCGGAGGCGGTCGCCGCCTACGCAAATCAAGCGGCAACCGGAGATCAGGAGCGGTTCATCTATCCGCAGATTCTCAGCGATGGACGCCAGTTGGGAGCGCGCCTGCTCAACTGCAAGGCCGAAGAGGTTTCGTTTGTCGGGCCGACTTCGCTGGCGCTGAGTCTCATCGCCTCAGGGCTGGAGTTTCGCCGGGGTGAGAACATCCTCGTCTATTTCGACGATTACCCATCGAACGTGTATCCGTGGATGGCGCTGGCGGAGCGCGGGGTGGAGGTGCGCCTGCTCAACAATCGCGGGCTGGGCGTCATCCGCCCACGCGATGTGCTGGGCCAGATTGATGAAAGCACTCGCATGGTGGCGCTGGCGACGTGCCATTTCATCAGCGGCTTCCGGCTTGAATACGCCGCCATCGGCCAGGCGTTGCGTGAGAAGAACATCCTGTTTTGCCTCGACGGCATTCAGACCGTTGGTGCGTTTCCCACGACCATGGAGAACGTGGACTTGCTGGCGGCCGATGCGCACAAGTGGCTGCTCGGCCCGTGTGCGGCGGGCCTGATGTATGTGCGCCAGCCGTTGCAGGCCCGGTTGCATCCGGGGGCGTACGGTTGGAATAATGTGAGTTGTCCGAACTTCGTAGCGCAGGAGCACATCGCCTTCCGCTCCGGCCCGGCCCGCTTCGAGCCGGGCACTTACAATCTTCTGGGCATCGTGGGCCTAAAGGCAGCGATGGAACTCTTGCTGGAAATCGGCGTGGAGAATATCGCGGCAGAACTGCTGCGCAAACGCGCGTGGCTCGTGCCGGCGCTGCAGGCGAAGGGTTGCGCGGTGCTGAATGCGGATGCGCCCGCCGCCAATGCCAGCGGCATCGTCACGTTCCAACTCCCCGGTCAGGACATGGCCGCGGTGCATGAGAAACTGGCCGGCGCCAACATCGTCACCTCGCTCCGCACCGATCGCGCGGGTCAGCGCTACATCCGGCTCTCGCCGCACTTCTACAACACGGACGCGGAGTTGCAGCGGGTGGTGGAACTGCTGTAAAGGGCGGCGGCGGTGCTGCGGTCATCCGAACAACCGCCAGCCTGCGGCGACAAGGAATGTGACCAGGAAGCCCAACGCCAACGGAAGCAGGACTGCCAGCGCAGTCCACTTGGCGCTGCCGGTTTCCTTGTAGATCGTGTAAATCGTCGTGCTGCATGGGTTGTGCAGCAGGCTGAAGAGCATCAGGTTCACCGCCGTGAGCGTGGTCCACCCGCCGGCTTGGAGCAGAGCTTTGGTCGAGGCGTCGGAATCGAGCTCGAACATCACGCCCGCCCCGCGACCAACTTCGGCCGAGCCGGTCATCAAGACGGTCAGCATGAGAATGGTCGGCACGATGATTTCGTTGGCCGGGATGGCCACGATGTAGGCGAGGAGGATCACGCCGTTGAGGCCGATGAAGATTCCCACTGGGTCCAACGAATGAACGAGGTGATGCGCCAGGCTCAGATCGCCGATCTTGAGATTTGCGCACAGCCAAATGACTGCGCCTGCCGGCGCCGCGAACACAACGGCCCGCCACAGGACCACCCCCGTTCGGTCAATCAAGGATGTGTAGAGCGTCTGCCAGAAGCGCGGGGGACGGTAGGGCGGTAACTCCAAGCTGAACGAAGACACTTCGCCTTTGAGCACGGTCCGCGAGAGCGCCCAGGCGACGACGAATGTGAAGAAGACGCCCAGCAACGCCACGCCCACCACCGCGCCGGCGGAAACCAACCCCGCGAGATGTGCCGGCACGAGGCTGCCGAGGAACAATGAGGCCACGAGGATTTGCGTCGGCCAGCGGCCATTGCAGAGTGCAAAGTTGTTCGTGATGATGGCGATCAAACGTTCGCGCGGGCTGTCAATGATGCGTGTGGCAACTACCCCCGCGGCGTTGCAGCCGAACCCCATCATGGTGGTCATGGCTTGTTTGCCATGCGCGCCGGATTTCATGAACAATCGGTCCAGGTTGAAGGCGACGCGCGGCAGATAGCCGAAGTCCTCCAGCAACGTGAACATCGGAAAGAAGATCGCCATGGGTGGCAACATCACGCTGATGACCCAGGCGGTCGCCAGATACACGCCGTCCACTAGGAAACCGGTCAACCACGCCGGAGAGCCCGCACCGGCGAAGCCTTCGCGCAGGAGCGGCCAGAGTTGATCAATCAGCACGTTGGCGAGCCAGCCGGACGGCAGGTTGGCTCCTGCGATGGTGATCCAAAACATCAACGCGAATAGCGCAATCATGATCGGGAAACCCCAGATCCGGCTCGTCAAAATGCGGTCGAGGGTTCGATCAAACGTGGGCCTCGCTCTTTCGCCAGGTCGCGTTACGGCGCGATCCGCGATGCGCGCGGCGTCAGCGTAAATCGCTTCGACGACGTGTTCATGGAGGTCGCCCGAAATCTCGCGTCGCAGCCGATTGGCCGCTTGCAGGATTTCGTTCGCACTCGGGGCCGTTGGTGAGCTGACACTCATGGCGTGTTGTTATCCGCGGCCTGGTTGGACTTCTCCTGTAGTCGCCCCAGCTCACCTTTGCGCAGCGCCTCGGCCATCCGTTCGTCGCCACCGAGCAGCCGGAGCGCGACCCAGCGCGCATTCGGCAAGTCGGGATGGCTCGCTTTGATCTTCCCGACCAGCTCGTTGAGCGCCTGCTTGATTGCGGGGGGCTCGTTGGCCAGCCGATACGGACGGCAAATGGTTCTTCCGCCCGCAACGTCGCTGATGGCTTGGAGCAACTCAGGCAAGCCAGCGCCCGAGCGCGCGGCCGTCGGCACGACCGGCACGCCGAGGTCGCGCGACAACTGGCGTTCGTCCACCGTCAAGCCGTGCCGGCGCGCCTCGTCCATCAGGTTGAGGCAGACCACCGCACGGTCGGTGATCTCCAGCACCTGCAACACAAGGTTGAGATTACGTTCCAGGCGCGACGCATCCGCGACGATCACGGTCACGTCGGGTTGGCCGAAGAGGATGAAGTCGCGCGCGATCTCCTCGTCGAGGCTGGTGGAAAGCAACGAATACGTGCCCGGCAGGTCCACGAGCCGATAGCGCTTTCCGGAATACTCGAAGGCGCCCTCCGCCCGCGCCACCGTCTTGCCGGGCCAGTTGCCGGTGTGCTGGCGCAATCCCGTCAGGGCATTGAACACCGTGCTCTTGCCGGTGTTCGGATTGCCGGCCAGCGCCAGGAGGTAATCCGCCCGGTCCAAATTGACGCCAAGCTTCTTGAGATTGGCCGCGCGATACACGCTGCAACTGGCGCAGGCCTCGGCTGGCGCGGAGGTCGTTGGGGTGGCGCGATTCAAGGTCGGGTTCATGCGGCGACCGCCTGCTCGATGGCGACGCGGATCAGACTGGCTTGCTGACGGCGCAGGGCGATCACCGTGCCGCGGACGCGATAGGCCGTGGGATCACCGGCGGGGCTGACCATCTCCACTTCGACGGACGTGCCCGCCACGAAACCGAGATCAAGGAGGCGACGGCGTTCCGCTCCACGGCACGCGGGCGTCAGCCCCAGCACCCTGGCTTGCTCGCCCGGGCGCAGGCCGGAGAGGAATTGTTCCTCCGCGAGGTCCTCGGTTTTGAACTCCGGCAGCGGCACGACGGTGATGCTGTTGGCCAGCACGGGTGCGAGCACATGCTCGTTGCCGTCCGCCCAGAAGTGGATGCGCTGCGCCGTTTTTTCCATGACGAACACGCGCATGCCCGGACGTAATCCTTGAGCGCACAACTGGGCGTAGATTGTCTCCGGCTCGTCTTCGACGTGGGTAATCAACAGTGGAGTGTTGGCCGGGACCGCATGCAGCGGTTGACCTTTGTCGGCCGGCAGGTTGCCTTGGGCGTCGGGAATGATGTCGCCGTGCGGGTCGCGCGCGGGATGGCCGAGTCGCGCGGCGAGGGCCGCGGTTTGCTGCGGGGTGAGCAAGTGTTCCTGGCGTTCGGCGCGGGCATGCCACTCTGCTTCTGCCACGCCGGTTTGCTCAGCTAGGTAACTTTCCCAAAGCCGATGGGCACGGACAATATGCAACGCCATCTCGCGGCCAGCCGGTTTCAAACGCAGCAGGCCGCCTTCGAAAGAAACCAGGCCACGCTGTTCGATGTCCTGCAAGACTTCCGCCGCAACACTCCGTCCGATCCGGAGCGCGCCGGCGATGCTATCGAGCGTGGGTGGGCGTCCATGGACCTCGCATTTCAGGACGTGTTTCAACAAATCCTCGCGCTGGGAACGCGCCGCCAGTTCGCGACTTCGCCGCCAACGTGCCCACACGCCGTGCCGCGGCCAAGCCAGTGCGGCTAGTCCCGCCAATCCGACCAACACTGGAAACCAGTGGTTCATTTCCGTGAACGACCCAGTAGGCTGCAGGACAAATCGAAGGAGTGGGGAACAACGACCTCCTGTGCGCCACCGACGCCAACGCGATTCAATAGTAACGTGTTCGCGCTCAGCGCAAGTCCGACTCGATGTGTCGTAAGATTCACAATGTAGCAATGACTACATCGAGATGTGCTCGACGTCAAATCCCGTAGCTGCTTTCATGCGTCGGCAACAAGATGCCTGCTGCCCAACGAACATCGACCGCGCGCGGTGTCGGCGACAAAAAGCCGAGCCAAGCGGAGTATCTTACTCAGACCCGCCGCGAGCATGCGAACGAGATTGCGGAAGATTACGTGGAGGCCATCGCAGACTTGGTTGCCGAGACGGGCGAGGCGCGGGTGGTGGACCTGGCCAAGCGTCTCGGCGTGACGCACGTGACGGTCAACCGCACGATCGCGCGGCTGCAACGCTCCGGCTACGTGACCTCGCAACCCTACCGCGCCATCTTTCTCACCCAAGCCGGTCGTGATCTCGCCAGCACGTGCAAGCAGCGGCACGGGACAGTCGTCGCCTTCTTGCTGTCGCTGGGTGTGCCGCAGCATGTCGCCGAGCGTGATGCCGAGGGGATTGAGCACCATGTCAGCCCGGAAACTCTTGCTGCGTTTGAAGCCGCGCTTCAGCGAACAGGCTGATGCGGTGACTCATTTGGCCGAGGCCACGGTCGGCCTGGGGTTGGGTCATTTGGGGAAGAGTAGAGTGGAGTTTCGCACTGGGTGGAAGGCCTGGTTTGTGGTCGGCAAAAATGTTGTGAATAGGAGTTGCCAAGCCGCTGGGAATCTGCATCTTGGTGCCTGTCTGATCGATAGCTTGTCACTTTCACGACATGGTGAATCCTCAGGTGAACATGGTTCAGTGAAGATTTTAGACCCGACGAGCGGGAACAGTCTGTAGAAAGCAACGGTTAACCGAGGACAGTAAGACAACGAATGAACAACAAACTGTTTGTAGGAAATCTTTCCTTCAACACGACCGAAAACGACCTTCAGGACGCGTTTGCGGCGCACGGCGTGGTTACCGAAGTCAACCTGATGATGGATCGTTCCACCGGGCGTTCCCGCGGTTTTGCCTTCGTCACGATGAGCTCGCCGGAAGAAGCCCAGAAGGCGATTGACGGGATGAATGGCAAGGCCTTGGATGGCCGCGCCCTTACAGTGAACATTGCCCGCCCGCGCGAAGAGCGTCCCGGCGGTGGCGGTGGCGGTGGTGGGCGCCGTGAATTTCGCGGCGGTGGCGGTGGCGGTGGTGGCGGCGGTCGCCGTTACTAACCCGGACATTTGAGTATGGGCGAGGCCCGGCGCTGCCGGGCCTCGTTTTTTTCGGCAGCGTCCCCGTGGACCGGTCTGTGGGATTCCGCCAAAGTGGCAGGCCGGCGCAACGACCAATCAAGCTCAGCATGTAAGAAGAACATTTCGAAGTGGAAGGGAATATTCAGACCGTGCTGCCGGGTACGATGTTTCGGGTGGAGTTGGACAACAAGCATCTCGTCCTCGCCACCATCTGCGGCAAGATGCGGAAACGCTGGGTCCGCCTCACCGTCGGTGACCGTGTTAAAATGGAGATGTCCCCTTACGATCTGAACAAGGGCCGGATCACGTGGCGGCTCCGCTAGGATTTGCAGCGACCCGCGTCTTCACTTTCTCCCGTCCGGCTCATTTCCAAACGCCGGGCAGCCAGGTGGTCAGCCAGGGCACGTAGGTAATCAGCAGCACGCCCACCACCATCACCCCGAGCATCGGCAGAGAGGCGCGGGTCACTTCGGGCATCGATTTGTTGAAGCGGTAGGACGCGAGCAGGAGGTTCAGCCCCACCGGCGGGGCGAGGAAACCGAGTTCCATGTTGGCCAGAAAGATGATGCCAAGGTGGATTGGATCGATGCCGAACGCGACTCCGAGTGGAACCAGCAACGGCACCACGACCACAATCGCAGCATAGATCTCCACCAGTCCGCCGACCACCAGCAGCACCACATTGAGGCCGAGCAGGAAGAGCCACTTGGACTTGATGGCGCCGGTGGCCCAAGCGACCGCTTGATCGGGGATCTGCGCGTCAATCAGGTAGTGCGTGAAGCCCAAGGCGACGCCGAGGATGAGCAGCACGCCCCCCATCAGCAATCCGCACTCCGCCATGACCCGAGGCACGTCTTTGAAAAGCCGCAGGTCACGAGTGATGAAGACATTCACGCAAAACGTGTAGAATGCCGTCAGCGCCGCCGCCTCCACGGGCGAGGCGAAACCACCGAACAAGGCCGTCAGCGCCACCACCGGCACCAGGAACTCCCATTTCGCGGCCCACGCCGCGGCCAGGGCTTCGCGGCCATCGAAAGCGCGCGCCGGGGCGTCGCTCCGCGACGGGCACTGGCGCATGCCCCACCAGATTGTGACCGCCACCAGCACGATGCCGGGCAGAAAGCCGCCTTTGAACATTTGCTCGATGCTCACGCTGGTTTGGCCGCCGGTGCTGCTGCTGGCGATGATCGCATACAGAATCGGCGGCAGGCAGGGGGGGAATAGCATGCCGAGCGATCCGGCGCCGGTCAGCAACCCCAACGCGGAGCGCTCGCGATAACCGGCCGCCAGCAACACCGGCATGAGCACGCCGCCCAGCGCGAGGATGGTGACGCCTGAAGCGCCCGTGAACGAAGTGAAGAACGCACATACGAGCGCGGTGACGATGGCCGGACCGCCGCGAAAGTTGCCGAAGAGGGCCTGGAATACGCGAACCAACCGCTTGGCCGCGCCGCCTTCGGCCAGGAAATAACCGGCGAGCGTGAACAGGGGGAGGGTGGGCAGCGTGGGATTGACGGTGAGCCGGTAATGATTCGTCGGGAGGGACGCGGCGGTTTCGCCACCGCTCCAGAAGAGGATCAACGCCGCGCCGCCCAAGGTGGTAAAGACCGGCGCGCCGAGCAGCGCCGAGATCACCAAGACCGTGAGCCCTGCCCAACGCAGTTTCTCTGGGGAGATGGGCGACCAAAAGCCGATGGCGACCACGGCGGCAGCGATGGCCGTCGCCACCAGGCGTCCGCGCCAAGTTCCACCTGCGTGCCAGATCAGCCGCACGGCGATCGCGGCAAATCCGAGCACGAGGAGGGCTTGCACACTCCAAACCGGGATATCGAAGATGAGGGGCTTGGCAAGTTTGCGACTCGCGATCACGAAATCCCAAGCGACAGCCGTCAATAGCGAGCAGATTCCGGCCGCAAAGCCGTGACTGAAGACGGCGGCCAGGCGGCGGAAATCGGGGTTAAACAGACTCGTCAGGGATGACAGAGCCAGCAAGCGATTATCGCGTGCGGCGATCGCACCACCCAGCATGCTCACCACAAGGACGAGGTGCTGGACGATCGGTACCGAGCCGGGCACACCTGAGTTGAAGAGTTTTCGCAGCCCGATTTCCACGCAGGGCAGCAAGGCCATAAGCGCCAGCGCCACGACGACGAAGAGATTCTCGCCATGATGCGCGGCGGCGCGCCAACCGGTCGGCGGCGGATTCGTCGTCAGGACGGGAACGTCGGGATTCAAACGCTTACTTTCCTTGCTTGGCGCGGTATTCGCGGATGGCGGCGAGCGCTTGGTCAAAGATATCCGCCGGGACGATGGTGCCGCGGATTCTCGGATAGATGATCTCCGCTTCCGCACGCCACTCGGCTTCCAACTCCGGCGTAACGTGCGTCACCTTCAGGCCGCGTTTTTCCATGGCCAAGACGGCGTTCTCGCTTTCCTTCCGGGCATTGGCTTTAATCTCGGCGCCAGTCGCCGCAGAGGACTTGAGGAGCGTCTCGCGCAGGTCTGCAGGGAGTTTGTCCCACGTCTCCTTGCGCACCACGCAGGCGCCGACGAGCGGTGCCCAGTTCAGCTCGATCATGTGAGGGGCGCGTGCATCAACTTGCCCCGCCAAGGCGAACACGGGCGGTGCAGGCACGGCGTCGATCAGCCCGGTTTGCAGGCCGGGCAGAATGTCGGCGGTTTCGAGCGGGACCGGGTTGAAACCAACCGACCGATAAATCTCAACCGCATCCGTGCTGCCCGACCAGGTGAAGAGCTTCATCTTCTTAAGTTCCTCGGGTTTGGCGAAGGCTTTCTTGGCGAAGAACCGAACCCAACCGGCATCGGACCAGAAGAGGACGACGAATCCTTTCTTCTCCAGTCGCTCTTGGAGCAGCGGACGCAGCTTTTCACCGACGTAATCCACTTCATCGAAGTTCCGGAACCCCATGGGGATGCTCTGCAGCCCTGCCACGCCGTGTTCAATCTCCGCCAAGCCCACGGCCGTGAGCATGGAGGCTTGAACGGAGTTGACCGACATGAGGTTGACGGTGTCCGCCTCGCCACCCAGCTTGCCATCGGGATAGATCACCAGGTCCACACCACCGTTGGACGCCTTCTTCCAGGTTTCACGCAGCGCCAGCAGACTCTTGTGATAGGTGCTGCCGGTGGGGGCTAACGTGGCGAGTTTGATTCGTGTGGGGGCGGCGGCTGAGGTGTCGCCAATCGTGCTGAGCAGCAACAGAGCAAATAGCCAGAGTCGGGAGAACAAACGGAGTTTCATGGACGGAGCGGTCAATGGGACGTGGACGATTCGGGAATGAGAAAGAGCTCGTCACGTTTGGAGGTCAGCCACCGGGCGCGACGCTGCATGACGAGGTTAACCAGCCGATATTCCGGCTGCGAGTCGGGATTGATTTCGGCAGCCTGTTTCAACAAGGCATCAAACTGCTTCAAATCCTGTTTCTGCACGCACACGGCTTCGGCGAAGGCTACGAAAGGGGCGGCCTGGCAGCCGTGCGAGAGTTCCAGCGCCCGTTCAAGATGCTTCCGTGAGCGCTCGACCGGGTCGCCGGGCGCTCCTTGACGCGCCATTTCGTAAGTAATGAGGAAACTATGAATTGCGCCTTGCTCGAAGGTTTCGTCCAGTTCCAGAGCGCGATCAATCAGCGCCTCCATTTGCGGGATCTCGCCGATCATCGCCGGATCGTCTTTTGAGAGGGAAATCGCGGCGGCCCAAGAAACGGCTGTCCAGTAGAGTTGAGGTGCGTCCTGTTTGCGAGTGACAGCGACTGCTTCACGGGGAGTGGCACGGAGCTTGGCAGAGAATCCGGGATGCTTGAGCTCCAGACCACGCAAGCCGTAGTTGCGGGCGCGAAGGTAGAGGCGTTTGGCGCGGTCACGCATGGCGGTGGCCCGGGCGAGGTCTTCGCTCTCGGTTTCGTCGGCCTCCTGCTGCACGAAGGCATACGCGTACTGAGTAAAACCGCTGGAGGTGGCGAGAAGCAAACCTTTGTGCTTCGGGTTTTCTGCCAGCAAACTCTCCATCAGTTTCAGGCTGAAGGGAACGGCGGCCTTGACCAGTTCCGGGTCGTCGTCGGATGCGAAGGTGGTGCCGCTGCCGGCTAGGGCATTGCCCAGCTTGTTTACGGCCAGGCGTTTGACCGAGCAACCGGCTCCGAGCACTAGGACCGACACGAGAAGCAAGGCAAGCCGGAGCGCGTCGCCCCTTGACGAGCGGTGCCGCTGCGTTGTCAATCGCTGCTGGTTGTTCATAGTAGCTGAATGTTGCCAAACCGAAATCGCCGACGAAATCCGTGGCGCGGCTTTGTTCGCACCGGCCGCACCGACGCAGAGTTTTAGCAGAAACAACCGCGGCAGGCGAAATCGAAATTTCGGTTCCGTGCATCCATCGAAGCGATGGGACAGAACTATAGCAGGCGTGTTGGCGGGGAGGGGAGGGACACCTGTGCCGCGAAATGGGGCTCCGCCGACTCACGGTGAGGCGCCTGTAAGCCGGGGCTTCACTCGGTTTGCGCCGCATTCCGTGGCAATCCGAGCCAAAGTTGACTCCGTGAATCGTGGCGCAGGTGCTGCTTTTTTCGCCAGCGATATACGATGTGGGCAGAGCGCGGCGCTGCCGTTTCCGCGGATTTGCCGAGTCAAGTCGGCGAATAGGCTGTGCCTGGTGGATTGCGGAAGACATTTGCGGACCGCGCGAAGCCGAGGGCTCGTGACCGGCGTAGCGCGGGGCTTTGTTGCCGAGGCGTTTTTCGATGGGCAACCGGACCGGATAATGCTTTTGCATGGCGACGCGAACAGGAACAGTATGAATACTCGATGCGATAACCGAGGCGCGACGGCCCGGCCATCGGCCTTCACCTTGGTTGAAGTGGTGATGGCGATGGCGATTGCAGCGCTCTCGTTCGGAATGATCGTTGTGGCTTACGTGCAGACCGCACGGCGAGCGGAATGGTCAGGCTATTCGCTCGCTGCTCAGTCGTTGGCGATCCAGCAAGTGGAACAGGCTCGTTCGGCAGTGTGGGATCCGGCATTGGGCAAGAACGAGATCACGAATCTGAACCTGGTTGGCTGGACCTACAATGCGGCGACCCGGCAGGGCAAAGGCTATTCATGGGCGGTTCTCGACCTGCCGATCCAAGGAACCAACGTCATGCGGGCAACCAACTTTGTTTCGGTGCAGGCAATCTTCCTGAACGGCTCCTCCAATCCTCCGGTTCAGGTGCATCAAGTCCGAGTGGATACGGTTTGGCAGTTTTCCGCCGCGCACACCACGCGGTTGTTCACAAACACCGTCTGTACTTTCTTGGCGCCCGACAATCGCGACGCCAGCACGCTATGAAGACGAAGTCCGTTCCTGTGTCGTCGCACGTTGGGTCTTCCTCCGCGGGCGAACGAGCGCTCACGCTGGTCGAGTTGATGGTGACCGTGGCGGTCTTCAGCTTGGTGGTGGTGGCGTTGGTGTATGCCCACCTGTTTGGGCTGAAACAAAACGAATTGGTCATCAGCAAGCTGGGGGCGAGCGATCAGTCGCGCATTGGTTTCGACAAACTCACGCTGGATATCCGCTCGGCCAAACTCTGGGACGTGGGGCAGGGCGATGCCGACTCCTTCGAGGCCATTGCCAATGGTTCGCCGCAGCAAGGCACGGCACTGCAGCTGAATCTGACCACCGATAAGAGCAAGTTTGTCCGGTATTATTTCGACACAGACAAGGGTGAGTTGCGTCGGATTCGGAGTGGTGAGACTGAGGGGCAACTCATCGCCGGCTATCTGACCAACAGCATGTATTTTCGAGCCGAGGATTACCGGGGTAACGTTCAGACAGATCTTAACCACAAAGGGGTGATTGGTGTGCGGTTGGAATTCTGCCAGTATCAGTATCCGTTGACTCGGGTGGGTCCTGGCAACTACTACGACTATTACAAGTTGGAGTTCAAGGTCACTCCTCACGTTCCTGACGGGCCATGAAACTTACCATCCCCCATCCTGCCGGTGTGACCGGTGGCTATGCCCTATTGACCGTGCTTGCCCTGGCGGGCGTGAGCGCGATTATGCTTGCGGCGGCCATGAATCGTACGTCCACGGTTGCGAGGCTTAACGAGCGCAACAACGAATACACGGCGAACCTGCACGTGGCGGAGGCCGCAGTGGAGAAGGTTTACGCGCGCATGTCGTATGACTTTCAGAACTTCGGCCTGGGAGGCATGAAGAACAACCTCGCCCTCTACCGGACCAACATCCCCAGCGCGAGCGAGAGCCCGTATTGGTCGAATTTTGAGTTTTCCGACGGGCGGGGCAATGCCAACCGCACGTACGTTGAATTCCTAACCAACTACACAGGGATGCTGCCGTCGCAGTATCCAGGAGCATTTGCGATTAACAGCCCGGTCTATCGCGTCTTGTCCAACGTCCGCTCCAAGGATGGTCGGTTAGATATTACCAACGCCGTGCAGGAGGATATTATGTTCGCCTTGGTGCCAATCACCACGTACGCCATTTTTTACAATGGACTACTGGAATTTAGCACCTGTGCCACGATGGTGGTGAACGGGCGGACGCATGCCAATGGCAACATCTATACCGGCACGGGTGCTTCGCTTACGTTTAACGGAACGGTGACTGCCACCGGCACCATTACGTCCCCCAAGTGGAATGGTCAGGGGCCGAGTTGGGCCAACAAGGGGACTTACAAGGGCTCTCCCACGTACAAGACCAACGTGCCCACCGTGTCCATCTCAATCAACATGACCAACACGCACGCGACGATTGACATCCCGCCTGGGACCGAGTCGCCCGCGACGCACGAAGGCATGCAACGGCTGTACAACCAGGCGCAGGTGCAACTCCTCGTCAGCAACTCCACCGTCACGGTTGCGATCCGCAACAGCGTCAATGGCATGGTGCCCGGTGTGGATCCGGTGCCCATCATCCTGACGTCACCGAGCACACCCGAAGCCCTCGCCACGAATTTCCCGTTCCTGTCCCTGACGAATAGCTTCACAGACCAACGAGAGAGCAAAACGGTTCTTCCCACCCAGGTGGACATCGGCAAGTACTCGCAGTGGTTGGCAACCAATTCCGCCGTCCAGGCCAAGTTTCCGAGTGGGTCGGGGACGTATCCCACGATTCTCTACGCGGCAGACAACCGAACAACCACCTCCTCACAGCTTGCGGCTGTGCGTCTGACCAATGGCGTAGCCCTGCCGAGCCACGGCGGGCTGGGGTTCAGTGTCGCAACGCCGAACCCGCTTTACGTGCAGGGCCATTACAACTGCCCGAATCCGGCCCACTTGGGGACAACCAACACCACGGCCACCGTGCCTGCTGCCTTGATGTCCGATGCGCTCACGGTGCTGTCCTCGGCGTGGAGCGACGCCAAGAGCAGCGGTAGTTACACCACGCGCCAAGCGGTCAACAACACGGTGAACGCGGCGATCATTACTGGCAACACGCTTTCAACCGGGTCTGGATCCACACAGTTCAATGGTGGGGTGCATAATCTCCCGCGGCTGCTTGAAGATTGGAACACCCCAAGCGAGAAGACGCTGACCCTCAATACTTCTTTGATTAATCTATTCACCAGCACCCGTGCCACCACCCAGTTCAAGAATCCGGGGCAGTACTATGATCCGCCGAAACGGAACTTCAGCTTCGACTTGAACTTCATGGATCCCGCCAAGCAGCCACCTGGCGTTCCGAGCGCTTTGGTGCCCATCCGATACAACTGGGCCGTGCCGCCACCGAATACCGTGACCTACAATGTTGCACCGTAAAATCAACTTGCTCCCCTGTCTGGTCGTGCTGGGGTTTTGTGTGACGGCCGCTGTCGCCGTGGGGCAGGAGACGGTCGCCACTAACCAGCTTACGGAGACCGTTCTCAGCGCTTCCCTGCAAAACGGAGAACTCATCGGGTCGGAGCCGGTGCGGCGGGCGTTTGTCCAGTTTGGCACGAATGAATTCGCCTTCGTAATGCCGCCCGAATTTCGCCTCGATGCCTCCAATCCCGAGAAGCTGGTGTTGGTAAAGTCGGATTACACCTGCTTCATCAACCTCCGCATCATGCGGATGGGGACTGCGAGCTCGGCCCCGCCCAAGCCCGAGACCCTGCGTGGGCCGTTGTTGAGCCGATATCCCAGCGCGCGCATCTTGGAAGAATTCAACCAGAGTGCCGCGAACCAAACCGGTCCCGCCTTCGATCTGCAGTTTCGTAGTGCCGCAGGCATGCTGCAATCGGCTCGGATCGCTTACATCCCTTGCGCGGCGGGGTTGATCGAGTTCACCTTGGTTGCCAACGCTGACCAGTTTGTCAACGGTCAGTACGCCTTCAGTTCGCTGTTGCTCACCTTCTGCACCAACGAGGGGGGCAAGCTCGAAATCGTCCCCCTCTCTGACAAAAGCTGAGGCAGGGCAGGACAGAGTTCGACCCGAGAGCGGACACATCCCCCTCCTTTCCCGCACGCCAAGGCTTGGAATGCCGGCTGCTTAGCAGACAGGTGGTTCGCCCTGCGGTGGGGTGAAAGATGTAGCTTGCATTCGGTTCACAAACGGGATAACAGACGATTCATGGCCCTGCGATTTCTCAGCAACGCGGCTCGACAGAAGCGACAAGTGCTGGCGGTTGATTTGGGCAGCCGAACCACCAAGGCCGTTTTCCTCCAGCTTCGAGGTGAGAACCTCGCACTAACCAATTATGCATTGTTGGATGCGCCCATCTTCGAGAAGAGCTTGTCGCCGGACTTGCTGGGGGAACACCTCAAAGCGGTCTTGCAGGAGTTGGATGGCGTGCGGCCCAAGCAGGTGACCTTGGCGATTAACGCGAATGACGCCTTCGTTCGGCACGTGGAGATGCCGCGGGTGCCGGCAGAGAGTCTCAATCTTGTGCTTCGCCATAACGCCAAGAGCTACTTGCAGCAGGACCTTGCCAACTACGTCCTCGACAGTCATGTGATTTACGAAGCCATGCCGCAGGCGGGTGGCGCGGCTAGCGCCAGTGCGCAGGTGGGGGCGCTCAAGCAGAAAGTGGTGGTCGCCGGAGCGAAGCGCCAAGTTGTGGCGGACTACGCCGAAGGTGCCCGGCGCGCCGGCCTGGTAGCGGATTTCATGGTGCCCAGCCTGATCAGTCCGGTGAACGCGTTTGAACAAGCCTTGCCGGAAATCTTCTCCAAGGAAATCATCGCTCTGGTGGACATCGGGTTCAAAGGGTCGTCCATCTGCGTCCTGCAGCAAGGCGAATTGGTTCTGTTGCGGGCAGTGGGCGTGGGGGGAGATCGGCTTACGGCCGCGGTGGCGGAATCGCTGAGCATCAGTTACGCTGAGGCGGAAGGCATCAAGCTCGGCATGCCGGGTGAGGTGCAGGGCGTCTTGGAAACAGTCATTTCGTCGCTGGCGCGTGAATTGCGCGCCTCCATTGATTTTTACGAGCACCAACAAGACAAGGCGGTCAGCCAGGTGTTCGTAAGCGGGGGATCGGCCCGGTCGGAACTGGTCATGCAAATCCTCCAAAACGAACTGACGGCCCAGTGCCGCACGTGGAATCCCACCACGTCGCTGCAACTGGCGCTGGCCCCGCAGCGCGCGGCTGAGTTCGAACAGTGTGCCCCACATCTGGCTGTCGCCGTGGGCGCCGCCCTGACCGCCTCCTGAGATTATGCCCATCCGCTTGAATTTGCTGGCTGAAGCGAGGACCGCCGAGGAAATGCGGCGACGGGATCCCGTCAAGCGTGCGTTCTGGCTCGGCGGCGTGGCAATCGCGGCCGTGCTGTTCTGGAGCACACTGCTCTACACCCGGACGCTTGTGCGCAACAGTGAGCTGAGCCGGTTGGAAACCGACCTGCAATCTCGCAATGCGGCATACCAGGACGTGCTCACCAGCCAGAAGGAGCTTGTCCGTGTCCGCCAGAATTTGAATGCCTTGCAGCAGCTCGCGACGAACCGGTTTCTCCATGCTCCGCTGCTGCAGGCTTTGCAGGAGACGACTGTGCCCGATGTGCGTCTCGTGCGGCTGCGCACGGAACTGACCTACGCGTTCACGGAAGCGACCAAGGCCAAGACCAATGACGCCAAACGAGTCACGGCCAGCAAGCCTGCGACCGCGACCGAGCGGATTCTAGTGGTGCTGGATGCGAAGGATGGCAGCTCCAATCCGGGCGACCAGGTCAACCACTTCAAGGAAGGCATTGCCAATGCCCGCTTCTTCAAGGATATGCTGGGCGCCACGAATGAGGTGAGCCTCCGCAATCTTTCTGCGCCGCAAGTGGACCCGAATAACAACAAGCCCTGCGTGCTGTTCACCCTTGAATGTCGCGCCCCGGATCGAACCCGATGAACCCCTCGCTCAAAGGAAGACGCCGCCAAGCGGCATTGGTGCTGGTCGGAACCGCCGCCGTGCTGGCGGGCTTGTGGTACGTGCTGGTGAACGCCCAGTACCGCAGATTGACGACGCTTGCGGACAAGATTAGTGCCGCCCAGAACCAGAGCGAGTCGGTGCGCAAGGCGTTGGGGGCTGCCAAGGATTTGGAGACGAAGCTGACCTTGGCCAGCCAGCGCTTGGACACGATTGAGGCGGACATGGCATCAGGCGATCTCTACTCCTGGGTTGTGAACGTCATTCGCCAGTTCAAGACGACACACAAAGTGGAGATTCCGCAGTTCGGGCAACCGGTCGAGAAAGAAACCACACTCTTGCCTAAGTTCCCTTACCGACAAGTCTCGATCAATATCGTCGGCACGGCGTACTATCACGACTTGGGCAAGTTTGTTGCCGAGTTTGAGAACCGCTACCCCTATGCGCGAATTCAAAATTTGGAACTGGAGCCGGCGCCGACTGCAAGCGGGGCTGAGCGTGAAAAACTGACCTTCCGCATGGACATTGTCACGTTGGTAAAGCCCACTTCCTGACACGCGCCCATGAAGACTCTATTCCTTAACCGTATCGTGATGCTGGCCGTCGCCGCGGGCTTGTTTGGATTCGGTGGCGCGGTCGCTCATGCGGCTGCCAAGTCGAAACCGGCGGAGAAACAACCCGCGGCCAAGCGAGAGGCCAAGTCTGGCAGTAAAACCAAGACAGGCGGTGGGGCGGTGGTGGGCACCAACGGCACGGCGGGAGGAACCGTCGAGGACTTGGCCAAGGCCGATACAATCGAATTGCCCCCCATCCCGCAGTCGGTGTTTAGTCTGCCGAAGTCTCCGAAAGAGGGGCAGGATCCGTTTTTTCCCGGCTCCGCGCGCCTGTTTGGTGAAGTGACGACCAAGACCAACGCTCCAGCGAATGCAACCGCGCTGGCTCTGAAGGCGGTCGCCGGGTCGCCGGGCCATCGGTTTGCCACCATCAACAACATCGTGTTCGCCGAGGGCGAAGAGCGAGAAGTGTCGATCGCCGGCGGTCGCATCAAGGTGCGCTGCGTGGAGATCCAGGATGAAGCGGTAGTGGTTGAGGCCAACGGTGCGCGTCGCACGTTGCGCATGCGCCAGTTACCCTGACCGCCACAGGTCCAGGCAGGTTAACCTGCCTGTAAAAGACGACAACGATTCGAGTCCGATACAGCGGCCGCGCACCAACGCGGCACAGCAAAACAGCAACATGCGTGCAGAAACAATTCGAAAAGATCACGTGTTCGGTTATTGTCAATCCACCAAGCTCACAGCAGACCATAAACTCATGAAAGCGAAACTTCCCCTCCTCGTTCTCGCTGGCATTGTCGCGTTTCGCATTGCTGGCTTTGCCCAGGACCCGGCGCCCGCCGCAGGCGACGCCCCCAAGCCAGCGGCTGCTGAACCAGCCGCGACTGAACCGGCGGCTGCCGAACGCCGCCGGAAGAAGGTTCGCGCCGACCTTGAGGCCGAGAAAATCG
>CAZWJC010000031.1:0-37310 GCA_964634255.1 uncultured Verrucomicrobiota bacterium | reverse complement strand
GCCCTTCACCGCGCTGGGTGAAGTTTCCAAAGCTATCCTCGATTCGAACCTCCGCCTCGGCGCGCAGAACATGAGCGAGAATGGTGTCGGTGCCTTCACGGGCGAAATCGCCGCCGTCATGCTCAAAGAATTCTCCGTGCGCTACGTCATCCTCGGCCACTCCGAGCGCCGGCAGTTCCAGAAGGAATCCGACGCGTTGATCGCCAAGAAGGCGCTCGCCGTGCACGCGGCCTCGCTGAAGCCGATCGTCTGCATTGGCGAAACCCTCGCCGAGCGCGAAGGCGGCCAGACGGAGAAGGTGCTGGAAACACAGGTTCGCGGCAGCCTCGCCGGGTTGAGCAAGGAACAGATGGTGGAAACCGTCGTTGCCTACGAACCCGTCTGGGCCATCGGCACCGGCAAGACTGCGAGTGCGGCGCAGGCGCAGGAAGCGCACGCGTTCATCCGCAAGGTGATTGCCACCATGTTCGACGAAGCCGTGGCGAAGAAGGTCCGCATCCAATACGGCGGCAGCGTGAAGCCGGCGAACGCGCGTGAGCTCATGGGCCTGCCCGACGTGGACGGCGCCCTGGTGGGCGGCGCGGCGTTGGAAGTGCGCAGCTTTGCGGACATCATCAAGAACTCCATCTAGGAAAACACTATGTCCTTTTTCATTGGTTTATTGACGTTCGTGCTGGTGCTCATCTGCGTCGCACTGATCCTGCTCGTCTTGGTTCAGCTCCCCAAGAAGGAGGCGGGCGCGGGCCTGGCGTTCGGCGGCGCGGCCACCGATGCGCTTTTTGGCGCGGGCTCCGGCAACATGCTCACGAAGATCACCAAGTACTTCGCGGCCGCTTTCTTTGTCCTGGCCATCGGCTTGGGCATCCTGCAGGGCCACTTTGACAAACGCTCGACGAGCGACTTTGAGAAGGAATTGAGCAAGCAGGCGGCGCAGCCCTCCGGTCTGGTGACGCCTCCCGTCGAGGCCGCCGCTCCGGCGACCACCCCCGCGGTCCCCGCGGTCAGCAACGTGGCGACGCCGCCCGCCGCCACGACGAACAAGTAGTTCCAGACGTTCGCTTTCACCCGCCCGCGGAAGGTTTCTTCCGCGGGCGTTGCATTTCGAGGCGGGACTTTCTCCTTTTGCACCACGGCAGGGGTTGGCAGACTGCGGCTGTGGGCATCACCGCGCAGCAATTCAAACAAATGCAGGCACGGCTCGCGGGCGGGCCGCGCACGGTGGCGCCGGTATGTGAAGCGCCGCTTGCAGGAACGGGTACGCGAGACACGGTGATTCTCGGCCTCGATCCATCCCTGCGCGGCACCGGTTACGGTGTGATCCAGCTTGCCAAACCGCGCCCGCTGACCTTGGCCCAAGGGACGATCGCCTGTCCCGCCAACTGGCCACGCTCGCGCTGTCTGGCGAAGATTGCCCAAACGCTGCGCGCGGTGACCCGCGAGCACAAGCCGACCCTCTGTGTGGTCGAGGGGCTGTTTTTCGCCCAGAACCTGCAGACGGCGCTGATCATGGGCGAGGCGCGCGGCGCAGCGCTGGCGACCGTGGCGGAGGCGGGCTTGGAAGTCGTCGAAATCGCGCCCCGCAAGGTCAAGCAAGCCATCGTCGGCTATGGCGCGGCGCAGAAGGAAGCCGTGGCGCGTATGGTGCAGCGGATGTTGGCGCTGCCCGAACTGCCGGCGCCGGATGCTGCGGACGCCTTGGCGCTGGCGTTGGTCCAGGCGCAGGAAACCGGCCGCTATAGCCTGACACCCCGAAAACGAATTTGAAGCATGATCTCTTTCCTTCACGGCAAACTCGTTGACTCCTTGCCAACTCAAGTGACGGTGGATGTAAACGGCGTGGGTTACGAGGCGCTGATTCCGCTGTCGTCCTTCGACAAACTGCCGCCCGTAGGGCAGGAGGTGAAACTCCTGACGCACCTTGCCATCCGGGAAGACGCCCACGTGCTCTACGGCTTCATGACCCCCGCCGAGCGCGACCTGTTTCGACTGCTCATCAACACCGTCAGCGGCATCGGGCCGAAGATCGCGCTGAACGTGCTCAGCGGCATGAACGTGACCGCGTTCCGCGGCGCCGTGGCAGGCGGCGACGTGAAGGCGCTGTCCCAGATTTCCGGCGTCGGGCGCAAGACGGCGGAGCGCATCGTTGTGGAACTGAAAGACAAGGTTGGGATGGCAGCCGCATGGGAGGCGTCGAGTGCGGAGCGCGGTCTTTCGGCAGCGGATCAGAAGGTCAACGACGCCGTGCTGGCGCTGATGGCGTTGGGTTTCAAACAAGTTGAAGCTCACGAAGCCGTGCGGGGCGTGGCGGCCGTGCTCGGGGCGCCGGCCACGGTGGAGGATTTGGTCCGCGCGTGTTTGAAGAAAGGGGCTTGATGGAGTCGGCGGACGCACAATCGAAAGCCAGCCAACACAAGTCCGGGATCGTGGTGCCGCATAGGGCAACGCTGGTGCAGCGGCTGGTGGCGCTCACGATATTCTGCGCGCTGCGCATCATGGCGCTGACGTTGCGCCGCCGCTGGGAGGATCGCTCAGGGTTCTTCAGCCCGCCACCGGCAAAGCAAGCGATCTACGTGATCTGGCACAACCGGCTGGCCCTCTGCTTGGAGATTTACCACGGTTTCATTCGAAGCCGCAGCGCGGGCAAAGGCCTCGCCGCGATGGTCAGCGCCAGCAAGGATGGCGGGTTTCTCACCCGCATTCTCGAATGCTACGGTGTGCAACCGGTGCGCGGATCGTCCTCGCGCCGAGGGCCGCAGGCGTTGCTGGAACTGACTGGTTGGGCGGAGCGCGGCTATGACCTGGCCATCACGCCGGATGGCCCGCGCGGGCCGCGTTACGTCATGCAGCCCGGGGTTCTATCGCTGGCGCAGATCACTGGCCTGCCGATTGTCCCCGTTTCGTATTCGCTGAGCTGGCGCATTCAACTCAAGAGCTGGGATGGCTTCCTGGTGCCGCTGCCGTTTGCGCGCTGGGAAACGGTGTTCGGGTCGCCCATTTGGGTGCCACGCGAGGCTTCAGAAACCGAGCGTGAGCAGTTGCGGAAGCAGCTCGAAGACGCCCTGCGAACGATCACAGCCGACTGAATTGGAACTTGGCGAGCCATCGCATCGAACGGCTCGGGCTTGGCATCTGCCCTATTTGCCGGAGCGGGCGTTTTCCAACAGAAGTTTTTCCTCAGGCAAGAGTCGGGCCTTCTCCGCCAAGGTCGCGAAGGTAGCCGCTTTCTCACGCTGCCCCGCGGACCCAAGCAAGATGGCGTAGTACGTGGCCACCTCGGGGCGCTGCAGTTCTTTCTCGGGGAGCGCCTCCAACACCTGAAGTCCGTCCACCGTCTTCCCTCCCAGATGCAAGGCGAAGGCGTGTGTGGATGCCGGCATGCCGCTGTTGGTGGCACTGAGATATACCTCCCGGGCTAGCCGGGCCGACTTCTCGATGTCTCGACCGAGGAGCAGCCCCAGCGCAGCAACGTTATTCTTCACGACCACGGCGTTGGGTTTGGCTTCGAGCCATGCGCTGAAAACCCGGTAAAGGCCCGCGGTATCGCCCGCCCGTTGCCGGGCCTCAATCAATTTCTGCCAGGCTTCATCTTGCCACGGGGCGCGTTTGACCAGCGCCCAGAGGACTTCTTCGGATTCCTCCGCCCAACCCCAAACTGCCGCCATGTGAGCAATTGCGCCCAAGAATTCACCTTTGACGCTGGCCGCACCCAACGCCCGCCGCCATTGTAGATCGGCCACGTCACGCCGGCCCTGCTCGCGGGTCGCCCGGGCCAGCAGCATCTGCCGAATCGGCTCTTGCTCGTCCCAGTCCTGATCAGCGAGGAAGTTTTCCAAGCCGGCCCAGTCTTTGAGCGCCAAATAGCAGTCGGATGCCACCACCGGAACGGGAGGATTGGTGCGAATCAACGGTGGCAAGGTCCCCAGCCAGTCTAACGCCGCGCGCGATTGACCATGGCCGTTCAGCCAGCCGGCAAGATAAGCCGCCTTCGAGGCGTTGGTCGCCGCTTCCTGCTGGACTTGCACCAGCCACGCGTTGGTTTGCGGGCTGCCGGCGGCGGTGAGGATGGTGAGGTGTTTGAGTCGATCTTCGAAACGCGCTTGGGGGACGGCGAGCAACCGCCGGGACAGCTCCTCCGCTTCTGCATACTGTTTACGCACCAGGCCATCCGCCGCCAAGGAACGGAGCGCGTGTTCGCCCAGCTTTGGATCCGTAGTGAGTGCGCTTAGTTCGGCCCGGGCCTGACCCGCGATGGCGGAATCCTTCTGCTGCAGACGCAAGGTGGCGAGGTTCAGTTGGTGCAACCGGTTGGTTGGCTCCAGCTTGACGGCGGTTGATAGATGCTGAGCCGCGTCTTCGATCCGATTGAGATGAAGGGCGAGCTGTGAGGCAACGAGATGGTACGCCACATTCGTTTCCGCACCGGCTTTCCGTGTCTCGTCGAGCTTTTGAATGGCGGTCGGAAACGGCAGTTTCTCAAACCGCATCGCCATGGTGGCCAACAGAAGCCGGTTCTCGATCGTGGGCGAGAGCTCAGCAACGCGCCGCCACCAGCCCAGGGCGGCCGGCGATTGCGCCTCGGTCACCAACTCGGCCATGCGTCGGGTGGCCTCCAGGTTGGCCGGATTTGCAGCCAGCGCCGCGCGCAGACTGAGGATCCCGTTCCGAAAATCCTTCTTTTCGAGGAACTGTCTTGCCTGCTTGAGGCTGTGGACTTCCTTGAAATGCCGGTACGCGGGGCGGCCCAGCCACACCCCCAAGGCCACCACCACCACCCCCGCGGTCACCGCCCCGGCGATGATCCAGAACTTACGGGTCTTAAATACGTTTTCCTGGAAATCGTCACTCACGTGCGCAGCATGGCAAACCCGGCTCTAGGTTGCCAGCAGGAAGGACGACCCGGGTGGGAAAGGAAAAGGCGGTCACGGCGAACGAAATCCCCACACCGCTGCGGCATTGGACCGCGGACAATCCCTGTCCGCAGCGCGGGGAAACCATCCGATGGGGTGCAGGCCTCGCAGGGATTGGCAGGTTTGGCCGCTGCGCCCGGGGACCGGGCGCGCTCCTCCTGACCGTCACTTCCGTTCGCACGCGGGCAACCCGACGAGCCCGATTTAGGGAGAAGCTTCTACGCGTTGAACTTGATCAGCAGCACGTCGCCGTCCTTGACCACGTAATCGCGGCCCTCGATGCGGTAGTGACCGGTTTCGCGTGCGTGCCCTACGGAGCCGGCTTTCACCAGATCGGCGCAGTTCACGGTTTCCGCTTTGATGAAGCCGCGTTCGAAGTCGGTGTGGATCCGTCCCGCAGCGCGTGCCGCGCTGGTGCCCGCCGGCACCGTCCAGGCGCGCACTTCCTTTTCGTTGAACGTAAAGAAGGTCCGCAGGCTGAGGAGTTCGTAGGTGGCGCGAATGAGCGCGTCCGAGCCGGTTTCCTTTACGCCCAGCTCGGTGAGATATTGCGCTGCCTCTTCCGGGGAGAGATCGGCGAGGTCGCTTTCGAGTTGGGCGCAAACCACGACGGTTTCACAGGCGTGATGCATGCGCCCGTAGTGGCGAACCTTGGCCACCTGCGGGTCGTTCGCCACCGCCGCGAGTTGCCCTTCCTTGACGTTGGCGGCAAAGATCGTGGGCTTGTCGGTCAAAAGCGGGCAGGCAGTGCTCAACTCGTGTTCCTCTTTGACCAGACCCGCTGTATTGGCGGGCTTGCCGACGTTCAAGTGCGCCTCCAGCTTGTCGAGGACGTGGTTCTCGGCGACGGCGTGTTTGTCGCCGCCCTTGATTTCCTTCCCGATCTTATCACGGCGGCGATGGATGGCTTCGAGGTCGGCTAACACGAGTTCCGTGGTCACGATCTCGATGTCGCGTACCGGATCAATCCCGCCGGTGACGTGGATAACATCCGGGTCCTCAAAGCACCGCACTACGTGAATGATGGCGTCCACCTCGCGGATGTGGCTGAGGAACTTGTTGCCCAGACCCTCGCCCTGCGACGCCCCCTTCACCAGCCCGGCGATATCCAGGAACTCAATGGTGGTGGGAATGCGGGTGTTGACCTTCGCGATCTTGGCGAGGGCGTCGAGGCGCGGGTCGGGTACGGTGACGACGCCAAGGTTGGGCTCAATGGTGCAGAAGGGGTAATTGGCCGCCGCCGCCTTGTGCGACCGGATGAGCGCGTTGAACAACGTGGATTTGCCGACGTTGGGGAGACCGACGATTCCGGCTTTGAGCATGGCTGCATTTAGCTACGAAAAGGGAAGGGGGGCACAAGAAAAATCCGAAACCGAACCCGTCAAGCAACTGGCTGTCGCCGTCGGGAGACCATGCCAAGACCGAAGAATGGCGCGGATTGATCTACATGACTCGGAGGGGCGCGAAGCGTCTCCAGAGAACTGTTGACAAGCCCGCCCGGCTGCTTCAGAAGATGTCTCCGTCGAGATGACAAAACCATGAAAACGAAGCTTTCGATTCTTCAATTCTTACTGTGTAGCGCAGTCCTGGCGCTGCCCGGGCGCGGGCAGGCCCAGGACGGCAATCTGCCCAGCCTCATTGTCGCTCCATTCGGCGGCGACACCGTGGCGATTCAATACTGGCAACCCGCCTTGGGGGCAGGCCTGGCGGAGATGCTCATCACCGAGATGGCCAAGATCAACAAGTTCACGGTGCTGGAAACCACCCAGCTCGAAGTGCTGAAGGATGAAATCAAGTTGGGCGAAGATGGCTGGGTCGAGCCTTCGGAAAAGGTGGAGAAAGGCGGATTCGCGGGGGCAGATTTCATGTTCACGGGCAAGGTGACCCAGTTTGGCTCCAAGCAATCGAAGGTCGGCCTGGGCGGTTTCGTGCCGGGCAACCTCGGCAATCTGGGCGTCAAGTCAAGCGTCTCCAACGTGCGGATTGACTGGCGGTTGGTGGACGCATCCAACCGCAAGGTCATCAAGGCCGGCTCGGCCGCCGGCGAGCACAAGGGGGCGGGTTTTGATATCGGGGTGAACATCGGCGGCAGCGGGGGTACGATCGGCTTCGACAACAAGGAATTCATGGACAGTGCGCTCGGCAAGGCCACCGTGGCCGCGCTGGCCCAGATCACGACGGAACTCAAGCCCGTTGCCTTGCCACAGTCAGCCCGGAGCAAGCAGAAGGCGACCCAAGCAACTCAAGCGACGGCAGCGGCCACGGCGGCGGCGGATGCGCTCCGGCAAACGCCCGGCAAGGTGCTCGCCGTGGCGAGCAAGGAGGCCATCATTGTCTCCCTCGGCTCCAAGCACGGCTTCAAGGCGGGCGACAAGCTGAACCTCTACGAGACGGTGGATACCAAGGACGACAAAGGCGAGGTGGTGTTCACGGAAGAGAAGCTTGTCGGCGAAATCACCATACAGAGCACACAAGAGGAACGGAGCAAGGCGTCTTATTCAGGCGACGCGGCGGTCAAGACGGGTTGGGTCGTCAAGGCGAAGTAGACCACGTTTCGGCTGGGGGCGGCCCTTCACAGCCAGAGGTCATCACGCTGCAGCCGCTTCCTCGACCGCTTCGCGGATGGTGCGTTTGAACTTGTCCACGCCTTCGTCGAAGGCGGCGGAGATCGGCAGCACGGGTGTCTTGCGGACGCGGCGCTTGAACTTCTTCAGGTTCTCCTCGGCGGCGGGTTCGTCCATCTTGTTCGCCACGACAAGTCGTGGGCGTTGCACCAAACCGGGATCGTAAAGCTCCAGTTCCTTGAGCAAGTTCTGGTAATCATCCCAAGGCGTGCGGTTGTCCGTGCCGGCCATGTCCAGCAGGACCACGAGAATCTTGCAGCGCTCGATATGGCGCAGGAAGGCGTGGCCGAGGCCAACGTTTTGGTGGGCTCCCTCAATCAGTCCGGGCACGTCGCAGACAACGAGTCGACGAAAATCCGTATACTCCACAATGCCGATCTGCGGGTGCAGCGTGGTGAAGGGGTACGGCGCAATCTTCGGTCGGGCCCGCGAAATGGCCGTGAGCAGCGTGGACTTTCCGGCGTTCGGGTAGCCGACGAGGCCGACATCGGCCATCATGCGCAGCTCGAACAGAAAATCCCCTTCCTCGCCCGGCTCACCCGGTTGCGCGAAACGTGGCGTCTGGCGCCGGGCGGTGGCGAAGTTGCGGTTGCCCAAACCGCCCCGGCCGCCCTTGCAGAGCACAAACTCCTGGCCATGCTCCGTGAGGTCCGCAACCAGTTCGCCCTGTGGTTTGGGCGCGGATGCGGAGTCGGTTGGTGGTTCATCCGCGGACAGGTCAATCTCCATTGCCCGATCGCTTCCGGCGTGACGGATCAACGGGCGCTTGGCGGTGCCGAGCAAGAAGTTCCCCGCCGCTGCTGCGACTTCTACGCCTGCCGAAGCCTCGCTGATGGAGTCCAGCTTCCAGACCAGCGTGCCGCAGGGGACTTTGACGACGAGGTCCTTGCCGGCGCGGCCGTCCATGCCCTTGCCCAAGCCGAACTCCCCGTTCTCCGCCAGCAGGCGCGGCACATAGAACTGCGCAATGAGATTGTTCAGGTCGTGGTCGGCCTGCAAGATCACGCTTCCACCGCGTCCGCCGTTGCCGCCGCTGGGACCACCCTTGGGCACGTAGGCTTCGCGGTGAAAGGCCACGCAGCCTTTACCGCCGTGGCCGGCACGGGCGTAGATTCTGATTTCGTCTATGAACATCGGATCCGTTTCTTGCTCTTCCTCTCAATCTTGATCCTGCCTCGCTGAGATTAAGAGCGAGAGTAAGATTACGATCAAGATTTGGGGCAACAAAAAAGGCGAGGCGCGAAGCCTCGCCCTGAAAGTTTGTCCGGCGTATTAGTTCTTCGCTGCGGCGGCTTCAACGACGTTGACGCGCTTGCTGTCCTTGTCGAATAGGACCTTGCCGTCCTTCAGCGCGAAGAGCGACCAATCGCGGCCCGTGCCGACGTTCGCGCCGGCGACGAATTTCGTGCCGCGCTGGCGGATGATAATGCTGCCGGCGGTGACAAACTCGCCGCCAAATGCCTTTACGCCGAGCCGCTTGCTGACGCTGTCGCGCCCGTTGCGGACGCTGCCTTGACCTTTCTTATGTGCCATAATCGGACCTTTCCTTAAGCCTTGATCTCTTTGACCTTCACCACGGTCAGTTCCTGCCGGTGACCGATGGATTTGTGATAGCCCTTACGGCGCTTCATCTTGAAGGTGAGTTTCTTCTCGCCACGCTTGTGTCCGACGACATCGGCCAGCACGGCGGCGTTCGCGACGGTGGGCGTGCCGACGGCGATCTTGCCCTCGTTGTTGACGAGCAAAACCCGATCAAACGTGGCCGTCTGACCGGCTTCCACCGCCAAACGTTCGACTTCCAACGTGTCGCCCGCGCTCACGCGATACTGTTTGCTGCCCGTTTCAATGACTGCGTACATAAAAGTGTTCCCCGCCAAGGGGAGCAGGATGACACCAAAATGGAGGGCAAGTGTCAACAGCGCTTTTTGTCATTTTTCAGGGCGCACGGGAAGCCAGCAGCCGACCCCAGGCCGCGTCAAGTCCGCGGCCGTCCCGAGGTTTGTTCTGGCCAAGGGGGTGCGCTTCTTAGTTTGTTGGAGGAAACACAGTGACGCATGGCTGAATCCAACACGGCTTCCAAGGGCTTCCGGCGCTTCCTTCCCCCCATCGGCTCTCCCCGTTATCACCTGCTGCTGGGAGCGGTAGCCATCTTCGTCTTGGGTCCGCTGGGCGGCATCTCGGCGGCGTTTATGAATTTCTCCATCGGCTTTTTCATCGGTGGACAAGTGCTGGCCGGGATTCTCGGCAGCACGGTCACGCTGCCCTACGGGCCGGAGGGCAAGCACGGCGCGAACTACATGCAAACCATGGCGGCTTCGGTCGCCGGCATGAGCGGCATGGCGGTGCTGATCCAGGCGATGGTCTGGCTCGGCCTGCCGGAGCCGCCCGTGTGGCAGCTCATCCTGTACTTCATGTGCATCGGCATGTTCGGCGTTGGCATCGGCATGCTCTACACCCCCATTCTCGTGGACCGGATGCAACTGGCATATCCGTCCGGGTTCGCAGTGGCGAACATCCTCCGCGCGCTGACCGACAAGAATCTGCTTCGGCGTTCTGTCGCCAAGCTGGGGGGAAGCATGGGCGTGGGCTTCCTCGGTGGGCTCGCCGCGCTCAAGGTGTCAGCCGTTGGCGCGATCAACTTGTCTGCGTCCACCGTCGGCGCCGGGATGATCGTGGGCCCGCGCATCGCAATCCCAGCGCTCGTGGTCGCACTCATTGGGATTTGGCAGACGCCGTATCTCCGCAGCATTGGCTGGCTCGAGCCGGACGCGCCGTTCCGCAAGATCGGCTTCATCATCGCGCTCGGCACGATCCTCGGTGCGGCAGCGCTCGATATTACGCTGATCCTGATCGAAGCCGGGAAGCAGTACTTCAAGCGCCGCGGCGAGCCGGTCCAGGCGGCCGAGGATTGGAAGCGCGTGAACATGGTGAACCTTGTGCTTTGGATTCTGTTCTGGGGCGCGGGCACGGTGATCGTTGGCAGCCAAGTGTTGCATCAACCGGTGTTCTTCCTCCTCGTCGCGGTGGGCCTGTGTTTCCTCTTCGTTCTGGTGAACGGGATTTCGCTGGGGCTCACGGATTGGAATCCACTCTCCAGCGCGTTCGTCATGACGGTGTTTATCCTGGCGGCGCTGGGCCTGCGCGATCCGGGCGTGGGTTTGATGTGCGCCTCGATCCTGCTCATCGCGTGTAACGAGGGTGGCGACATGCAGCAGGACCGCTCGACCGGCTGGCGGCTGGGCACGAACCGCGTGATGCAATTCCGCTACCAAGTCATCGGCATCGCCATGGGCGCGGTGCTGGCCGTGGCGCTGGCCAAGACGTTCATGAGCGCCTACCCGGTGCTGCGGGAGGACCAGTTCGCCAACCCGCACCTCGAAGGCGCGCAGCAATGGCAGTCGGCGATGACCTACAAGTTCGTCGGCGCGCTCAAGGGCATCACCACCAGCCAACCGCACGTGATGAAGGCGCTGTGGTTGGGCATCGGGCTGGGCTTGTTCATCGAAGTCATTCGCAAGCTGGTCAAAGCTGGGAAGCTCGTCTGGTCATTAAGCGTGGTGATGTGGGGAGGCACGTGGACTGGAGTCACGCTTAAAGGAATCCCGGCCGGGAACAGTTTCAGGCTGCTTGCGACTCTCTTCTTCGCGCTTTTGATAGTATTAATCCTGAGCAGGTTCATCATCAGAAAGCTCGGTGACAGGGCCTCGCCAAAGACGTTTTGGGCGAGAGCAGACCGCGTTTCGGAGTTCATTTTGGACACAACGGTCTTGTCCAGCCCTTACGCTTCCTCGTTCGGCGGCTTCGTGGAGCTACCGACCGTGCTATGGTGGACAGCGGGCGGGTTGATCCCTGCAGTGTATGAATACATCAAGGCGAAGCTTCGAACCTCCGACGCGCAGCCAAACAACGGCGTGTTGCCAGAGGACATGAGCACGATGTCGCTGGTGGGTGGCGGGTTAATCGCGGGGGATTCGTTGGCGGCGCTGAGCGTGGGAATCTGGGGGCTGATGGCCTCCGGTGCGCTCAAGCACCTCTTCGGCAGCTAACCGGCGGGGCGTGGTCAACCGGGGGACTTTTTCCCGCTGGGCTTCGCGCGTTGCCCTGTTACACTGCAGGGCATGCGGACAGTGATTTACGCAGGCAGCTTCGATCCCATCACCAACGGCCATCTGGACGTGGCGGAGCGGGCGTCGAAGCTGTTTGACCGGGTGATCGTGGCAGTGGCCCGCAATGACGGGAAGACGCCGCTGTTCACGTTGAAAGAACGGGCAGCGCTCGTCGCCCGGGCGATTCGGCATATCCCCAACGCCGAGGCGGATTCCTTTACGGGTTTGCTGGCCAGCTACGTGATCAAGCGCCGAGCCCATGCCGTGCTCCGTGGCTTGCGCGCCGTGTCGGATTTCGAGTTCGAGTTCCAACTCGCGCTCATGAATCGCAAGCTCAACGACAAGATCGAGACCATTTTCATGATGCCCAAGGACACCTACACGTTCCTAAGCTCACGGATGGTAAAGGAGATTGCGATGCTGGGGGGCGATGTGCGGCCGTTTGTGCCGCCGCACGTCCGGCGCGCCCTCCAGCGAAAGCTCGCCACCCTCCAATCTTGAACCGACTATGCCGCTCTTGGTCAATTTGCGTCACTTGGAACGGCAGAGCGTCGTGCTGAAGGGCGAACTGCCGGTGGAAGAATTGGACATCCAGACGCTGGATGCCCTCATCCAGATGAAGGAGCCGCTGAAGTACGAGTTCGAGGCGGAGTTGATGGAGGAGGAGTTGCTCGTGCGTGGCAAGCTGGAGTTGGAACTGGAATGTGAGTGCGTTCGCTGCCTCAAACCGGTCGCCCACACTGTCAAACTGGAGGACTGGGCGTGTCTGGTGCCGCTGGCGGGGGAAGAGGCGGTTGCCCGGGAGGGGGATTTCGTGGACTTGACGCCTCTGGTCCGGGAAGATATTCTCCTCGCGTTTCCGCAACATCCGTTGTGCGAGCCGGAATGTCCCGGGTTGACGCAGGCGGACCTGGGCAAAGCCAAAAACCAAAGCGGCACCGCCAAGACGGAGTGTCCGTCGGTGTGGTCCACGTTGGATAAACTGAAACTGTAGCGAATTTATTGAGTTATGGGCGTTCCGAAGCGCAAACCATCGACGAGCCGGCAGCGTATGCGCCGCGCGTACAACAGTGTGCTGAAGCTGCCGCAGCTTGGCACCTGCCCCCAATGCGGTGCGCCGGCGCGCCCTCACCGGGTTTGCCCGGCCTGCGGTTTCTATAAGGGACGCCAAATCCTGACGGTTACAGCCGGAGCTTAATGGGCTTGCCTGCCGGCGGCGCCGCCTTGTGACGCCGGCTTATCGCCTTATGCGCATCGCAGTGGATGTCATGGGCGGCGACCACGGCTGTGAGGTCGCCGTCGCAGGCATCAAACAGGCGCTCGACGCGGATTCCAGCATTGCCGCCCTTCTGATGGTGGGGCAGCAGGACGCTGTGCTCGCGGCGCAACGCAAAGCCGGACTTTCCGATTCCCGAACCGAAGTGGTCCACGCCAGCGAAGTGCTGACGATGGAGGACAAACCGCTGGAAGGTATTCGCAAGAAGAAGGACTCGTCCATGGTACGTGCCATCGAGTTGGTGCGGAACGGGAAAGCGGATGCCGTCATTTCTCCGGGCAATACCGGCGCCCTTGTGGCCGGCTCCATGAAGTTGGGACGGCTTGACGGCGTTGAACGTCCGGCCATCGCGTGCCGCATGCCTTCGCGCACCAAGGACTTCGTGCTGCTCGATGCCGGTGCGAACGCCGTCGCCGAACCGCTCCACTTGGCGCAGTTCGCGGTCATGGGCAACCTCTACGCGAAGGAAATCCTCGGTCTGGAACGGCCGCGCGTCGGCGTGCTCAGCAACGGCTCCGAAGAGTCGAAAGGCAACGACCTAACCCGCGAGGCGGCCCGGCTGTGTGCGATGCTCGATCTGAATTTTATCGGCTACGTGGAAGGCTTCGACCTGTTCGATGACGCGGTGGACGTCGCCGTGACCGACGGATTTACGGGCAATGTGGTGTTGAAGACCGCTGAGAGTCTAAGTCTGGCGATCGGCCAGTTGTTGAAACGCGAATTGCAGGCCAACCTCTGCCGCAAGTTGGGCGCCGCTCTCTCGCGGGGCGCTTTTCATGCCCTCAAGCAACGGTTGGACCCCGAGGTCTATGGTGGCGCTGTTCTGCTCGGGCTCAACGGCGTTGTGATCAAGGCGCATGGCTCCTCGCGTGAACGGGCGATCGCCAGTGCCATCCGCGCTGCCGCGCGCGAGATCAGCCACGACCTAAACCACATGCTTGGGCAACAGATTGCGCGGGCCAACGCCGTGCTGGCCGCGCCAAGCGTTTCCCTTTCCGCATGAGTTCCTCGTCCACTGGTAAGTTCAAGAACCCTCGCGCCCGCTACAATTTTGTCGGGCGCACTTGTTCCATCACCGGCGTCGGCGCCTACGTGCCCTCGCGCGTGTTGACCAACGCCGATTTGGAAAAGCTGGTGGACACGACCGACGACTGGATTACCAGCCGGACCGGCATCAAGGAACGCCATATCGCTGCCGACAACGAATACACCTCCGACTTGGCAGCCCAGGCGGCGCTGCGTGCCATGCAGGACGCTGGCGTTACCGCCGAGCAGGTGGATTTGATCATCGTTGCGACCATCACGCCGGACATGTTTTTCCCGTCCACGGCCTGCTTGGTTCAAGCCAAGATCGGCGCCCGCCGGGCGGCGGCATTTGATTTGGAGGCCGCCTGCTCCGGGTTCATCTATGGCTTGGAGATCGCCCAGCAGTTTATCATGTCGCGCACCTATGACACGGTGCTCGTGATTGGCGCGGAGAAGCTGTCCACCATCATTGACTGGCAGGACCGCAACACCTGCGTCCTCTTTGGTGACGGCGCGGGGGCGGCCATTCTGCAGTACCGGCCGCAGTCGCACGGCTTGCTCACAGCGGTCATGGGTGCAGACGGGCACAAGTCCGAGCTGCTATGCATGCCGGGGGGAGGCAGCCGTTGTCCGGCAACCGCGCAGTCGGTGGTGGCGCGGCTGCATCACCTGCGCATGGACGGAAAAGAAACCTACAAAAACGCCGTCCAAGCCATGCAAACCGCGGCGCGCGAGGCGTTGCGCCGTTGCGACCTGACGGTCTCGCAAATCAAGTGCATCATTCCGCATCAGGCCAATCAGCGAATCATTGACGCGGTGGCCGACCGGTTAGGGGCGACGCCGGAGCAGATGTTTGTGAATGTCCACAAATTCGGCAACACCTCTGCGGCCTCCGTGGGCATTGCGCTGGACGAGGCGGTGCGCACCGGGCGAGTGAAACGGGGCGACCTGATCCTGATGGTTGTGTTCGGCGCGGGACTCACGTGGGGCGCTGCGGTGATTGAGTGGTAGAACTGCTCAACCCTGTTAGGTGGCCTTGTGATATGCGCTCGGCAATTGACGGACCATTGCGGTGTGTTAGTTTTGCAGCGTTCTATGAGTGCCAGAAAAGCAGACAAAGCCGGGTCTTTTGACGGGGTCACACTTCAAGCTCGTCAAACGCAACTCGCGCTCGACCATGACGCCGTTCTTATTCGAAAGAACGGAATTGAATTCCGCAGTCCAACTCCGTTCTCCGCTTGGACGGAGATGACGATTACCCTCCAATCCCCTGTGGATGACGCCCGAATCGACTGCTCAGGCGTTGTGGTGTCTTGCAGCGGTAACCGGCACAGCGGCTACCAAGTATCTGTCGTGTTTACCAGTCTGTCGCGACAGGCGGAAGCCCGGCTTTCATCCCTCGCCAACGCTTCCTTCGCCTAAGCGAGTCGGTATTGTCGCCTTTGGGACCGCGGGCAGTTCGGCTCGTCTTGGGGACTTTGCCGCGGGCATTTGGAGTCCGGCGACATCCCGCCGGCGTTCGAACCTAACTTGGCATTCCTTGCCTGCGCCCACGCGCCATTGTTTCGTGCTACCGTAGAAGCTTCTTAACCACGCCCCTCAAAGGCGGCTTGAGTTTTCTCCCGGCCGACGATGGCCGGCTGGTAAGCAGACGATTTAGTGGCTGGCCGAGCCGAAGGGGATTCTGTTAGAGTCCGGGCATGGAACTATTCCACAAGATTCTGAAAGCAGCGGTGGACGGTGGCGCTTCGGACGTCCATCTGAAGATTGAAACGCCGGTCATCTTTCGTATCAACCGCCAGTTGATCTCGGTCGAAGCTCCGCCCCCATCCGAGGCATGGATGAACCATGTGGTGAAGAGCATCACCCCCAAACATCTTATTCAACGGCTGGAGGAACAGCGCGAGATCGATTTTTCCTATTACATCCCAAGTGTCGGCCGGTTTCGTACGAACCTCTTCCAGCAACGGGGCCAGTGGTGTCTGGCAATGCGCTACGTGAAGACCATCGTGCCCAGCTTCGAGGAGTTGGGGCTGCTGGCCCAGATCAAGCAGATCGCGGAATCGCCCCGTGGCATCGTGCTGGTGGCCGGCTCGACCGGGTGCGGCAAGTCCACCACGCTCGCCGCGATGATTGAGCACATTAACGCGCATTTCCGGAAGCACATGATCACGCTGGAGGATCCCATCGAATACGTTTTCGAGGACAACCAGGCCGTGATCGAACAGCGCGAGGTCGGCTTGGACACGCTCTCCTTCCATCACGCCCTCAAACATGTGCTGCGCCAGGATCCGGACATCATCATGATCGGCGAAATGCGCGACGCGATCAGTTTCACCGCTGCCATGAGCGCGGCGGATACCGGCCATCTCGTCCTTTCCACGCTGCACACAACCAATGCCGCTCAGTCCATCAGCCGCATTCTGGATTTCTTCAAGGCCGATGAACGCGAGCAAATCCGCCGACAGCTCGCCGGCACACTGCAAGCCGTGGTCTGCCAACGCATGGTCGCAACGATCGCCGGCCAGATGACCCCTGCGTTGGAGATCCTTATCAACACTCCGACCGTCCGGAAGCTCATTGAAGAAAACCGCCTGGACAAGCTGCCCGCGGCCATCGAAACCGGCAACGATGACGGTATGCTCAACTTCAACCAGTCGCTGTTCCAGCTCGTGAAGCAGGGGAAAGTCAGTGAGAAAGAAGCCCTCGGCAAGGCGACGAACCCGCAGGCACTGGAGATGAATTTCAAGGGCATCTTCCTCGACGAAGGTCGACGCATCCTCGGCGGATAGGGCGGGCTGGAAAAGCCGGCACTGCAGCCTCCGCTTGCCGCAGGAGTACCCGCAGCGCTCGAACCGGGCGGCGCCGTGGCCATCGCCGACTACCGTTGTGCCACGTAGAGCTCGCTGTTCTTGTCGCGGAGATGCTCGACGATCATCTCGACCGTGCGGTCAATCGCCCCCAGGTTTTCGTTCACAACCTTCAGGGCGTTGCCGCCGAGTTCGGCTCGCAGCTTGTCATCTGTGAGCAATTGGCCCAGCGCGGCTTCGAGTCCGGCGGCGTCCCGCACTTGGATCGCGCCTTTCTGGGCCAGCAATGCACCGACAATCTCCGAGAAATTTTGCATGTTCGGCCCGAAGACCATCGCCTTGCCCAACGCGCCGGGCTCGATGGGGTTTTGCCCCCCCTCGCCGGCGAGACTCTTGCCCACGAAGATGACGTCGGCATGCTCGTAGAAATACTTCAGCTCGCCAGTGCTGTTAACCAGCAGGCAGTCCACCTCCCCGGGGAGATACACGGTCCGTGCCGTGACTTCGCTTCGGTAAACAAAGCGAACCCCCTGAGCTTGCAGGTCGCGACCGGCTTCGCGACCGCGTTCAAAGTGACGTGGTACGATGACCATGAAGAGGTCGGTCACCTTCTTCTTCAGCCGGGCGAACTGCTCGGCCAGAATGGCCTCCTCGCCGGCGTGCGTGCTGCCGGCCACGAGCACGCGGGCCTGCTCCGTCACCCCGAGTTGTTGCAGCATGGCTGGCACATCAATCGGGCGGCGCTCATCGAGTTGCGCAGCATCGTATTTCAGGCTGCCCACGACGCGGATGGCCCCCGGGCGACAGCCGAGTTTGCGCAGGCGTTCGGCATCCGCCTCGCTCTGCGCGCCCACACCCGCCAGAGATCGGAAAAGCGGGCGGAAGAGGAAACCCCAGCGTCGATAGCCTCGATATGAACGGTCGGATAACCGCGCGTTCACGAGGAACACAGGAATGCCCTGGTTGCGGGCGCGGGTAACGAAATTCGGCCAGATTTCGGCTTCCACCAGCACCACGGCTTCCGGTTTCACCGACCCCAGCGCCCGTGCCACGTAGGGTCGCCGGTCAATGGGGTAGTAGATCTTGCTGATGTGCGACGGAAGCTTGCGCTCCAATTCGCCCATGCCAGTGGTGGTGGTGGTGGAGACGACGATTTTCAGGTTTGGGACTCGCGGCTCCAAGGCCCGGATGAGCTGAGTGCAGATATTGACCTCGCCGACGCTGACGGCGTGAATCCACAGCACATGCCGGTTGGTGATGGCCTGTTTGAGTTTGGTGTCGTACTTGCCGAACCGCTGCGCGAAGCCCCGCCGCCAGTTCCCCCGCCGCCGCATCCGCATGAAATAATACGGGGCGGCCAGGAAAAAGCCGATCGTGAACAGAATGTTGTACAGGATTCGCACGTCTCTTCTGCCGGTGAAACCGACGGCCTAATTGTTCGCGTACCCGCTCCCTCCGTGCAAAGCAATTATTCCGGCAATTGCGTTCAAACGCAGTTTTTGCACGAACGTCGCTCGGCTCCTCTGTCCAAGGAACCGAGCGTAACCGCCATGAACCACCGAGGTTTGGCGCGAATTACTGTTGCAGGTGACCTATGGAGTCGGCATGACGACGCGATAGAACATCTGCGTGGATGTGTTCACGTCACGCCCCGGGCCACCCAGATCGAGCCACAGGGTTTGGCCGTTCGCGCCGAGGATGCTGGCGCCATCCGGGATGGCGTTCGACCAGTAACCGTCGTTCAGGTTGGTTCGATACTGGACCTGATAGGTGGACGAGGCGCTCGTGCCTTTGAGCAACAGATTGACGGCGTTCGTCGGTCCCACCCATTGGCGGCCCAAGACCGCCAAGTCCAGCGCCTGCACGTCCACGCTCAAGTTGGCTTGGGCTGTGCCCAGGATGTTGGAGATGATCACCTGCACGGACTTGGTGCCAGCGGTGGTCCATTGGCGATCCAGCGCTGAATCCACGACGTCATTGACTAGATGCACCATGGGTGACTGGTCGGTGATCGTCCAAGTATAAGTGATGGGGGTGAGCGGCACGTCGCCGGTCACGGTCGCGGTGTAGTCATATTGCCCGCCCATCGTGGCGAATGTCGGGCCGCTAAGGTGGACCGCACTGGCCACGCCCGTGTGCCAGTTGATCAGATTGAAGGTGTCGTCGTCGTACGATTCGCCGGCGAAGACGCCGGTGGCGTGAACAAAATCCGCGCGGCCGGTAGCGCTGGACTTGGTGACATTGCTGGAGCCGCGCCCCGCGTTGGTCGGGAAGACGGCATTGCGAATGGTCAACGCTTGCTTGTTCTCCAGCCGTAGGAGCGTGCCGCCGAGGACGCCGTTCCGGAAAGTGCAGCCGTGGAAGGTGAACGGCTCATCAACCACTGCGCCCGGAGTCACCCAAAGCCCGTTGGTGTTCATACCCTGAAACACGGCGTTCTGGGCGCGGATGACCCCGTTGCTCTGCACGAGGAACGCGTAGGGGCCGCTCCAGTTCTTGACGGACGCTGGATTGGCTTCCGCGCCGCGCACGTCCAACGTGCCACCCGGTTGCACCTCCAACGTGCCGGGATCTCCCACCTCAACCCAAGCGCCGGCATCAATCTGCAGCGTGCCACCGTTTTCGACGGTGACATTGCCTGTGCAACGAACGTAGTGGCCGTTCAGATTCATGTAGCCTTCCCGCACGGTCAGCGTGCCGCCGCCCAGCAACAGCACGTTCGTTTGGAGCGTCAGCGGGTAGATGAGGATGCCCGTGTTCTTCTCCACAACCAGGTGTTTGAACCAGCCGTTCATGCTCTTGTGGTTTAGGTTTTGCGTCTTCGTTCCGTCGAAAATGACGGTTGAAACTGTGTCGAACCACGCGCCACCGGTCTCGATGGTGAGATCACCGCGCAGCCGGTGCGAAAAGGGTCCGCCCGAATAGGAAAGACTCCCGTTGAGGATGGTCAAGTTATCGCGTAGGAGCAGTGCGTCCAAAACCCGAAGGGTTCCGCTGGGCCGGTCAATGCGCACAGCGCCGAAGGTTTCCTGCGCGGCGGCTGTGCCCAGATCGCCGGAAACGGCGCCGCCGTCGAAGACAACCAGCGAATCGTAACCGCAGTTGAAGCCGTAAGTGTCGGCGAAGCCAGTGTTGAGATTCGACCAATGCCGGCCGACATGAATCTCCACTCCTCCCCGATCTTTGGCGTTCAACCCCGCACCGTTGGCAATCAGAACGTCCCGGTCCACATCCAGCACGCTGCCGCCGTCGAGTTTCAGCGTGCCGTCCGTGAGCACCAGGTCGTTGAGCACATGCACGGTGTTCGCCACCTCGAGCCCGTCGAGTGCCGCGTAGGTCTTGTTCAACTCCAGGCGATAGAAGGTCTCGTCGCTCTGGATGTCAGCGGCGGCGCTGCCAACAAAGCGCACAGTGCTGGTATCTTCGCTGAAGCCGGCTGAACCCACACCGTTGGTCCAATTACCGGAAACCGTCAGCATATTGGTGCCGGCCTTGAGCACGCCGGCCCGGATTTCCACGCTGCCTTTGATCGTCAGGTTCGTGGTCGCCTCAGCCTGGGCTCCCCGGCCTTTGTTAACCAGAACATCGGGAAAAGTGCTGCCGGTGGCCTGCCGCAATTGCGCGTTTGCCGAGCCATAGAGTTCCAACAAGCCGCCCACGGGCGCGAATGCCGGCGTATCGGCCAGGACGTTTTCGGCGCAACGCAACGTGCCGTTGGTGATACCGCCGGAGAAACCGTTGAGGATGCGCCACCCTTGGTTGTGAAAGTCCAGGACGCCGCCGTTCATGACGAAGGTGCAGGTATTGCCGCTGACCGGCCAGTAGTGATCACCGGCGCCGCCGTACAGGTCGAGCCGGCCGCCGGTCATCTTGAGGGTGCCGTAGAGGTCGAAATACTGGCCCAAACCTGTGCCTTGCGTGAGCGACACTTCCCCACCCTGGATGTCGATGTAGCCATACAAGCCGTTATTCAGGAGGTCCGCCACCACGAGTGAGCCGCTGTACACCAGCAGGTCGCCGGTCAGGTAGATCTTGGCGGCCTGCACGTCCGCCGCGCCCCACAAGATGAGCTGGCCGGAGGGATTGGAAAGATCGATCGTGTTTTGCACCACCAGCGGCGCCCACACCGCGGTCTGGTAGTTCACAGCGAAATCGTGTTGCACCGTGGTGGTACCCTTGAGCAAGAGCTGATCGCCGCCGCTCCGGGCGTCCACCAGATCATAAAAGACGTTCGTGCCCTCAATGCGCTGTTGCGTGCCCACGCCGTTGAACGTGACTTTGTGGACGCCCGGGACGAAAGCGCCCGCGCCGGCCTCGTTGGTCCAACTTCCGCCCACCAGCAGATCCATGCTGCTCGCGTTCAGCCCACCCGAAGCGATCGCGACCGATCCCCTGATGGGCAGGGCGTTCGTGTAAGTTGCGTCCAGTGTCAGCGAACCCGTGCCCGAGATGATCAAGTCGTTCAAGAAGTCGTTGGTGTTTGGCTTGAGGCCAACCGAGGGCGATCCCGCATAAACCAGCGCCCCGTCATAGAACCGGAAATGCCCGCCGAGGTTGTTGAAGAATCCGCCGAGCACCAGCGGCTGGTCCGTGTGGCCGTACAAGCTGGAGGCGCTGTACTGGTAGAGGTTGTTCAGATGAATCGGCGCCACGCAGAGCGGACTCAATCGCACCACGCCGCCGCCGGACTTGTCGCATCGCACGTTGTAGAAACGGCAGTCGCCGTCATAAACGCGAATCCAACTGTCCCCGGCGCCTTGAAACTCCACGTAGCCGCTGGTCAGTTTCACGTTTGCCCCCTCTTCAAAGTTCCAGTCGCCCGAGATGTACATCTCCGCATCGCCGGCGACCGTGCAGGTGGAGGCCTCCTCCCAATACACGTCACCGCTGACGGTCAGTTTGCAGGCCGTGCTGTTGGAGAGCGTCAAGTGCCCGTGATTTTCCAGGTCGGTGACGATGGTGAGCAGGCGGTTACTCACGGAGAGCGACGCGCGCGGGCCGATGGTCAGGCGATGGCACACGGCGTTAGTGGCGGAAATCAGCGGGAAACGCGGTGCTCCGGTAGGGATGGTCACGTCGTCGGTGGCGTCTGGTACGTAGCCGTCGTTCCAATTGCCGGGCGTGTGCCAGTTCGAGGACACATCGCCTTCCCACAAGCCCGCAGCCAATGCCTCGACGCGAAGTGTGTAGTTCGCCGCACTGGTGCCGTTCGCCCAGACGCACAGACCATAGCTGTCCGTGGCGGTGGCAGTGAAAGTGAAACTCTCGTCCACGCCGGCCCCGCCAGCGTCCGCCCGGGCGGCATAGTGTTCACGGGCGCGCTGGTAATCCCCGTCACCCGAGCTGAAGATCGCAAATCCGAGATCATTCGTGCCGTTGGTGATGTCGAGTGTGAACCGGTACGTGGTGTTGTTGGTGAGCGTGACGTCCCACATCTCGACCACATCGCCCCCAGTCCAGACAAAGGACGCAGCGCCGATCGCCAGCGTCTGTCCGGTGCCTTCAAACTCGACGGCGGCGGTGCCACTGCCGGTAACCTGATAGGCTTCGACGCCCCGATAGGTGGCTCCGATGTGATTGCCGTCCACCACGACAAAGTCCACGGGCGTGGCCCAGGCCGAAGTTTCGAGCAGAGTGCCAAAGCCTGGCCCGTCGTACAGTTTGAGACTCCAATTGTCGCTCGGCGTATCGGCGCGCACGCCCACGGCCCACCACCAGTTGCAGCCCGCCTCGCCGCCAGCCCGGTAATAGGTCGGATCCGCCGACGCGGTGACCTTGGCGTCGGAGACGAGCGTAGTGGGCAGGACATAACCGCCGGCGAAGGTGCTGAAGGTGCTTTCTCGGTCGCCCGCCACCGTGGCGGCGGACTTGACCCAATAGTAGTACGTGCGGCCTCCCGTGGCAGTGAGGTCGTCATAGGTGGTGCCGGCGGTCCAATCGTTTAGTGCCGTGGCCGTCCCGGAGTTGTTGACCGTACTGCGATAGACGGTGTAATGCGTGGCCCCGCTGACGCTATTCCAGGTCACGCGAATCCGATCGGCGTAGGAGCCGTCCGTCGCCGCCACGCCCGTGGGTGCGGCCAGTGGTGGCGATTCGGTGACGGTAACCGTATAGTTGCCGCTCCCGCCGGTCTCGTTCACCATCACGATGCCGTGCCAGCCCGTAACCGTAGGGCGGAAGGTCAGGGTCTCGTCGCCGCCCGCTCCGGCGCTGTTGCGCGACCAGTTGGCGCTGCTCCGCGAGCCACTGCTGGATGAAGGGGAGAAGACATAAACCCCCAAGTCCGGGCTGCCTGAAGTGACATTTAACTGGAGGTCATAGCTGGTGCCCGCAGTTAGGTAGCTCTCGATGACGTCGAACACCTCGTTCGCCGAGGCCGTGTAATTCAGTGTGCTACCCAGGGCTGCATCACTGGGCAGCCATTCGGCCTCGACGTGGTATGCGCTGGGCGTCCCGACGTAAACTTGGGCGTAGTGGGTGACGTTGCCGAGCAAGTGGCCGTTCGCCACGATGAAGTCGCGCGTGGTGCCGCCGAACACGGACGTGCGGTACGGCGACGTCAGTTGGCGATTGTTGTCGGCCTTGATGTCGTGATCGCTGGTGGCGGGCGCCACACCCACCGCCGCCCAACCGCTGCTCACCACCTGGAAGGAAAAGTCCTTTGGAATCTCCGAATAGGCGAGCGGGGAGTTGTTGGCCAGTTCGATGTGAAGCTGGTTCATGAAGAGCGAATTGCCCAGGCCCGCGGGGTTTTCGCCCAGTTGAGGAATATCGCTGGCCGGGCGGTTGTTCCACGCGTGCGTCCACGCCTCGTTGAACGAAATCCTATTGTCACCGTTGCCGTCAACGTTGCACGCGGTGTCGTCCTCCCACGGTTTGGCGGGATAGTCTTTCGGGTAGTAGCCACGCACGGCGGCGGTGAAGTAATAGACCCACGGGTCGTAATGCCACCAGCCTTCCGACGTGTCGTCATACTCGGCCGCGGCGCCAATGACGCGGTTGGCGGTGGCAATGATGTCTTCCTCGAATCCGCCGCTGTAACACGTTTCCAGGGCAAACATGACGGGGCAGGGCAGGTCCTGCGTCATGTCGGCGAGCTGATCATCGCGTAGGTTATCTCCCCAGAGGCAAACCCCCGCGTCGTGGCCGGACTCCTGATAGCCGTGGTCGGTGATGAACACGAAAAGCTGGTCGTTGGCGGTGAGGATGCCCGCCAGATCGTCAAATGCAGCCTGCACCTCCGCAAGTGTACAGGGGCCGTCTGTGTCCACATCGCCATCGCCGTCCAGGTCGGTCGGCGAGTTCGCATAAACCGGGTCATCCTTTGTGCCGATGTTGCGGTCGTTGGCCGCGTTGGTGCCGTCGGAGATGAGCGCAATGATATGGTCGTCGGTGAAGCCATACTTGTACCGGAGAGTGCTGTAGATGTTCGCCGAGTCCTCCCAGTACCGCTGCCAGTTGTTGAACGCGTTGGCGCCGCCCGAGAGGATCACCGCGTAACAGTTGCGGGCTGAGCCCGCCAGGTTCAGCGACTGCGCGCCCCCGTCGCCCGTCACCGGCAGCCGGGCCGCGCGCGGCGCGTCACTGACCGGATGTGCGACCACCAACGAGAGGAGTTCCCGCGGCACGTCTGGCTGCGTCTGGTTGAACAACTCCAGGATTGAACGATCGTACTGCACGGCAAAGGCGGAAAGATCGGGTGCGAGAAAGACGTAGCGGCAGGGGTGCTCCCAGTCGGCCGTCGGATGATCATCCACAAAAAACAGCCAGCAGGACGACCAGGGGGAAGCGACGGTTCCGCGCCAGTTGCGCAACACGAGCGCGGACGTGTCCACCAGTTCCTTGCGACCGCTGATGCTCAGCCCCTCCGTGGCCCCGCCGAGGACGCGCTCGATGAGCGCCGCGCGGGCCTGCTCGAAGCTTGCGCCAGCCACCGGCGCATAACCGCTGGCGCGCAGGTACAGCGGCCGGGAGTCATCCGGACGGAAATGCGCCGCGAACTCCTGCCGCGAACCATCCCCTGCCGTGAAAGCGGTGGCGTACACGTGATCCTCCGGCGCTTGGGCCAGCGCCCGGGGCGTGGCGACTGAAAGCGCCCGGGCGCGCGCGCCCGTCACCTGCGCGTCCATCAACATCCATGTGGCGGCGGCCGGATCGTCCGGCATGACACCGCGTCGCACCGAGCGCGTTTCTTCAGGGGGCAGACCGGGACGCGAGGCGACACGCTGGGTCACCCATGTTTCCAGACTTGAGTCTGCTGGCGGCAGGACTACCGCGTGCAGGTTTCCCAAAAGCGCCGTGCCGATGGCGGCGACCAACAGGCGGCAGGCAAATCTTGTGGCAGCGAGAGGAGAGATCATAGGCACATTTGTCTTTCAGTGTGGCGGTTGAGCGGACAACCAAAGTTGGTATTACCTCTCTCTCGGGAAGCCAACGGCGTCAAGGGATTTCCTTGTCCGTTTTGTCGTCAGGAACCATTTCGTTGTTGACCTTGCTCCGAGCCGCGTTAAGCAGTGTCACCTTGAATTCTATGACCGACCCAGCGCCTTCGCCAGCAGTTCGTAGAGATCTTCCACCGTCCTCACAGGCTCGGCGTCATCGTCGGCGACCGTCACGTTGAAGCGTTCCTCCAGTCGCATGACGATCTCCACCTTGTCCAGCGAATCGGCCATCAGGTCCGCCTCGATGCCGGCGTTGGGCGTGACCTGTTCCCGGCGCACGTCCAGTTGATCCATCAGAATGTCCTGCACCGCGTCGACCTCGTCGTCGCTCAGCAGGACTCCGGTTGTTGGTTTGGTTTCGAGTGTATTGGTATTCATGCCGCGACGTTACCGCGGGCAAAAGAAGTTGCCACGGTGATGATCGCGGGTAGGCTGACTCTCCAGTCATGTTTGCGCGACTCTTTGCCCAAACCGGCTTGTCTTTGGACCGGCTGCGCGCCCTCGTCGAAGTCGGCGCGCACGGCAGCATTGTCCGCGCTGCCGATGGCGACCCCGCGCGGCAGAGCCAATACAGCCGGCAAATCAAGGAACTCGAAGACTGCTTCCAGATCGCGCTGGTGGAACGCCACGGCAAGGGCGTGCGGCTGACCCCGAAAGGCCGCGAGCTGGCGCGCATCTCGCGTTTCTTCCTGCTGGGCTTATCGAATTTCCAGCGCGGTTGCCTGGCGGAAGGACAAACCTGCCGCATCGGGGCAGATGCCACGTTCATCCACACCTTCCTGCTTCCGGTGCTGGCCGGTCGCCACAGCCGGCAAACCAGCGCTCGGTTTGCGCTCGAGTTGGCGGGCAGCAATGAAGTTGAACGCCGGCTGCATGAATTGACGCTGGATTTCGGCGTCGTCACCCGCGAGTCATTGAGCCGTCCGCTCCAGACCCGAGCCTTGGGGGAATGGCGGCTGAAGCTCTGGGTGCCGCGGTCGTTTGGCATGGTTGCCCGATCAGCCGCCGCGGCGTTCAAGGCCGGAAAACTCCCACTGGCCTGGCCCGCAAAGGAACTTCCTCTGAGTGAGTTTGAGAGTCTGGCGACCCTCGAGCCCGCGCTTGTATGCGAAACCTTCCTGGAGGCTCGGACAGTTCTGGACGGCCAACAGATGGCCACCGTCTTGCCTGATTTCATACAGCCAAACGAGGCGGCGGAGTCGTTCATCGCGGTTCGCATTCCTCTGCTGGAAACTCGCCGGTTTGGGTTCTGGATGGCTTGGAATCCGCGGCTGCTGCGCCTCAATCCCCACGCCGCACGGCAAAGGGATTCGCTCATGGCTGTGCTGGCTCGCCCCGCCCGCGCCTGAGAGTCTGTTTGAAAAGCTCGCGCCGGAGTGCGCCCGTCCTCGGGCGCAGCCACGTGAACGGTGCAAGCGCTCGCGGAGTCTCCATGGCAGACGTCGCTTGGGCACGGCTGCGCCCGTGGACGGGCGCACTCCGCAGCAATGGCATCACGCTCGCACTGACTTTCCAAATAGGTTCTGAGTGATTGTGCCGCCGTCACGTTCTCCCCTACCTTGCCGCCATGTGGAAAGCCCTGTTCACCGTTTTGAGTTGCGGATGCGCGCTGGCGGCTGCGGCCGCGGAACTTTCGGATGATGAGGCTTTGCGGCTGCGTGCGGCCAAGCCCGGCTCCGTCGTGGTTCTGCCCGCTTTCCTGAAGCAGCGCGCCGGGCTGCCGGTCATGCCGGTCGAGATCACGGCGGATGGCGGACCGCAATTCCTGTTCTCCGACAAGCCAGAGTATTTCCTCAGCGGCGACGGCATCGCGTTGCAGGAAACTGTTCAACCCGGGGCAGTGCGGCTCTACCTTTACCACGTGCCCACGCCTGCCGACGCGCGCAAAACCATCACGGCGGTCATCGAGAATGTTGGCGACAAACCGCTGACGCTGCGTTTTCTGCGGCAAGCGTGCCCTGCGCCCGGCAAGAATTACGTTGCCATCGCCAAGACCACGCTCGCGCAGTTCCTCAATTCCGCACCCGCCAAGACCCCACGCACGTTGCGTCCCGGCGAGCGCGTGCCGCTTGATCCAAAACTCGACACCGCCACAGCCGGACGCGACGACCTCGTCCACGCGTTTTACGAATTCGAGATCAGCCAGCCTGCGCGTGTGACCGTGCTGCAGCGGGATCCCGGGCAGAAGAGCATCGAAGCGGTAGATAAACTGCCCAAGCTGCCCCAAGTGCTGCCGGGCAAGGAGAAGGGGAACGGTGCGGGTCGCGGTCTGTTCCTGACCAGTAACGTCGTCGTCACAAACGCAGCGGGCTGGTTGCTTGACACAGCCGGCGGCCCAACGCAGCTCATTCTCGCTGACGGCAAGCGTGACGCCTGGCTGTGCGGGCACGACAATCTGGCGAACACCGCCTCCACCAATGTGGGCAACTACGGCGCACTCTACCGAGTCCGGCTCAAACGCAGTAGCAGCGACGGACGCGGGTGGGCGTTGTTGATGTGCCACATCCCGAGCCAGAGCGAGTGGTGCGGAAAGATCGGCGCCGTGGTCAAGGTTAGCGATGGCGTCTGGCCGGGGGATGTAGTGAGCTTGCCGCGGGATCGGGTCGCCTTCGGCGGCATCGAGGAGGCGGTGCTGATCCAACGCTTCCCACCTTTGGCCAAGGGCACCGTCGAGACGGTCGATCTCAGCTATTCCCCGCCCGGCGCGTGTTGTCTTCCGACTCCGCTGGTGTTCGTGCCATACGAACCTTGAACCGTGCTTCCTCGCGGTCCGGCGCATTCTCTTTACGCAGGAGCGAGAAAGCAAAAGGGACGGCACGGAGCCGTCCCCCTGCTAAGTAGATCTGGCCGCGGGTTTATTCTTTCTTCTTCCCTTCGCCGGCCTTGCCGCCCCGCTGCTGGCGGAGCTTCTGCCATTTCTCAAGCTGCTCTGCCGTCAGAATGGGTTTGAGCTTCGCTTCCATTTCCTTACGCATCTCCTGCATCTTTTCCCGGCGTTGTTCCGGTGCCAAGTCGCGCAGGCTCTGCCACTTTTCCCGCTCGGCTTCCAAGATGGGTTTGATCTTCGCCTTCTGCTCGGCTGTCAGGTTGAGTTCTTCGCCCATCTGCTTGAGGCGCTCCTCGGCCGTGGCCCGTTTGCCGTCTTTCTTCTCCGCCTTGTTGGCGTCCTGCGCCTGCAGATTGAGCGCGAGCAACCCGCCCGCAATCACCGCGGCCATCAATAGATACTTCACTGCTTTCATGCGTAATCCAATTGTCTCGTCGTTGTGCCGTTTTCCCAGCCACTTCGGCCGGACGAACGGTTGTCCCGTTACCCCGCTTCAGACGCTGCCGAGGTGAATCGGTTACACCTTCCGGAGCTGCCGGGCCCGCTGGTCTGCGAAAAAAGTATCGGATTTGCGTTCGCGGCGGCAGCCTATGGATGAATGAACGAGCGGCGCGTGGATTTCGACTTGTTGCAGGTGTTTACCCGGGCGGGTGACCAGCAGGCACTGGCCCAGCTCATCCGGCGACATCTGGACCTCGTCTTCGGCACGGCCTTGCGCAAGGTTGAGGACCCGGGTGCGGCGGAGGAGATCGCTCAGAATGTGTTCGCCGTGATGGCGCGCAAGGCGTGGCAGTTCGCGCCGGACGATTCGCTGCCCGCGTGGCTGCACAAGACCACGTTGCTCGAAGCCAGGGAGTGGCTACGCGGGGAACTCCGCCGCCGCCGCCGCGAACAAACCGCCGCCGAACTGTGTACGACCATGAAGATCCCAGACGAACAACCTGCATTGCGCGCCCTCGTCCCGCTGCTGGACGACGCCCTGCTCTCGCTGCGCGAGAAAGACCGCACCGCATTGCTGCTGAGGTTTTACGAAAGCCAGTCGCTCCGTGAGGTCGGCGGCGCGCTGGGCGTCAGCGAAGATGTGGCTCAGAAACGCGTCGCAGGTGCGCTGGAGCAGGTCGTGCAGTTCTTTCACCGCCGCGGCTTTCGCACCGCGACGACGGGCGTGGCCATCGCGGCGCTGCAACACACCGCCGCTTCGGCATCTGCATCCACAGCAACCCTGGTGGTGAACGCGACGCTTCACGCCGCACCGCCGGCGCTGGCGGGTCTGGGCCTGTGGTTGGCGCGGCTGGCAAGCATGACCAAACTACAAACAACGGCGCTATGCGTGACGGTGGCGGCGGGACCATTGGGATGGGAATTGAACCGAACGAACTGCGTCGAGCAAGCAGTTGCCGGGCTGCACACGAAGCTCGAAGCCGCGCGAACCCACGAGAAGCAATGGTCCATCGACATTGAGCGGTTGCGCGCCGAAGTCGCCCGGTTGGAGGCTGCGAAATGCGACGCTGGGCAGGCACAAGCGCGCGGCGCCACCATGGCCGGGAAGATTGAGGCGTTCAAGCAACGGATTCGCGGCCTGCTAACGGACGAAACCTACCGGTGGCCTGACGATCTGCCGTTCGTGCGCATTCCAAAATCCGCCGCGTCGGCGCTCGTCGTTGACTTACCGATCCTGCCGCCGGGCGTAATCCAACCTCAGACGCGCGAGTTGTTCGGCCTGACGCCCGAGGAGCGGCAGCGCACCGAGGACGTGTTGGCGCGGCACTTCGCAGAATTGGAAGTACGGATGGCTGCCAACGTTTATGAAACCAACTGCGCACCAAATGCTGGGCTGACGCGAGAAGACCTGCTTGCCCACCGCGTCTTCGGCATCACCGCGCTGGGAAGCGAAGCCACCAAATCAGGGGAGCGCTTGCTGAACGAACTCGTAGAAAGCCTGGGTGCGGAACGTTGGGCGAGATTGGAACGGGCGGTGGCCACGGGCGGCGGGACACATGCCCTCCGGCGTATTCTCAATTTGGATGCGGGCAAGGACTGTCAGGAAGTCGCCGTCACCATCAACCAGTCCGAGGGCACGCCGCCAACGGTGGGCTTTAGGTGGCAGGGAGCATCGCTGGGCGCGTTTGGCTCGAGCGGAACGCCGCTGGCCGCTTTCCTGCCGGACGCAACCGAAGGGGCCGGCGAGCAAACCGGCTTGAACCTGAACACCGCGTTTATACCAAACGCTTTGGTTGATCGGGTCAACCGGTGGCTGGCCCAAGAGGCCTCGAATCGGCTCTCGAAAACTCCCGAACCATGAAACGCATTCTCTTGGCCACAATCGTCCTCCTGCTCGCCAGCGTTGGCGTCGGCGCGCTGCACCTCAAGTCCAGCCGCACCCACCAACAGCTCCGATCTTGTCAACATGGCTGGCAAGCGAGCACGCAACGCCTCGCCGGACTTGAAATCACACGGACCACGCTGATCGAACAGGTGCGCGAGTTGAAACGTGAGGTGCATGCGCTTGAACCGAATGCGGCCAGCGAGTCACCTTGGATGGCGTTGCTCAACACGAACGGCCTCGCCCCACTCACGCCGGAGATGCGCGAGCGCCTGTTGGCCGAACTGGGCGCGAGCTGGCACAGCTCCACTCAATGGCTGCTCGTCAGCAAGACCACGCTCGCCAGCGTCCGCATGGGCGCGATCCAACAGAATAGGCTGACCGACGCCGCGTGCGCTGTGCTGGCGGTTTCACCGGACGAGCGGCAGCGATTGGACGCGGCGTTGGCCCGTGTGCGGGAGGCGCATGCAGATTGGGCCCGAGCCAATACCCAACGCGAAGGGCCTTCAGGTGAAACGGTAGTCCGCTACACCTTGCCCAGTGACACCGCATTCGCCGAAGGCTTGACCAACGATCTCTTCAGCGCCTACGCGGCCGCGCTCGGTCCGCAACGCGCCGCACTGCTGGAGCGCTACTCCAGCGATTGGGTGAATCTGGAAACCGGTTTCCTTGGAGGGGCGACCAACCGCCTGACCGTGCTGCGCAAAACCGACTCCGCTGGCGTCGCACGAGTATTCTACGCGTTGAACCGCGGGGCAATGACGCAAGGCGCTTCCCCCATCCAGCCAAGCACTCACTTCCCTAGCGAGTTCCGCCCGGTCTTCCCGGGCGGTTGGCCTGAACTGGCGCGACGCGAGGGCCTCGATCTCCCGGTCGGATTCGTGGATCGTCCTCCCGGTAACATGGGCATCCGGATGGAAGCCGTGTTCCCGAGGGTCGGGCCGAAACCGTAGCCGCCGAACGTCAGAGAGCCGCCGGGTGCGCAGCAGATGCCAGGAGGTCGCGCCAGCTAACGCTGCCCGCCCAATGAAGCTACATGGCAGATTTCCGGAGCACCCTTGCGAATCACGCACTGGGTATCTCGCTTTGAAATCCTGAAGCGATTCGACGTGGATACCCGTGGGTGAAACCCACGGAACCAGCTCGGAGCTATTCGTGTCTCGCCCCTTCGGGACAACGCCGCGGACGCATTCCCGGCGCTCTGCCAAGAACCAAGAAAAACCGTTGACACGCCTCGCACTGTGAGGCATAGTGCTGCTATGCTTTCAAAGGAACTCGTGGCAGCCTCGACGGTGCCGCTGGTGCTTTCGGTCCTGACCGAAGGCGAGAGTTACGGCTATGCGCTGATCCAGCGGGTGCGCGAACTCTCCGGCGGCAAAATTCAATGGACCGAGGGAATGCTTTATCCGGTTCTGCATTGGATGGAGAAGGAGAAACTCATCGAATCCGAGTGGCGGGACAGTGAGACCGGCCGGAAACGGAAATACTACCGACTCCGCAAGGAAGGCAGGAAAGAGCTGGAATACGAGAAGGAGCGGTGGATGACCGTTCACGAAACCTTTAACCTGCTCTGGGGGACACAATGCAGTTTGACCTGAACGCGGCGATCTTGGACTGGCGGACCCAGCTCAAGCGAACCTCGCAACTCCGCAAAGAAAACTTGGCGGAGCTGGAATCCCACCTGCGGGATTCCGTCGAGCGCCTGCAAGCCGGCGGGCTTTCGGAAGAAGAGGCTTTTCTCATCGCCACGCGCCGGATTGGCAGCGTGGAACAGTTGGCGACGGAGTTCGAAAAGATAAGCTCGAATCCTATGAACAAACTCATGCATGGTCTGGTGTTCGTGTTTTTCAGCATTGGCTGCTGGTTTCTCTGGGCCCTGCTGACGGTGTCCGAGCGACTCATGCCGGCGTTGTTGGAAGGGACACCGCTGCCTGCGTTCACGCGGTTCTGCGTGGACCTGCGGCCCGCGCTGTATGTGTTGCCGCTGCTGGCCCTCGCGTGGTGTCTTTACGTGTGGTTCCGGAAGAAAGCGCCTCGGGTTTCCTGGATGGGCTTCTTTGCGGCCAGCGCGTCGGTCATCATGCTGGCGGTGTTTCCCACGGTCATTGCCATGTATCTACCGCTCGTAAAGGCTCTGGAGCTGAGCACGCACAGGTGAGCTGGTTTCTTATGGAAAAACCAATCGAGTTTGATCTGAACCGCGCGATCGACAACTGGCGACAGCACCTCAGCCAGTCGCCCAGCTACCGCGCCGACAACGTGGAGGAGCTGGAATCACACCTGCGCGATTCAATTGCGACGCTGGCGGGTACACGGTTATCGGAAGAGGAGGCGTTCCTCATCGCAACGCGCCGGGTTGGCATGACGCGGGCGTTGGAGCCGGAGTTTGCCAAAGTGAACGGTAAGGAGATTTGGTTGGGCCGGCTGCTGTGGATGCTCGTAGGAATTCAGGCGTGGCACTTCATCAGTCTCCTCTCGACTGTGCTCAGCAGAGCAGGCGCGCACCTCCTGATTGTGGGTTTCCCTGGTTTGATCCGTGGGTTTGCGCCAACTGGCCCGACATTTCAGACGGCGTCCGGCACTTCGGTTTCTATTAGTTCGTCTGCCTGGTTCTTCATCGCCGACATCGTTGCGTTGACGGCAATCGTCACGGGTTGTTGGTGGTTGATCCGCCGGACCGAGAACCGCCTGTCTCGCCTGCTGCGTAAGCCTGCAGGGGTGGTGTTGGCCATGGGTGGTTTATGCCTCGCGCTGTTCTTGGGAAGCGCCCTCAGTTGGCTGGGGCAGGCCTGGACGGCGCGATCGCTGTCCCCTTCGGACTACGGCAAACTCGCTTACGCGATGTCATTGGCCAGTGTGCCCTTGTCCGCCTTAAAAACCACCGCACTCGCTGCGCTGACCGTGCTGCTAGCCCGCCGGCAGATACAGCGGGCCGCGGTCTGAATGCGATCTCGGGTTCGCCCTCTTGTCACGCCCTTGCGCTCCGTGCGGCCCCTCCGCCTTCAGGTGGCAGAGTCGCGCTGACGACGTAGGTGTTGCCGGACTCGATATCCGTAATCCGGTTGTCTGGCAGGTCTTGGCCATCCACGCTCAGGACCAGCTTGGAAGCAGCGGCGTTACGGCGCATGGTGATCTCGAAGGTCGCGCCACGAAACTTGCGTGTCACGCGCGCTTGTTTCCAGTGGGATGGCAACTGCGGTTGGATGAGGAGTCCTTGCTGGTCGCCCTTCACGCCAAATAATCCTTCGATCAAGCAGCGGTATAGCCAGGAAACCGTGCCGGTGTTGAACAGCAGGCTGGATCGGCCGGCGGCTTGGGGAAATTGGTGGTACGCGCCGCGATAATAGTTCGGGATGAAGACCGGCAGTTGGCCACGTTGCCGGTAGTCGGCGGGATCCGGTCCTGGAATGAGCTGACGCAGCAAGCGAAACGCGCGGTCTCGTTCCCCGACGGTGTAGAGGCTGAAGATGTAGAACGCCGCGTCGTGGTTATAGACGGAGCCGTTCTCGGCTGAGCCGGGGAATTTCTGCGTGACGCGCCCGACATCGTCGCGCATGGCGGTGAACGCTGGCCCGAGTGTCATCACGCCGTAGGGCGTTTCTAAGTGCTCGGCCACCGCCTGAATCATGAGCTGGCGTTGCTCCTCGCTGGCGGCGCCGCTGAGCATGGACCAGCCTTGGACGTTGAGGAAGATGCGGCCCTCCTCGTCTTTGCTGACGCCGAAGACCGCTCCGTCGTCAGTGATGCCGCGGCCAAACCAGCGGCCGTCCCAGAGGTGGGCGTTGGCGGCCCGGTTCACCGCGCTGGCGCCGGCTCTGAACTCCTCCGCCAGTGCACTTGATCCCTCCTCCACGCAGATTTTGGCCCACAGATTCAGCGCGTAAGCCGTGGCCACAGACAACCAGCCGGACACCCCTTTACCCTTGTAGCCGACCATGTTCATGGGGTCGCACCAATCGCCCTGCGCGATGTAGCTCAGCCCGCGTTCATCGCGCGCCTTCAGCAGCCACCGCATGGCATTGCTGATGCGCTCAAACACGCTGAGGCGATGTCCCTCGTGATCGGCAACCGACTCGCGGAGGATCGCGTAGTCGTTGGTTTCGTCGAGGTAGGCCTTGAGGCAAACCGGCAGCCAGACGCAGTGGTCGGAGTGTGGCACCTGGTTGATGTATTTCAGCTCGGCACCTTCGATTAGCAGAATGCCATCCGGCATCGCACCGCTGGATTCCTGCTGGCTCAGGGCGTGAAGGAAGGCAGCGCGGGCGACCTCGGGCTTGAGGTAGCTCATGCCCATGTTGTCCTGAAGATAATTGCGCGTTTGCGGATCGGTGGTGAGCCGATTGACGTCACCGTGATAGAAGATCTGGCGCGGCAGCCAGTGGTTCACAAAGTTGTCGAGTCCGGCATCGGGCGTTTCGATCTTCAGACAGCCTTGTCCTTGCGCGATGTAAGCCGCGTAGTCCGCCGCGGCCCGGGCGAAGCCTTCGCCATTCAGGTATTCCTTTCTCAATGCCTGAATCTCCGCGTCGTCAAACGCAGGGCCGAAGACAAAGCGGAAGTCCCGGCTTTTTCCAGCCGCCAACTCCACTCGGTATTGCAGGATCGCCGCCGGCGTCTCGTAGAGGGCCTCGCCTTTGGCGAGTTCCTCCTGCTGCACGCCGGTCGGATGATGCAGGCCGCCCTCGCCCTCGAAGGCTTGCTGTCTGGCCTCCCACGAAACCGGCGGCTGGTCCGCCAGGAAGAACGTCTTGTCTTTGAAATGCCGGTTCTTGAAGTAGTCAGCGACTTTCTGATACGGCGTCACGCACGTCGCCACGATCCCGCCGAGGTCAGGTCGGTATTGGGCCGACTGGTTCATCCAGCTCATGTAGCCGATCGGGAAATACGGGTAGAGGCTAAGTCGTCGCGGTCGGCATGACGTGTTCTGCACCTGGAGTCTCCAGAGTTCCACGACGTCGTCTGCCGCGAGGCAGAGAGTGAGATTCAGAACGATGCCGTCCTTCTCGAGACTCCAGCGGATGTCGCTCTTGCCCACGGAAAACGTGAAGCGATCTGGCTTGGCGCGCACCGGCTCATGCGGTGCGGAGAACAACGCGCCGGTCTCCTCATCCTTGACATAGAAGAAACGTCCGGGGTGATGCGCATAGTACGGTTGCTCCGGTTGCATGAACGTCCGCGCTTCGAGGTTCGGCGCGTAGGCGTATTTGGCCGGCTCCGGTTGCATGAACTGCGCGACGGCATAGCCGCGGCAGGTGACCTGGATCATCATCCTTCGGTTCCACAAGAAGCCCGCGGCGCGAGGAAGGTCCAAAGGATTGTCGAGTTCGTAGCGTTCGCCGTTGTCAGTGGGTCGCAACATGGTTTCAGTCAATCGTCGGAGGCGTGCCGAATGGCCTCAAGAGATTCTGCACGATCTAATTCCCGCCGTCGGCGATGGAGCCCTTGCGTGCCGCCAGCTCAACTTGGATCTGCTTCAGGGTTCGATTGTCCAGCTTGTAGAAGAACATCACCGCCACCGCCAGAAACGCAAAGACCGCAGGAATGAACGAGATTAGCAGGACGATGCCGGTCTGCGATTCTGGTGTTTGCGTTGCATTGGCCACGTAGCCCAAAGAGGTGAAGACCCAGCCCATGACGACAGCGGCGAGGGCGGTGCCGAGCTTCTGCGAGAAGGTGGCGGCCGCGAAGGTCATGGCCGTCGCTCGTCGCCCCGTGCGCCATTCGTTGTAATCCGCCGTGTCTGCGTACATGGCAAAGGCAAGCGGCGACTTCGGTCCAAGCACCAGGCCAATGGCGATTTGCAGCGCGAACATCCAGGCGATTTGGTCCTTGGGGATGAAGAAGAACGCGATGGACAGAACGCCAGTGGCGCTCATCAGCAACATCAGCAGGTGCCGCTTCTCAAAGTAACGCGTCAGGATCGGTGTGATCGAAGCGCCCAGCGCGGCGGCAGCCATGTAGGCGGGCACAAACGCGGCCATGAGATCCGGTTTCCCGACGTAGTATTTGAAATAGTAGGCCGCGGTGGCGGTGCGCAGGGTGATCGTGATCATGATGATCAACGCGAGGAAGAAGAGCACCATCCACGGGCCGTTCCGGGTCAAGTCCGCCACGTCTTGCCGAACGTTGCTTTTCTGGGATGGCAGCGGGGCGATGCGCTCGCGGGTGTTGAGGAACGTCACAACGAAGAGACCAGACGCGGCCACTCCCCAAAAAGCCATGGTCAATTGCCAGCCCAGCCGCTCATCCCCATGGCCCAGCCATTTGACGAGGAAGGGCGTCGCCGCTGTCACCAACGTGCTGCCGCCAAAGGCGAAGATGAACCGCAGCCCGTTGATGGTCGTCCGCTCCTGCGGGTCGCTCGACATGACGCCCGAGAGCGCGTTATAGGGAATGTTGATGCCGGTGTAACACACCATCATGAAGAGGTAGGTGCCGTAGGCGTAGACAAGCTTCCCACCTTGATCCAGACCCGGCGTGGTGTAGGTCAACACCCCCGCGGCCGCCAGCGGCAGGGCCATCCAGATCAAGTAGGGACGAAACTTGCCGAAGCGCGTTCGGGTCCGGTCGGCCAGCGCACCGACCATCGGATCCGTGAACGCATTGACCAGCTTGATAGCAAAGAGCATCGAGCCGGCGGCGGCGGCGGAAATCCCGAAGACGTCCGTGTAGAAGATCATCAGGAAGGTGGCGATGTTGGTCCAATAGAAGTTGAACCCCATGTCGGCGACACCGTAACTGATCTTCTCCCGCCAGGTTAGACCCGACGTGGCCAGGCTGGGTTGGTGGTTGGCAGTCAAAGCTGCACTGGGAACTAGCAGGAACGCGCCGCGGCGGCGAGATCAAAACCAAGTGGGACAATCCGCACGACCGGTATTCTCTTCCCGCTGAATCATCGTTTAGAACAGTTCTCAAAACACTACTGTCCGGTCAAATCTGGGCCAACATTGATTTCATCCCGATAAAACGG
>CAZWJC010000030.1:0-37327 GCA_964634255.1 uncultured Verrucomicrobiota bacterium | reverse complement strand
GGTTGCAATGGCCCTGGTGCTTTCCCTCGGTGGACACTGGGCGCTGCTGCAAGGATTCGCTTGGGCCAGCATGCTCGCGCGCTTCAGCCAGTCCATGCCGCTCACCGAAGCGGTCGTCTTCACGTTCGATGGCAAGCATCCGTGCAAGATGTGCCTCGCGGTGCAGAAGGGGCAGCAGGAGGAGCGCAAGGAATCGAAAATCCAACCCGTGCAGAAGCTGGTGCTAATTCTGGACGCGCAGGTGCTGACCTTGCTGCCACCACCGGCTTTCCGCTCCCGCATTGTAACCGCGGACCTCTTTGAATCGAGGCTTGAGAAACCGCCGCTGCCACCGCCGCGTGCACGCTTTGGCGATTCAACTGAACTGGTCCTGCACCAAGATATGCTCTGCGAGCTGACCACGAGGGTCGCCGCGCCCACCAACTACTTCGCGAGAAATGCCACGCAGGATATGGCTTTCGACTTCGCGGTGATTAAAACCTGCGGAGCGCGGGCATTCATCGGAACTTCCCCGATACGACGTTCCGAGGTACCCCGATTGTTGAAATCTTCGCCCTCGAGCAAAGTCACCCGCGTGAATTCCGAAGAACATCGTACCAATACCGGAGCGAGTTTGCGTCATCCCCGCCACGTGCTCGCGTTGAATCCGAACCCGACCCAGTCCGGCGGGGCAGTCTAGTCAAGAACCAGTCAAGCGTTATGAAAACAAGTCCCACTCGAATCCACATCCCCCGCACCAGGAATTGGCTGTTGGCCACCCTGGCATTGTGCCTTGCCTTGCTCACACAACGCCAGGCTCTCGCCCTCACCCTGAACGCCGTGGATGGCGCCGGCTCCCCGGTCGCCAACATTCGCTGGCTGCTGGAGGAGAACAACACCGCGCCCGGTCTGCCCGGTCAGCCGACGAACAACACGATCTCGATGGTCATTCATAAAAGCCATGCGCCAGTCGTGGCCACGGGCAGCAGTGCTGGGAGCACGACCAGCATCACCATTCCTGGGGTGGGGGATCCGGCTTCCACCGGGAAACGCTATGCCCTTTCGGTGATGGCGGAGGGTCACACGGTGGGCGGTGCCAATTTGACCAACGGTCAGACAGCGGTGACGGTGGTGCTGAACAAGCACCCCATCCCCACGGCGCAGATCAGTATTCTGGCCTTCGAGGACCACAACCCGATCAACAACGTGCCGGATGCCACCGAACCCGGCATTCCGGGCTGCCAGGTGACGTTGTTCGACTTCCTCGGCGGGCCGATGATGACCGATGTCTTTGGAAATCCGCTCGGTACAACCTACCAAACCAACAACGTCGGCGATTTTGTTGATGAGAACGGTGACCCGATAACGGCTGCGACCCAGTCGCCAGTGGTCGCGACTTTGGGCTCTGGTTTTATCTACACGGACGCGAATGGTAAGGCGCTCGTCAAGAACCTCGCCATGGGCAAGTACGGCGTTCAGTTGATTCCGCCGAACGGGACGGACTGGACCGGCGGTCATGGGTCGGCCAATCGCAACCGCGTGTGGAATCAGACCGCGACCATCGAAGGCACCCTCACGGTGGACGCGTGGGTGAAGGCCAATGAGCCCAAGATCTTCCTGGAAGGCTTCGGCCCGGGCACCTATCACACCTTCTTCGGCTTTGTGAATCCGTCCCTGCTGCCGGGATCCACTAACTGGTCCTCCGGCGGTGTGACGCTCGTGGGCACGAACAAGTTCAATCACTTTGGCCGTCCACCGAACAACCAGCAGTTCGCTGTCGGGCCTCCGGTCTCTCAAGCTTGGGTGGCGCTGAACGAACTCGGCGCGCTCGGCGCTGGCGGTCCCGGCCAATACGCTGTGGAATGTGACCCCGATACCGGCGCTTTCGTCATAACCAACGTCCCGCCGGGAACGTATCAATTGGTGACCTGGGACCGTCCACTGGATGCGTTGTTTGGCATCAACACGATTATCGTGCCAAACCTCCCGAATGGCTCCGTTCACAATTTAGGCGATGTGCTCTCCTTCCGGTGGTTTGGAACTTGGGAAGGTTCCGTGTTTTACGACACCGACAAGGACGGCTTCAAGGATCCCGGCGAAGAGGGCATCATGAACCAGAACCTCAACTTGCGCTGGCGCGATGGCACGATCTATCAGGCCCAGCCGACCGACGCAGAAGGCAACTACCAATTCTCCGAGGTCTTCCCATTCTTCAAGTGGTTGATAGCCGAAGTGGACTTCACCCGCTTCAAAGCCACCGGCATGACGGCTGTGGTGGATGAAGGTGGCGTCATTCCCCCCGACAACGGCTGGGCTATGCCTTCCGGAGGCGTCCGCAATCCCCAGCAACAGTTCGTTCTGACCAACGACGCGTTCGGCGTCGGGGTGGCCGATATTTCTCAACCGGTTAACAACCCGAACACAGGCAATAACCTCTCGCGGACCGAAACCAACTCGACCCCTGCCGCGCCGTTGCTGCTCGAAGCCGTCCATCTGTTCCTGAACCAAAACAACCGCATCGACTGGGGCAAGGTCAACTACGGCCCTGGCGAGAACGGCGGTATCGCCGGCGTGGTGGGCTACGGCACGACGCGCGCCGAAGAGGATCCTCGTCTTGGCGTGATTGATCCTTGGGAGCCAGGTGTACCGCGCGTCCAGTTGGTCCTCTACCAGGACAAGGATGGTGACAAGATCATTGATGATTTGGACAGCAACGCAGGCGTAACCCTTGCGGACATTGACAACCACCCTGTGGGCTGGAACGAAGGCGGCGCCCCCGGCCCTGAGGATGTGGATCGCAACGGCAATGGCACTTTCGATCCCGGTGATGCGATTCAGATTGTCTGGACCGACAGTTGGGACGACAGCCCGCCGGAAGGCTCCATGCAGGTCAAGCCGCCGGTTGTAATGGGCAAATCCATCGTCGGTAGCGACAACTACTCGACATGGAATCAGGTTCGCGAAGGCGTGTTCGACGGTGGCTATGCCTTTGGTTCCTATCATCCGGGGGGCATCGCCAGCGGTTCACCCGAGACGGACTATCTCCCGCCGGGCGTGTACATTGTTCAGAGCTGTCCGCCTCCGGGTTACTTGATCCAGACGGAAGAGAGCTTCAACGTGGGCTTCGGCGATGCCTACGTTCCGAGCAAGCTGTTGCTCCCGCCGGAACTCGTCGGCACACCTGCGAACCACGCGGGCGATACCTACCTCGGCAACATCCTGCCTGCATCTCGTCAGTCGGGACCCAACCTGTTCACGGTTGCTGCCGAACTTAGCCTGTTCCCGGGTGAGCCTTGCACCTTTGCAGGCCAGGAGCGCCCCATCGCCGACATGAAATGGGTCCGCGTGGCCAACGGCAAAAACGCCGCCTGCGACTTCCACGTCTATACCGAAGTGCCCAAATCCACCCGTGTTGTCGGCTTCGTGCTGAACGACCTGACAGCGGAATTCAACGCGGCGTCCGTGATTTACGGTGAGAAGGGCTCGCCGGGTTGGCTGCCCATATCGTTCCGTGACTTCACCGGGCGCGAGGTTGCTCGCACCTACTCGGACGAATACGGCAGCTACGAAGCCTTGGTGCCCTCCACCTACAATGTGGCGGCGCCCATGCCCAGCGGCGCGGCTCCCCAGATGCTCACCATGGTGTTGAACGATCCCACGATGCCGGACCCGGCCAACCCGGGCAACCGCATCCCGGATCCGGATTACAACCCGGCCTTCGCCACCACGCCATGGACGCTGCACTATTACCCGGGCACGTTCCTTTACGCGGACACACCCATCGTTCCGATTGCTGCCTTTGTTGGCGGCCCGAACAAACAGCTCGATGTCGAGCCCCCGACGCTCACGCCAGTCATCAAGCGCGTAACCGTTGGGTCGGTCACGGCGTTTCCGGCGAATCTCACCGTGGACGGCCCCTTCATTCCCTTTGGAACGCCGGTCGCCAGCCGGATTGTCAACCTTGATTCCGTTGGTACGGTCCAAGTGGCGAATCCAAATTACACCAACGGTTCTCCGCTTTCCGCGACCAGCAGCCGTAACTTCGGTTTTGGCGCGCATGGCGGCGAGGCCGCGGTGAGCATCAACGGCACTTCCATCCCTGAAGCAGACATTGTTTCTTGGAGCAATACGCGCATCCGCGTGCGCGTGGACAACACATTCGACACGCTCGGCGTGAATTCCGGGCAGATTCTGGTCACCCGTAGCAACGGTCGGACAACGCCCATTGGCGTGACCCTGACTCGCGGCGTCGCGGGCGACGTGGTCGGCGTTGGCAATGTGGGCAATGTTCACATCGTGACGCCGGTCGATCCCATCCTCCAACCGCTGGCCACACCAATTCAGAATGCGATTGACGCGGCCAATCCGGGCGACCTGGTTATTGTTCCGGCCAGCCCGTGGGACTACAACGAGAACCCGATCCTTTGGAAGCCAGTGCGCCTGCAAGGTTCAGGCCTCGGCACGGTCATCAACGCGAATCCCACCCCGGCGGACCGCGTCTCGCTGTGGCACACGAAGGCGGCCACCATCCTCACCGGCAATCCCGCGGCGAACGATCCATTCATTGCGGTGGAAGCTCCGGGCATCATGGTGCTCGGTAACGGAACCGGAGCCTACGCGTCGGACTTCACCGCCGCCCCGTCCCGCATTGACGGTTTCCAGATCAAAGGCGCGATTGCCGGCGGTGGCATCATGGTCTGGACCGAGGTGGCCAACCTGCGAATCAGCAACAACCGCATCATCGGCAATCAGGGCAGCATCTCCGGCGGCATCTCGCTTGGCGAGCAAGCCCAGCTCGGCACGCTTTACAACAACCCGAATATCGTGATTGAGAACAACCAGATTCTCCTGAACGGCGGCATCGCCGGCGCGGGCGGTATCGGTATCTTCACGGGTGCGTCCGGGTACAAGATTCAAAACAACTACATCATGGGCAACTTCACCCGGGGCAGCGGCGGCGGCATCTCGCACGAAGGTCGCAGCCCCGGTGGCCTGATCGCCAACAACGTCATTGCCTTCAACGAAGTCTTCTATGGCGTGCCCGGCCCGAACGTCCTCTTCGCCGGCGACGGCGGCGGCATTTTTGTCGCCGGCATCGTGCCGGTGGGCGGTGGTTTGAGCCAGGGTGCTGGTTCGGTGACGATCATCAACAACCTGATCCAGGGCAACCTGGCGGGCGCCGGCCATGGTGGCGGTATCCGCGCACTGGGCATCAACGGAGCGGACGTGCAAGCGAGCGGCAATCCGAACAATTGGTATGCCCTCGACATCCTGAACAACGTCATTGTGAATAACGTGGCGGGCTATGCCGGTGGCGGCGTCTCACTGGCCGACGCCGCACGGGTGCGTGTGCTCCACAACACCATCGCTCGCAATGACAGCACTGCGACGGCGCTGGGCGCGTTCAACGGTGACCCGAACACCTCCACGGCACAAGGCGCGGGTCTTATGACCTTCGCCCACTCGGCGGAACTGCAAAGCGCGGGTGTCGGGCAGACTTACGCCGACCCCGATCTGCGCAACAACATCTTCTTCCAGAACCGATCCTGGTTCTACGACCGGACGGCAGCAAACCTCTTCCCGAATCCGGCAAGTGCGTATCTAGACCTGCAAGTGTCAGGTGGCGTTGGCACGCTGCACCCGACCAACTGTCTCCTGACGCCAGGAACGGCGGGTTATTTGGGCGCAAACAACCAGAAGGTGAACCCCAGGTTCGTGCTGCCCTACTTGAACGAGCTGTTCGTGGCCGTGATCATTGACGAGGCTGGCAACAACCTCTCGGTGCGTCACGCTCCCATCGGCATCTACAAGGCGAACGGCACGGTTCAGGGGAATTACCACATCCTGGATACTCCCATCGTCTCTCCCGCGATCAACAACGGTGCGAATGTCTCGGGCATCGCTGCGTTGACAACGGACTTCGACCGCAACACGCGCGACGTGTTGGATCCGGACATCGGTGCGGACGAATTCTTGGCCGCCGGCGCCAGCATCATCCCGCCCGCCGCGCCAGTAGTCACAGTGTCTCAAGTGGGACCCGCCGCTGCTGGCGCCGCCCCGCCCCTTACCGGGTTGGCGACCGGGCCGAACGTTGCCCCTGGTCCGATGATGGCCCCGCTCAACCTGAACCCGCTGCCAGGTGACCCGTTGAACCCGTTGAACGACCCCGAACCGGGCGTGGACAGCGACGGCGACGGCAATCCGGCGAACGACATCGCCTATCGCCAACTGGCTGCCGGTGACGGCTGGGCCACAATGGCCGACGGAACGGACCTATACACCTTCGGGTTCTCCGACGTGACGAAGATCGTCACCGACGCCACCGCGTTGGCGGCGACGAAGGCGACCCTGGCTGAGCAAGAGGCTGTGCTCCGGAGCATTGGTCCGCAGGTGCAGAGCTCGGGCATGCTGGCCGCCAACATCGCTGCCCCAACCATGGTGTTCACGGAAGGCCACCACGTCTACCTGGACCTCTCGAACGTGGGCATGCTGAAGCGGCCCGACCTGTTCGACCCGCACACGGTGCACTTCCACGGTTTCCCGCAGGCGGCCTCGATCTTCGATGGCGAGCCGATGGCCTCGGTGTCCATCGCCATGGGCGGCACGCTGCGGTACTACTACCGCGTCGTTGAGCCCGGCACCTACCTGTATCACTGCCACGTCGAAGCGACGGAGCACATGCAGATGGGCATGATCGGCAACCTGTGGGTCACGCCGAAGCAGAACCACCTGCCGAACAACACCGTGCTGGCAAACTTGCCTCCGACGAATGGCGTGGCTCGCACGCAACACAAGACAGGTTACAAATACGCCTACAACGATGGCGACGGCTCGACCTACTACGACGTGGAAGCGGCCCTGCAAGTCACCGGGTTCGATAAGAACTTCCACCAGCAGCACATCGCCGTGCAACCGCTGCCCTTCGCCGCCATGCGCGATGACTATCCGATGTTCAACGGCCGTGGTTATCCGGACACGATCGTTCCCGGCGCGTTGCCGGCTCCGGCCAGCAGCGACTTCGGCATCCAATCGCAGAAGGTCACGTCGCTGGTCACGGCACAGAAGGGCCAACGCATCCTGTTGCGCCTCTCGAACGTGTCCGAAACGGACATCCACACCCTCACGGTGATGGGACTACCGATGAAAGTGGTGGCCAAGGACGCGCGGTTGTTGCGCGGCCCGACCGGCCTCAACCTCTACTACGACACCACCTCGGTGAAGATCGGCGGTGGCGAAACGACGGACGTCATGCTCGACACGAGCAGCGTGGCCCCGGGCACGTATCTCCTCTATGGCACGCGCCTCAACCACCTGTCCAACGACACTCAAGACTACGGCGGTTTGATGACTGAAATCGTGATCACCCCCTAACCGATGACAGCCATGACAAAACTTCAAAACAGAGAAAGGATCAACATGAACACGCAGACATCATACTCGCGTAAACTCAGCCTGGCAGCAGCGGCGGCGCTGCTCCTGGCCTCGGCTGGGCACACCCTGGCCAACCATGTGCCTCATTTGGTGGATGGACTTACGAGTGCCACCTCCACCTTCAGCCTCGTGGCCGCGCCCGGCGAACTCAGCACCCCGGAAGGCAACAGCCTTTACTTCTGGGGCTATGGCACCAACGACGCCCAATACTCCGGACCCACGCTGGTCGTAAACCAGGGCAGCGTGGTTTCGGTTTACCTCACCAACAAGCTCCCGGTGCGGACCTCGATCCTCTTCCCCGGGCAGACGAACGTAACTGTGACCACGTTTAGTGGCGGCACGAACGTCGGCCTGCTGACGCGCGAAGCCCAGGAAGCCTCGCTGGGTGGCACGGGGGGTGGCGTTGTCCGCTATCAGTTCACCGCCGGCGCGCCCGGCACCTACATGTATCACAGCGGCACCCGGCCCGATCTCCAGATCGAGATGGGCCTGGTGGGCGCGTTGATTGTGCGGCCAGCGGGATTCGATCCCGGCAACGTGGCCACATGGACCGGGTACGCTCATCCCGACTCCGCGTTCGATCACGAGTTCCTAATGTTGCTGTCGGACATGGACGATCAGATCCACAATGCCGTCGAACTGCAGGTGCAAGCCGCCGCCAGCGTTCCCGTGGGTGGCCTGCCAATCGTGGCGGACTTCAGCAAGCGCATGGCGGTCTATTGGTTCATCAATGGCCGGTGCGGCCCCGACACGATGCTGCCGAAGCTCCATAGTTCTTTGCCCGTGCAGCCGTATGACTGCTTCCCACTGTTCCGCCCAGGCGAGAAGGTCCTGATGCGGGTGATCGGGGGTGGCAGTGACGAGCATCCGCTTCACCACCACGGCAATCACGCCCGTTTGATCGCCCAGGATGGCCGTCTGCTCCAGAGTCCCGGCGGCGTGGGTGCCGACCTGAGCTTCATGGAGTTTACCATCGCCTCCACGCCAGGGGGTACCATTGACAGCATCTTCAGTTGGACCGGTGCCGGACTGGGCTGGGATCCTTACGGGCACAAACCAGGAGATCCGCTGGCGACAAACGAAGATCCGGCCGATCACGGCAAGCCCTTCCCCGTCGTCCTGCCGGCCGAGCAGAATATCGTGAACGGCATGATGTATGGCGGCAGTCCGTTTCTGGGTTCACCCGGGACGCTCCCTCCTGGCGAAGGCGGGTTCAATCCGAACAACGGGTTCATGTATATGTGGCACTCGCACGCGGAAAAGGAAATCGTGAACAACGACATCTTCCCCGGTGGCATGCTGACCCTCGCCTTAATCGAGGCCTGGCCGTATCCGCCGCCCCAGGCGATGGGTTCGTCGGGTGCTGCCGCCGCCCGGCGGCAGACTGCAGCGCCCGTAGCCACCACGCCGACGCCGGTGGTTGCGCCCACTGCTGAGGCCTGGAACTCGAGCTTTGGCCGGGCCAAAGACGCAATGCCGCCCGCTCGCGAAAACGCAAGGGCTCAACGTGCCGGTGGCAGGCTCACCAACTAACTGCAACTCGATGCTATGACGCGTCTGAACCTCAACTGGAAAGCCAATATGAAGAAATCAATTATGAACCGGACAGCCTCGACGCTCCTCGGCGGTGCGTTGGTGCTCGTGGCCGGGAGCGGCTTGGCCGCCCCGATGACCACTAACCTGTATGCCAAGCTCGTTTACATCAACCCGACCACTGGCAGTACCGCCACCACGCCGGGTGCGGGTCGCATCCCGATGTGGGGCTTCGCGACGACACCCAACGGGACGCCGGCGGTGCCTGGGCCGAAGATAGACGTGGCGGCCGATCAGCATGATGGCGCCAACGAAGGCCTCATGATTACGGTCTATAACCTGTTGACCAACCTACCCTACGCGGAGCCCATCTCGCTGGTGATTCCCGGTCTGAATGGCACGACCAATGTCGGTCAGCCGGCCAAGTTCGGCGCTGGTGACGCCAATTACCCGAACCGCATTCGATCCCTGGTGCCCGAAGTGCCGGTGGGTGGATCACGGGTTTACGCCTGGACAGGTCCATTGAAGCTCGGCACGTTCGGTTACTACAGTGGTACCCACTCGGCGCTTCAGGTGCAAATGGGCCTCTACGGCATGATCACCGTAAGGTCGAACAACAACCAGGTTCATAAGGGTTACCAGATCGCGACGACTCGTGACACGGCGGTGATCTTCAGCGAAGTGGATCCACTGCTGCATTGGGCCGTGCATACCAACGGCTACGGCCCCGGCAAGGAGATCAGCAGCACCATCCACTCCGACCCGAGCTTGTTCCTGATCAATGGTCGTGCTTACAGCCAGGCCTCGCCACCGCCCAACCTGGGCAGTACGGGCGCGCGCACCCAGCGGCAGCTCTTCCGGATGCTCAACTTCTGTTGGGACTCCCGGATTCCGACGTTGGCCGGTCCCATTGGGATTGGCAACCTCACCCCGCCCGCAGGAAGCGGCGGTTTTCATCTGACGGCCATCGCGGAGGACGGCAATCTCTATCCGTATCCGCGCACAACCTACGCACCCAACCTGGCCCCGCTGAAAGCGATGGACTTGCTCTTCACGCCGCAGCAGCCTGCGGGTCCGCCGCAACTCTACCGGCTGTATGATCGTAAGCTGGGCCTGTCAAATCCCGAGAGCGCCAGCGCCGGCGGCATGTATGCGCAGTGGACTGTGTCCAATTAAGCCCATTGGTTCGGCACTTCGCTAAAACTGAGCACAGCCGTCTCAAAGCATACGGGGCGGCTGTGCTCTCCAGGCTGGAACGAAAAAAGTATATGAATGCGAACACTGCGCGGAACAACGGCGTGAGCAGCGTTGACCTGTTGTTGGTTTTGGGGCTGCTCATCGGATCGGCTCTCCTCGCAGGCGGGGCGACCACGACCGAAGCTGAAACTTGCTGTTCGGCACAAACCCAGGAGTCACAGTCGGTAGCTTCTACGAAGCAAGCTTCCGCGGATTTGGCCAGCCGATGGGGCATCGAGGTGAACGCCCTGCGTCTCTCCGCGAATGGCAACATGCTCGACTTCCGCTATCGGGTGATTGATCCCGAGAAGGCCGCCATCCTGGGCAGCGCCAAAATCAAGCCGGTGCTGATTGACCAGGAAAGCGGAGCCCAGTTGCACGTTCCCAGCATGCCCAAGGTGGGCCAACTCCGGAGCACCCAACGGCTGGTCGCCGGCAAGATTTATACCGCCCTCTTTGCTAATCCGGGAGCGGCCGTCAAGAAGGGGCAGCTCGTGACGATCGTCTTCGGCGACTTTCGCGCTGAGAATCTGACCGTGAGCGATTGAGAGTTTCATGAAAGATATGAACTCCACCAGGACCCGGCCGCATGCCGGCTCTTCGCCGGAAGAGCCCGGAGCACTCAACCGCCCGCAACGGAAAGCCCCGGTTCATCGCCGAGCGCTCTTGATGCTGCTAGCGGGGGCATTGCTGATGGTTGCCTTGTCTTTCTACCTGGTGCGCGGCAGGGCTCCTTCCTCGGTCGGGGTTGCCTCACCAGCGGTCACGCCCGGGCAAGCTCCTGATCGGCAAGCATCATCGGATGTGTTGGCAACGCCCGACGATTCCGGTCACGGCGAGACAGCGTCTCCACCTGCCGCCCTGGTGGACCCTCGTGGTCAGGTGGTGTCCGTGGCGCCGGAGTCTCCATTGAACATTCCGGATCGTTGGGGCATCGAGATCACCAATGTGCGCTTGGCTGCGGGGGGCAAAGCGCTGGATTTACGCTACAAGGTGCTCGATGTCGCCAAGGCCGCGTCCCTGCTGTATCTGACCAATTACGTTTATATTTTCAACCATTCGAACAAAAAAGTCCTGATGGTTCCCTTCCAGCGCGAGAATCAGACTTCGCAGAAACTGGTGGCAGGCAAAACCTATTTCACACTTCTGCCCAACAAAGAAGAACGGGTGACATCCGGCAGCACGGTGACCGTGGTTGTTGGAGGTTCACGGGCCGAGAACCTGTTTGTGAATTGAGCAAGCCTGACGCGAAAGGGAGCGGGAGAGGGACTTTCATACTCACGCGCTGATTTCTGCTTGATGACAACGCTCATTTCAGCACCTACAGAAGATAGTTGCCGGCCAGGTCACGCGGGCAGGGTGGGGGATTTGCTCCGGTGGCCGGGTGTGCGGTTTTCAGCTTGGTCATGGGGCGTGCTTCTGGCCATTCAGGTTTTGTCTGCTCCGGTCGCCTTGGCCGCAGTGGTGACCACGAATCAATCGCGACCGCTTTCCATCACCTGCGAATTTGAGCCGCCGCAGTTCACGCCGGTGGGTGACTCCACCCGCGTCAACATAGCCGGCTGCGACAATTGGGAGCGGGTTGGTGAACCGTCGCTACCCTTTCGGACGGTTCGGGTACTCCTGCCCCCCGCCGCGGACATTTCGCAGATCGAAGTGCAGGCGGAACTTGCGCCGAGACCGCTCCCGGGTGAACGGCGCGTGGACTTCGGTCGCACGCCTGCTCGTCCTGGCAATCTGGATCACTCCGCCCCTTCGCAGGTCGCGACTGAACAGCCGAACCCGGCGATCTATGGTTCCGACGCGCCCTTCCCGGCGGCACAGGCCGATGTAGCCTCGATCCAGCGCATGGGCGGCTACGACATTGCTTTCGTGCGGGTATACCCGGTCCAGTATGCTCCCCTCAGCGGCAAATTGACGTTTGCACCACGCCTTCGCGTGACATTGTCTCTGTCCACCGCGAAGAACCTGACCACGCCGACAGTGCGCGCCCCAGGTGTCGATCGCGCGCGACAGGATGTGGCTGCGATGGTGGAGAATCCGGAAATGCTAAACGCCTACAATACCGGAGCGTTGTTGTCTCCCTTCTCACCAGCCATTTACGACTACCTCCTGATCACCAAGAGCAGTCTGGCTGCAGCGTTCCAGCCGTTGGTGAACCGGAAGACCGCGGCCGGGCTTTCGGTAAAAGTGGAGACGATGGAGAGCATCATCACCACGCAGTCGGGCCGTGACCAACCCGAGAAGCTGCGCAATTACATCCGCTTTGCCTTTACGAACTGGGGCATTACCTACGTGCTGCTGGGCGGAGACACAAGCGTGGTGCCAACCCGGTATGCGTACGCCTACATGTCCACGCTGGAATCCGGCCGGTTTCCCCGCCATCTGCCGGCATGCGATTTGTATTACGCCTGCCTGGACGGTTCCTGGGAGCGGGATGGAGACAACACCTTCGGCGAGCCAACGGATGGTGAATCAGGCGGCGAGGTGGATTTGCTGGCGGAAGTTTATGTGGGGCGCGCGCCAGTGGACACGGTGGCGGAAGTGAACACCTTCGTTGAGAAAACGGTCCGCTACGAAACCCAGGCCCATGGCCGTCTGACGAACGCATTGTTCATCGCCGAGTACCTGGGCACTGCTGGAGGTTTTGTGGCGCAGGGCTGGGACATGTTTGTTCCGTTGACCAACTATTTTGCGGGATACGCCCACGCCCGCTTGGATGATTCACCCTATACCACGCCCCAGTGGAGCTACTTGGACGCCATCGCCGCACTGAACCAGTCGCCGCACTTGGCGCTGTTCGCCGGTCACGGAGACCCGAGCACGGTGATGGGGTTGATCGCGGACGACCTCGATACGCTCACCAATCCTTGGCCGTCCTTGGTTTACAGCGTGTCGTGCGATTCCGGCGCCTATGACAACGATAGCTTTTTTGATCCGTTCGACTGCGTGGGCGAGGAACTGGTCAAGCGCAACGCCCGGGCAGCGTTTGCAGCGGTTTTGAACTCGCGCGAAGGTTGGTACGACGCGCAGACCGAGTGGAAATGGAGCGGCGAGTTTCAGATCAAGTTCTTCGAGGAACTGCTGAAAAAGGGCAACACACGACTTGGCGTGGCTAACCAACTGAGCAAACACGCCTTGATTTCCAAGGTCGAGACCGGCGGTCTGATGACTTACCGATTTTGCTACTTTGAGATTACGCTCCTCGGTGATCCGCATGTGGCGCTGCAGGTGCCCGCGGCGGCGGCTCAGTTGATTGTGGCTTCGGCACACGGCGGCGCGTCGCCGCCGGTTGGGCAGAACAAATATGTGCCAGGGACGCCGCTAATCTGCGCGATGACGAACTCACCAGTCTCCGGGGGCGTGGGCACGCAGTTTGTCTGCACCGGTTGGACGGGAGCCGGCAGTATCCCGACCAGCGGGAGCACAAACCAGGTCAACGTCACCCTCATGGCTGATTCTCACATTACTTGGAACTGGAAAACGCAGGTCTGGATCACCGCTACGGTCAGCGGCAGCGGTGCGGTCAACGTGGCCAGTGGTTGGCGCGACACAGGTATAGTGCTACCCATTCAAGCCGTTGCTTCGAACTACCATCACTTCGTCCAGTGGACCGGCGACGTGCCAGCGGCTCAACAGTCGAACGCGACCATCAGTCTGACGCTTGCTCAACCATGCACAGTCGCAGCCGAGTTTGCGCCAAACCTCACCTCGAACGGCACCCCCGAATCGTGGCTCGCGGGTTACGGGTGGACGAACCAACTCGAAGCGGCGTCGGTGGCGGACACGGATCAGGACGGCATGCCCGCATGGGCCGAATACGTGGCCGGAACCAGCCCGGTGGATGCGACCTCCAAGCTGAGCATGAGTGTGGCGTCGGTTGGCGGAGCAGGTCCGGTGTTGCACTGGCCCAGCGTTGCGGGCCGGACTTACGCCGTTTATCACGCCGACTCTGTCAACGGCCCGTTTACGCTGCTCACCAATGGTGTGCCAGCTACACCTCCACTGAATTCGTTCAGCCCTTTGGCGGTCGGTCCTGCACAGTTCTACCGCGTGGGCGTCAGCCACGCGCCGTGAAAGCTGCCGGCGGGGCGGAGCGAAACTTCGCGGCCCGGCAGGTGATGCTCGAGGCATCTTGTCCTATGCGTTCGGAGATTTTCCCACAGCTCCCGGTGATTTTACCGTTGTCGTGAAGGCTTCGGAAGTACATCACAGCTATCGGAAAAACCCCGACCCCCCATTCCGATTTGCCCCGATAGCGGAAAGTGTCGCGTGTAAGCAAGCTGCCCTCGTGAGTCGCGGACAAATCAAACCCTTGGCCGACGTGAACTCTGAAATCGCCCACCAGCGTGGCCGACACTCAGGGACCGGTGCGGTTTGCCGCCATGCGGTCACTCCTTCGGTCAGCCGACGGGGCAGTCTCGCGGAGCGCTGTCTAGGCGACATCGGTGCCGCGCCCGCGTCCGCCTTGCTCGCGCGCGTCTTCCTTTTTTGTCTTCTAACGATGCTGCTTGCTCGTCCCTCGGAAGTGGTTTCACAGGTGTTTGCCATCAACGCCGGGGATATTGTCGCTGCCAACTACCGTGCCGGTGGAAGCACGGTCGTCCGAGTCAATCCGCAAACCGGCGCGATCCGGCGCATCGGCCTGTTCAACTTCCCCACCGACGTGACCCTCTCGCCGGACGGGTATCTTTACGTCAGCGAGTTGGGGGGACAAATCAAGCGCATCAACCTGACCAACGGCGTCGAAACCGTCGTTAACCCAGCCACAGCGTTGTCTCAGGTTTGGGGCTTGGCGCTCGGACCGGACGGCAACCTCTTTGTGACGACCAGCGTAGGGGATCGGGTTGTTAAGGTGAATCCGGTGACCGGCGCAGAATCGGACCTGGTTGCGGCGGGGCAACTGTCCTCCCCGCGGGGGATAGATTTTCTTGATTCAAACCACGTAGTAGTGGCCTCACGAGGCAACAACCGGGTGGTCTCGGTTTCCCTTCTGGATCAATCTCAGACGACGCTTGCCCAGGGGGCCAACGGGATTGATCTGCCGTGGGGCATCTCGGTCTTCAACGACAACATCTACGTGGGCGCACTGGACAGCCGGCTGCTTTTTCGCATCAATGGCAGCACAATCACGAACATCCTGCCCGCCGCTTCGCCCAAATTGGCGGGCGGCCCCTACGGCATCGGCACGGACTTGAACGGCAACATCGTGATTGGCGTGAGCGGCGGGCTCGCGGGACCCTATGCGTTGGAACGGCGCGATGTACAGGGCAATCCGTTGCCCGGCTTTTCCGGCAACTACATCGGTGAAATCACCGGCGTCGAGATTTCCAAAATCAACATACTCGCTGGAAGCCAGATTAACACCGCGCCGCAGTTGCCCCTTGTCGGTGAAAGCATCGCCGATGAGGGAGTTGCGATGGCTTTTACTGCGGATGGGGTGGACTCCGACTGGCCGTTGCAGGAATTGACTTACCAGCTTGTGGGGAATGTGCCGGCCGGAGCCGCGCTCGCCGCCAACGGCGTCTTCACCTGGAAGCCAGCCGAGGCGCAAGGGCCTTCAACCAACCTGTTCACCATGGTCGTGGTGGATGATGGCATGCCGTCACTGTCGGCCACACAAACCTTCACCATTGTAGTGAACGAGGTGAATTCGCCGCCGTTGGTGACACCTGTGGGTGATAAAACAGTGGTCGTGGGATCACTATTGAACTTCAAGGTGAACGCGACTGATGGTGACCTGCCCAGTCAGGTGCTCCTGTTTAGCTTGGAGCCGGATGCGCCGCTGGGCGCCAGCATTACTGCGAATGGTGATTTTACCTGGATTCCTGGCCAGTCCCCGGGGCCGGGCGATTACATGGTGGGGGTAACCGTGACCGATGACGGTGACCCGCCGTTGTCGGATACGCAATACTTCAACGTCGCTGTGCGCGAGGTTAATGTCCCGCCGGCCCTCGGCGTAATCACCAACCAGGTGGTGGACGAGGGTACGTTGTTGAGCCTTCAACTTGTCGCGACCGACGCCAACCTACCGGCGCAGGCTTTGACGTTCGGCTTTGCGGTTGATCCGCCCAGCGGGGCCGCCATTTCCGCCGCGGGCCTGTTTACGTGGTCGCCGACGGAGTCCCAGGGGCCGAGCACAAACGCCATCTCGGTTCGAGTCACGGATAACGGCGTACCGCCCTTGTCCGTGACTAACAACTTTACCGTAGTCGTTCGTGAAGCCAATCGCGCGCCTGTGTTGGATCTGATTACGAATCGGACCGCTAATCCGGGTAGTGTCGTAGCGTTCAACGCAACGGCTTCAGATGCGGATTTGCCGGCGCAAAGCCTGACTTTCAGCTTGGCTCCTGGAGCGCCCATTGGGGCAACCATCACGCCAGCGGGCAGTTTTAATTGGCCAATAGATGCGGCTGAACCTGCAGGTGCCCACGTCATCACCGTTTCGGTGAAGGATGATGGCAATCCCTCTCTGGCGGTTTCACGAAGCTTCACCGTGGAAGTGCAGGGCGGATTCCACTTTGGCGACGGTGACGTCATCGTGGCGGATTACGGCGCCAACGCAGTGATCAAGATCGACCGTCAATCGGGGGCGGCGCAGTCCTTGGGGACATTCCTAAGCCCGACAGATGTTGCCGTGACGCCGGACGGCATTCTTTACGTGGCGGAACAGAGCGGTGCAATCGAGCGCCTGGATTCACGCACCGGTGCGGTCACCCTCGTCAACCCGGGCTCCGGTCTCTTCGATCTCCGCAGTATCACGATCGGTCCGGGCGGCGAACTCTACGTCACCACAGGTTGGGATGACGGCGTCGTCCGCGTTGACCCGGCCACCGGGGCCGAAACCCTTGTGACGCAGGGTGACTTGATCTCCGGACCATTCGGCGTCGCAATGCTGAATTCCACGCACCTGCTGGTAAGCTCGCATTACGTCAACCGGCTTGTGGCCGTGGCGTTGACGAACAACACGCAATACGTGGTCGCCGAAGGCAACGGCATCAACCAACCGTGGGGTGTCGCGGTTTCTGCTGGAGTTGTTTTCGTTGTGAGCCAGGGCGCTCAAGCCGTCCAGACGGTGTCGGGTGGTATCGCCACGGATCTGCTTACAACAGTTGACAGTCCGTTGGGAATTGGAATCGGAAGCGGTGGCGGCCTCTCCATCTCGGTTAATGGCGCCACGCCAAAGGTTGCCTGCTACAGCGCAGCGGGCGTGCCGACGGCCGACTACCAATTAGGGCTGACAGGATTCGGCATGGGGGTCGAGGTGGTGACCGCCCCCCCCAACAACCCGCCCGTGCCCGGGACGAACGTGATTTACCGCCTTGCCAACGTCGGCACCAAGGTTCGGACGGACCAACTCCTCGGCATCGACCCGGACGGCGACGCGATCACCTTTCAGTCGGCGAGCCCCTCCAGCCTCCAGGGTGGCGTAGTTGTTGCCAGCGCAGTGTGGCTGCTCTATGCGCCGCCATCGGGGTTCTCCGGTAACGATTCCTTCACCTACACAGTGCGCGATAGTCAAGGCGCGACAGCGGTCGGAACGGTGGTGGTTAACGTCGTAGCGGATACCGCCACCTCCGCCAACTTGATCACCCAGGATTTTGGCAATGGCTCAACGCGGCTGCGTTTTTCCGGGATTCCGGACACGACTTATATAATCCAGTATTCTACGGACGCCCAAACACCCAATTGGCAGAATCTTAGTTGGATTGTGTCCGACACCTATGGCGCATTTGAACTCGTGGACACCCCGCCGTCCGGACAACTCCGACGGTACCGTTCAGTTGCCCCATAATCACCCATTTAAGAGACCCAGTGAAAAAACGAAACGACTACACCTTCGGTAGCCTCCCAGGTTTGATGACCGGATTGGCTTCGCTGTTGTTCGCCTTCAGCGTCACCGCTCAAAGCACCGACACCTTTTCCTTCATGAACCTCGACCGGCCGGTGCCCGACGGCAGTGGTTCCGGCTTGAGCTTCAGCACAAACCTAACCTCGACAATTGGGAGCGTGGCTGCCGCTAGAGTCCGTCTTAAAGTCACCGGCGAATACAACGGCGACCTCTACGCCTATTTGCGCCATGTTACCCCGAAGGGCACCTCGCTCGCTGTTCTGCTAAACCGTCCCGGGCGTTCCACTACCGACACCCACGGCTATGACGGCGCTGGCATGGATGTAACCCTGGCCTCCTCCGCGGTAGCTGACATTCACCTCTACGGGAATTTCACCAACCTTCCCAACGGCGTGGCTCTTTCGGGCTCATGGCAGCCAGACGCGCGCAAGGTTAACCCGAATACCGTAGGGAGCACTTCGACTCGAGACGCTGGTTTGGACGTGTTTCTCGGTATGGAAGGGAGCGGCGAGTGGACGTTGTTTGTGGCCGACCTGGAATCAGGCGGTTCGAACATGCTCAGCGGCTGGGAACTGGAACTCGTTGGCGGGGCCGTGCCAACCGTTACTTGGCCAAGACCGGCTGATGTGGTGTATGGCACGCCGCTCGGAGCGGCACAACTCAACGCCTCCTCGTCCGTTCCTGGTTCCTTCAGCTACAATCCCCCGGCCGGCACCATTTTGGATGCCGGCTCGTTTCAGTTGTTGACGACCGTTTTTACCCCCACGGATACAGTCAATTATCAGAAGTCCACCAACACGGCCCTGATCAACGTGCAGCGAAAGCCCCTGACCATCACCGCGGACAACAAGAGCAAAGTTTACGGTGCTGCCGCACCAGGCTTGAGCGTGACCTACGCTGGATTTGTCCCCGGCCAAACCAACACGGTTTTGACCACCCAGCCGACCCTCAGCACGGCAGTTTCAGCAGCAACTCCGGTTGGTAGTTACGCGATCACAGTGAGCGGTGCAGCGAGCGCCAACTACTTGATTACGCATGTCAATGGGACGCTGACCGTAACCCCAGCAGCGCTGACGATCACGGCGGACAACAAAACCAAGCTTTACGGCGCAGCACTGCCGGCGCTGAGTGCGAGCTACAACGGCTTCGTCAACGGCGACACAGCGGGCAGTCTGTCCACTCCGCCGAGTCTGACGACAACCGCCACGGCGGCCAGTCCAGTGGCGACCTATTCAATCACGGCCACAGGTGCAGCCGCCGCAAACTATGCCATCAGCTATGTCCCGGGCACGTTGAGTGTGACCCCGGCAGCGCTGACGATCACGGCAGACAACAAGACCAAACTTTACGGCGCAGCCCTGCCGGTGCTGAGCGCAAGCTACAGCGGCTTCGTCAACGGCGACACCGCGGGTAGCCTGACCACTCCGCCGAGTCTGACGACGACCGCCACGGCCGCCAGTCCAGTGGCGACCTATTCAATCACGGCCACAGGTGCAGCTGCCGCAAACTATGCCATTAGCTTTGTCCCGGGCACGTTGAGTGTGACCCCGGCAGCGCTGACGATCGCGGCGGACAACAAAGCCAAACTCTACGGCGCAGCCCTCCCGGCGTTGAGCGCGAGCTACAGCGGCTTCGTCAACGGCGACACCGCGGGCAGTCTGACTACTCCGCCGAGTCTGACGACGACGGCCACAGTCGCCAGTCCGGTGGGCACGTATCCAATCACGGCCACCGGTGCTGCCGCTGCCAATTACACCATCAGCTATGCCCCGGGCACGCTGGCAATTGGGGCGGCAAGCAGCGTGGGAAGCGTGGCAGTCTCCAGGAATCCTGCGGTTCCAGGACAAGCCGTCACACTCTCCTATAGTCTGGGATCGGTTCCACCAGCTTCGGGAACACCAACCGGCACGGTTCGGTTCAAGCTCGACGGAAGCACCCTGGCGAATGCGACGCTTGTGGGGGGAGTGGCGTCGTTTACGACTTCAACCATCGGCTTCGGCACGCATGTGGTCACGGCGGAGTATGCGGGTGACGGAAACTATCTCGGTGTCACCAACGCTCTGGGTAGCAGTCTGGTCGTCAACACACCCCCGACCGCGGTGGCTGATGCCGTGACCCGGTATCCAACCAACGGCTTGAAGATCAGCATTGCCAGCCTGCTGGCCAACGATGTCGAATCCGATTCCACGGATTCGATCCACCTTGCGTCCACCGCCAGCACCAGCGTCTTGGGTGGCACGGTGGTGAGCAACGGCGTATGGCTCTTCTACACGTCTCCCGCGGGCAACACCAACACCGACCGCTTTAGCTACACCATCGCCGACACCCTGGGTGGAATCAGCGAGGGAACCGTGACGATCACAACCGTGCTTGGTACAGGGCCGTCGTTGGCTATGGCGATAACGAATCTGAACAACGGCAACTACCAGATCCGTTTTGATGGGATTCCCAACACCCTCTACGACATTGAAACCACCCCCACCTTGAACCCGGCCAATTGGCAACTCTGGCTGACGAAGACCACGGATGCAGATGGAATGATCTTGGTCACGGATCCCGTCGCCAATGGCGCACCCAATAAGTTCTATCGAACCGTATATAAGCCCTGACAATTTTGTTTGCAGACGCGGCGATCTACGTCAGCGGAGGGAGTCTATTAGCCAGAAGACCGCTGATCGAATGAGGTCGTTCTGTTCCTGAGTGCTGACGCAGAGGGAATCGAGCAGGACGCAGTAACGACCGGAAGGAACAGAACGATGCACACGGTTTGATGTGTTCTTCTTCCAGGAAGGCTGATGTGCCACTCACCCAAAGGCCCGCGATGTGATGACGCGTTTGATTGTTGCCTCGCACCCAGGATACCCGTTCCTGCATCCCGCATCAGTCAGATCTCCATTCAAGCGGCAATCATTACCGCGATGCCAGCCTCAGGGGACAATCACAAAGAGTCGGACACCGGGATTCCGCCGTTGACACAGCCGGACGCGCTTTCTAGCTTTTGTCGGCAAAGACAGCAAGCTTTGCCCCGAATGCGCGTTCGGGGATTTTTATTGTGAAGCGGCCGCGCAGCTTCACCTAGAACTCTATGGCAAACACGATTCTCGTTGGCGCCCAGTGGGGAGACGAAGGCAAGGGCAAGATTATTGACGTCCTGACGGAACAGTCGGACATCGTTGTGCGTTACGCTGGTGGCAATAACGCCGGCCACACCGTTTTCGTCGGCAGCAATCGGTACGTGCTGCATCTGGTGCCGTCTGGCATCCTGCGCAAGGGCAAGCTTTGCGTGATCGGCAACGGCGTCGTGATCGATCCCGTCAGCCTCGTGTTGGAAATCGCCGGTCTGCGCAAGCTGGGCGTCAAGGTGGACAAGAATCTTGTCGTCAGCGAGACGGCCCATGTTGTCTTTCCGTATCACCGGGAGTTGGACGCAAACCGCGAACATCACAAGGGCGACCAGAAGATTGGTACGACCAAGCGCGGCATCGGCCCCGCCTATGGCGACAAGGCGGCCCGCGTCGGCCTGCGGATGATTGATCTCATCAACACGGGCACATTCGAGGAGAAACTCCGGCAGCGCATCCGGGACAACAACGAGGTCCTTAAAGCCTTTGGCGCCAAGCCGCTCGTGTTCAAGGATGTTCTCCGCGATTACAGTGAAGCCGGTGAGTTCCTGAAGCCCTTTGTCGCCAATACCGTCGTCCTGTTGCACAACGCGATGCGACAGGGCAAGAACCTGTTGTTTGAGGGGGCGCAAGGCACGTTTCTCGATATTGATCACGGGACATACCCGTACGTTACGTCGTCCAATACGACCGCGGGCGGCGCCTGCACGGGGTCGGGCGTGCCGCCGCACCGGATGGACCGAGTGGTCGGCGTAATGAAGGCATACACGACACGCGTTGGCGAAGGTCCGCTGCCGACCGAGAACGCCGAGATATCTGATTTGCTCCATGGCATGGGGCGCGAGTTTGGGGCCACGACGGGCCGGCCCCGTCGGTGCGGGTGGTTCGATTCTGTCGCCGTGCGCCATTCCGTGATGGTGAACGGCATTGATGAGATCGCCGTGACCAATCTCGACGGGTTGGACACAGTGGAGACGATCAAGGTTTGCATCGGTTACCGCTATGGGAAGACGCGTTTCGAGCATCTGCCGAACGATGTGACGGTGCTTGCGGATTGCGAGCCCATTTATGCCGAGTTCCCGGGCTGGCGTACCCCAACCAATGCTGCCAAGACGTGGAAAGAACTGCCGGCCAAAGCGCGTGCCTATCTCAAGGCTTTGCAGGACTTGGTTGGAGCAAAGATCTCAATCGCGTCGATCGGCCCGGCGCGGGATCAGACGATCGTGGTCTGAACGCCAAGCCGCCAAATGTTGAGCGGTTGAATCGGTTCAGCGGTCTAACGATTCAACGAACATGAGCGCGAGTGCCTCTCACTTGACTCCTGAAGCCAAGGCTTCGCTGCCCCGGCACGTCGCTGTCATTATGGACGGCAACGGCCGTTGGGCGAAGGAGCGCGGTTTGCCGCGCATCGAAGGCCATCGCCAAGGTGCCGAATCGGCCAGAGTGATCATCCGCACCGCGGGCGAACTCGGTATCAAGTATCTCACGCTCTACGCCTTCTCCGTCGAGAATTGGAATCGACCCAAGGACGAGGTGGACGCGTTGATGAAATACCTCGTCCACTACCTCAAGACCGAGACCAGCGAGTTGAACAAGAACAACGTCCGGCTGGAAGTCATCGGCCAGATTTACCGGCTGCCGGAGAATGTGCAGGAGCATCTTCGAAAGTCGATCCAGACGCTCTCCAAAAACAACGGGCTGACGCTGATCATGGCGCTGAGCTATGGCGGGCGGACGGAGATCGTGGATGCGGTACGTGCGATCGCGGAGAAGGTGAAGCTGGGCCGGTTAGACCCGGCGGACATCAACGAGCAGGTGGTGTCCCAGCATCTCTACACCCGGAGTTGGCCTGATCCGGACCTGCTTGTTCGCACCAGCGGTGAAATGCGTGTGAGCAACTTCCTCCTGTGGCAAATCTCGTACGCCGAACTGGTCATCACTCCGACGCTCTGGCCTGATTTCCGCAAAGCGCAGCTTTGTGCTGCGCTGGAGGAGTACGCCCGCCGCCACCGGCGGTTCGGCGGAATCTGACGGGTGCCCGGGCGTCTTGTGGATGCCGCCGAATCACGGCTTCCACATATTCATCAGGCGGCGGAAGTTTGTTGCGTCGCTGCCCACTTCCTTCCAAAGCACGGGATCAAATGCTCGCGAGTTGGCGCGCGCGGTCTGGTAGAAAACATGGCCGTCCGCGAAGAGGGCGTTCAGACCGGCGATGCTCGAAGTGGCCTTGTGTGGCGAAGTAGTGAGATCGTGAATCAAGTCGGTCGAGATGCTCTTGTTGGGATCCAACTGGTTTAGCTTGGTCACGATCATCTTGATACTGGGGTTTTCGCTGATTTCGAGTCGAGCCGGCGTGTAGATGAGCCGCGGCAGCAACTCGCCACCAACCGGGGCGACTTCCTTGAGCTGTGGGTAGTAATTGTAGCCGGAGCGCACCTGCTCGTCGCCCGAAGTGGGTGGGGTGGAAGGCCAGACGTTTGGCGCGGTGGCATAGTAGTCGTACACCCAGTTGTTCCCCGCACGCTTGTTGCTCGCGCAATAGAAGATCTTCGGATCGGGCGTGAGTTTGGTTCGGAACAGCAATCCCATGCTCATGAACCCGCGCGTGATGGTGGTGGTTCCCGGAACGACGCGACAGGCACTGTAGGTCTGCCAGGGGTTCTGGCCCTCAGGCCAGCCGCACACGGGCATGTAATCGTTGGCGTCGCTGGTGTACATGTTCATGCCCACGCCGATCTGGCGCAGGTTGCTTGAGCAGTTGACCCGCAACGCTTTCTCCTTCGCTTTCGACAAGGCGGGCAGGAGCATACCAGCGAGTATGGCAATGATGGCGATCACGACGAGCAGCTCGATCAGCGTGAAGCCGCCGTGGCTCAGGGCAGGGGAGCGGCGTTGCCCGGATTTGTACACGATGGTTGCGTGGCGACGCGTGGCACTTTTCGCGAGAAGTTTCATGATGCTTTCTCAGGGAACCATAACAGAGCGCGTTTGGTCCGGAATCGCGATTTTTTGCATGGAACGGTGAAAAAACTGCGCCCGGGTGACGACTCAGTTTGGATGGCCTGTCTGCACGTTTTTCAACGCTTGCTGCAGAATCTGCTCTGTCGTGGCTGCCCAACTTGAGGCAGACTGACGACTTGATGAAAGCAACAAGCCGCGGATACCGTCTCGCCGCCATCCTGGATGCCGTTCTTTCACTGTTGCTGTTCGCCACCATCAGTTCGGGGGACTCCATTCAACCCAATGCCGTCGTCGCCGCCGATGGTTCTGGCCAGTACAAGACGGTGCAGGAAGCCATCAACGCCGCGCCACAAACCACCAACGCAACGAACCATTGGACCATCCTCGTCAAGCCGGGCACCTACAAGGAAGTAATCTACGTCCAACGGGAGAAACGCTTCGTTCGCCTACTCGGGGAGGATGCGGCCAAGAGCATCCTGACTTACAACCTCAGCGCCAACTTGACTGGTTTAGATGGCAAGCCTATCGGCACGTTCCGGACCCCAACGGTTAATATTGACGCCGACGATTTTACGGTTGAGAACCTCACAATCGAGAACTCCGCCGGGCCGGTTGGTCAGGCGCTGGCGTTGCGGGTGGACGGCGACCGCGCGAGGTTCCGCAACTGCCGCTTCCTCGGCTGGCAGGACACGATCCTGGTAAACCGTGGGCGGCATTACTTCGAGAACTGCTACATCGCGGGGCATGTGGACTTCATCTTCGGCGGCGCGACGGTCTGGTTCGAGAAGTGCCACATCCATTGCCTGCGCAACGGGTACATCACGGCAGCTTCAACGCCGCAGGAACACGCGTTCGGCTTTGTCTTCGCCAACTGCAAAATCACCGGCGAGCCAGAGGTGAAAACCTACCTGGGCCGTCCGTGGCGTCCGTACGCGGGCACGGTTTTCCTCAAGACCGACATGTCCGAGGTCGTGCGTCCGGAAGGCTGGCACAACTGGGATAAACCGGAGCGCGAGCAGACCGTGCGCTACGCAGAGTTTAGGAGCGCAGGTTCGGGGGCGAAGCCCGGTGCGCGGGTGAAATGGTCACGGCAACTCAGCGACAACGAAGCCGAAGCCATGTCGATTTCGAAAGTCCTCGGCGGCCCGGACGGCTGGAATCCGTTACTGGGCCAGGCCGCAGGTCCGAAACCTTGACTGCATTTGTTCCTTCTTGAGTAATGAAAGCAAAGCTGCTTCTCCGTTCTGCCGTCACAGTTGTCATTCTGGCGTTTGTCTTGAGTCCGGTTGCTGGTGACGCAGTCCCCGCTTTCCCCGGGGCGCTCGGCTTCGGCGCCAATGCCACCGGCGGACGCGGCGGGACGGTGTATCGCGTCACCACGCTGGCGGATAGCGGTCCAGGTTCGTTTCGGGACGCCGTCAGCCAACCGAACCGCATCGTGGTTTTCGAGGTGGGTGGATACATCACCTTGCTGTCTGGGGTTTCAGTGCGCGAGAATATCACCATCGCCGGCCAGACTGCACCGGGAGGCGGCATTGGATTCAAGGGCGACGAAATCTCGTTCGGCAAACGTAGCAACATCATTTGCCGGCATATTCGCGTCCGGCCCGGCAGCGAAACCGACAGCAACAACGATGTCGGCATCAGCCTCTACAACGCCCGGAACGTGATCCTGGACCACGTCTCCATCGAGTTTGCTCCCTGGAACAACGTTGGCGCGGTTAGCGACGACTGGCAAAACTGGCCCGTCACCGATGTGACCTTCCAGAACTGCCTGAACGCCAATCCGACTTATCAGCAGTTTGGCGCGCACACGGAATCGGTGGGCAGCACGATGGCGTGGTTCTACACGATCTTCGCCAATTCGCATAACCGGAATCCGATGTCCAAGATCAACGATGTCTTCGTAAACAACGTGCTCTACAACTGTTCAGCGGGGTACACCACGCACACCAGCACGGAGTTCGATCATGACATCGTGAACAACTACTTCATCGCCGGTCCGGCTAGTGGCGGCAACCTGCCGTGGTATCAGGTGGATAACAACCAAAGCATCTTCTATTCGGGCAACTATTACGACAGCGACGGGAACGGCGCGCTCGGCGGCGACATTACCACGCCGTATTGGTATCAGGGAGCGCCCTACGGCACAGTGCTCGCCTCGCCGTGGTCGTCGCTCACCGCCACGTCTGTTCTCTATAGCGCGAGGGCGGCCTACCGGGTGGCGGTTTCACAGGCGGGAGCGTTTCCGCGTGATCAAATGGATGACCTCGTCATCAGCCAGGTTAAGACCCTTGGCTCTGGGCCGGTTGGCACGGGCGCGGGCACCGCCGGACCGGACGGCGGACTTTACTCTGACCAGACGCAAACCGGCCTCGGCAACAACGGTTACGGGGTTATCAACGGCGGCGTTCCGCCGCTCGATTCCGATGGGGACGGCATGCCGGATTACTTCGAGCAGGCCAACGGCTACAATCTTGGCGGCAATGATGCGATGACGATCAGCGCGGACGGTTACGCGCGGATCGAGAGCTACATCAACTGGCTCGCGGAATCCCACGCTTCGACTACGACGAACAAGCCCGTGACAGTGGATGTGTGGGGCTATACCTCGGGTTTCACCAACGCCAGCCCGACGTATGCGGTCGCCAACGCGATCAACGGCAGCGTTACGCTTTCCAACGACCATTTCGCCGTCTTCACTCCGAGCACAGAGTTCATCGGCATGGGCGGTTTCCGCTTCAGCGTCATCACGTCGGACGGCGCGGCTTACACCAACGTCCTGAGCATCGCGATCTCTGCGCTGCAACCGCCGAAGAGCCTCACGTGGCGAGGTGACGGCAGTGCCAACGTTTGGACCAACGGTGGCCCCGCCAACTGGTTTGATGGCACGAGCCTCGTCGCTTTCACCAGCGGCGACAACGTCACCTTCGACGACACCGGCTCGAACACCCCGTCCATCAACCTTCCCAGTCCACTCGCGGCCGGGAGCATCTACTTTGTCGCGAGCCAGGACTACACGATCGGCGGCAGTGGAGCGATTCTCGGCGCGGCATCGCTGCACAAGGTCGGCCCGGGCAAGTTGACGCTGAACACGCTGAACACTTTCTCCGGGGGCACGACAATCTATGAAGGGATTGTGCAGCTTGGCAACGGCGTCTCTGCCAGCGGCAGCCTCGCTGGCAACATCACCAACCACGGTGAGCTTATCTTCGCAAACCCGATGGCCGTATCAGGCGCGGCGGCGATCAGCGGCTCCGGCAGGTTGACCAAGAACGGCGCCGGCACGCTGACCTTGAGCGGCAATCAGACCTACACCAACCTCACCACGATCAATGCTGGCACACTGGAGTTCGCTGGCACTCCGCCGCAGGGCGACATCCTCAACCATGCCATCCTGACCTTCAAACCGTCGAGTTCACTCACCTGCGCCGGGACCATCAGCGGCGCCGGCAAGGTCATCATGAACGCCTCGGGCCAGACCCTCACGCTGTCCGGCGCAAATGCTTATCTTGGCGGTACCACCAACGTGGCCGGCACTCTGGCGCTGGCCCATAACCGCGCGGCGGGCATGGGGCCGGTTGCGTTTCTGGGCGGAGCTGTGAAAGTCGGCAGCGGCGTGGTTATCACCAACACATTCGCCTTCGACACCACGCCGGACCTGATGTTGGACACTTTCGGTGGCGGCACTTGCACGTGGGCGGGGAATATCGTTCCACTCAGTGGCACGGCTTCGTTCCGCCCGGGCGGTACGGACGGCAAGTTGGCACTCACGGGCACGGCAGCTTTGGGGGTTAGAAACCTCATCATCCCGAAGGGTTCGGTAGAGTTCGCGGGTAGCGCGAATGTGAGCGCCAGCGGTACGGCTACTGCCTTTGGCCGAAACAGCACCGCGAACAGTGCGTTCGTCACCATCAAGGACAACGCTGTCGTGGCGCTGGGCCGAGTGTCACTCGGCGGGGGGCAAAACACTGGCGGGCGGGTCACGGTGACGATTCAGGACAACGGGAGCCTGTCCACTGGAACGGAGACCTTCGATCTGCACAACTCCACGCGAACCGCCACCTGGACGATGCTCAGTCTGAACGGCGGCACACTGGCGGTTGGAGGGTTCGTGAAGACCAAGACTGGCGCGACGCAATTCACCACGAACAACTTCAACGGTGGAATGCTGCGGGCCAACCAGGACAACGCTTCGTTTCTACCTGCCCTGAGCGGCCTGACGGCCAACGTGCAGGCTGGGGGTGGGCGGATTGACGACGGCGGATTCGCCATCACCATCGCTGCTCCGCTCCGACACGATTCAGCCCTCGGCGCGACGGCCGACGGCGGCTTGATCAAGCTTGGCACCGGCACGTTGTCGCTGACGGGCACGAACACGTTTACCGGCCCGACGCTAATCAACGCCGGCACGCTGGCGCTCTCAGGCAACGGTTCGTTGGCAAACTCCGCAACAATCCATGTCGCCGCCAACGCACGCTTCGAGTTCACCGGCGTTCCTGGCGGCAGCCTCACGCTCGGCAACGGGCGCCGGATATCGGGCGACGGTTCGGTTTCTGGCGTGTTCACGCTCGGCGCGGGCGCCGTCCTCGCGCCGGGATCAAACGCTGTGGGCCGACTCACCTTCAATCACGACGTGACCTTTGCGAGTGGTAGCACGAACCTGATCGAACTGAGCACTTCGCCCCTGACGAATGACGTCGTGAAGGTGGTCGGCTCGGTTGGATTGGGCGGCACCTTGATCGTGACGAACCTTGCCGGGGAATTGCAGGCGGGCGACAGCTTCAAGTTGTTCGATGCCGCGAGCTATAGGGGCAGCTTCGCAGGTGTTGTGTTGCCGGCGCTGCCCGCGGACCGTGTCTGGAATACAAACGAACTGCACTCGACTGGCACGATCAGCATCGTGAACCTCGCAGCACCGAGTTTCGGGAATATCTCTATCAGCGGCGATACCCTCACGCTCACCGGAAGCGGTGGGAGTTCCGCCGAACTCTACTACATTCTTGCCAGCACCGATGTCGCGCTGCCGGCGGCGAGTTGGACCCGCGTAGCCACAAACAGGTTCGGTAGCGATGGTAGTTTCGAAGCGTTTGTGACACCGCCGCCGGACGCTTCACCGCAGTTCTTTCGACTGCAGTTGCCCTGATCAATGCGAGGCGCTGTGATTGCAGTGCGTACCGGAGCCGACGCTGCCGCTCAGTACCACTTCCGCAGCCGCACTTCGATCCCCAAGTCCGTGCCCAGCCACTGCTTAAACGTGGCGGCGTTGGTTGTGGCCCCGCTTTGGTCGCGGTAGTGGTAGGGATAAACCACCTTGGGCCGCATGGTGCGGACAAAGTTCGTTGCCGCGCTCACGGTCATGCTGAAGGGTTGGTTCATACACACAAAGGCAACGTCAATATCGGTGAGCGTGCGAATCTCCGGCTGGTCTCCCGTGTCGCCGCTGATATAAACGCGCCGCCCGCCGAGTTCCAGGACGTAGCCGTTGCCCACTCCGACCGAGTGGTTGGGCCCGTACGCTGGCACGGCGTGAATGGCCATACCGAACACGTTGGTGGAAGTGTTGTTGGTCAGCACCATGGCGAGAGGCTTTTGCGCGGCCGTCAGGCCGTCATAGACAGCTTTCGGTGCCACGAGAGTGCAGGCGGGACCGCGCACGGCGTCAATTGTGGTGGTGCTGAAATGATCGCTGTGCGTGTGGGTGACCAGAATGAGGTCGGCTTTCGGGAGGCCGGTGTAGGTGGTGGTGGCCACCGGATCGGAGTAAATCATCTTGCCGTTCCACTGCATCACGAAGGTGGCGTGATTGCGCGGTTGAATCACGACGTCCCCGTTGGTGGTGGCGAGGTGATCGCCACTGACCAGGCTTGTCCCGGTGAGTTGCATCGCGCGGTAATAGCGCGAGGCGAGGAACGGCGCGGCGGAGTCGGTGCAGGACAGCGAAGTGCTGGTGTTGGTGGGAAACGTGAACAAGCCACTCCATTCTGCGAAGTTCGTGGTGGTTTCCAACCGGTAGGCGCGCCCGAGCGGCGCGGTGAAGGTCAAAGCCGCTTCTTGGTTGGTCAAGAGTCGGACCCCGGAGAGTTGCAGGGGTTGCGCGGGGAGGGGCGTTGCTGCAGTGATACACACGAGCAACAAGGCAATCACCGGTAGGGACCGCGGACTTTGTGCGTTCATGGTCGTCATGGCGCTGAGCCAAGCCACTGTAACCGGTATCTGTCCGAATGCGCAGTCAAGTTGAGTCCCTCGCGCGGCATCCCGATGCTGCGCGAGCCCCAGATTGCAATCGGATTCTACCGAGGCGACGCCGAGACGCGGCTGACGCGGAGAAGAGCGTCAGGAATGACTAGTCGATGCTCTTACAGGCTGGCGACGATTTCCAGGTCGCCGGGGATTCTCGATTTCTCCGCGGTTTTCGGGGTGCGGTGGTTCACCTCGTTGGACCCGACTGAACGCAAACGGTTACCGATATGTCTTCAACCACTCGGCGAGTTCAGGGACGGCTGTCCGCAATTCCTCGGCGGCCAGGTCGCACACTCGGCTCGCGCCGTAAGCGTTCAGATGCGTGTCGTCCTGTTTGCCATCGGGAACAGACGCATACTCCCCGGGCTCAATCCACATGTAGAGCTTCTTGGAGAGTTCCGGGCCAAGCTTCTGGACCATTTCCCGACTCCGGCGTTCGAGGTCTAGCAACGGCACTTTCTGCTCCTCCGCAACCTGCCTGACGGCGAGCACGTAATCGCCATGCGTATCGCGCAGTTCGGTCTGATTCGTGAACGCACGGCGCACGATCGGAGTGGCTAGGACGGGTACCCCTTGCCTTTCGCGTGTCTCGCGAACGTAACGGGCCAAGTTGTCCTTGAACGTGCCGAAAGGCTCGGTGAAGCGCTTCGGATCCGCTTTCTTCTCGTCGTTGTGTCCGAACTGGATGATCACGTAATCACCGGGGTGCAGATGATCCATCACCGATTGCCAGCGGCCTTCGTCACGGAAGCTCTTCGAGCTGCGGCCGTTCATAGCGAGGTTTTCGATGCGCACCCCGTTATTGAAGTAGAGGGGAAGGAGTTGTCCCCAACCGCGCTCCGGCTGCGCCGGCGTGAGCGGTTTGTTCGCCATCGTCGAGTCACCGATCATGAACAAGGTAACGGCTGGCGTGCCTGCCAGCGGTGGCGCAGATGGAGTGTTGGTGGAGGCCGTGATCCCCGTGCTGGCCAAACACCAGGTGGTCAGGAAGGCGATGAGTCCAAGGCTTGGTCTTGTGCGGTTCATGGCTTTCGCTTTGATTTGCCAAGCTCGCCCAACGTGAACTCTGCGACGACGGGCCGATGGTCGGACGCCTCCGATGCCGGCACCCATGCACGCAGCGGTATGAGCGGCTGGTGCTTGTAAACCCAAATGTAATCAATCCGGCGGTTGGGTTTGTCCGCCGGGATCGTGAATCCGTCGCCTTGGCCAATCTTGGCCCACGTGTCGTCAAACGACTCGCTCAACCGGCGGTACACCCGGCTGGTGGGTACGTCGTTGAAGTCACCGCAGAGAATGACTGGAAGATTGTGGTGCGTGGCCATCAAACGCTCGATCTCGGCCACGTTGGACCACCGCGCAGCGTCGTCGCGGCGGTGATCGATGTGCGTGGCCAGAAAGGCGAATTTGCGCCCCTGCACATCGAGGGTCACTTGGAGCAGACCGCGCTGCTCGGTTTCGTTGACCTTCTGGTAATGCAAGTTGGTTGCCTGCAAGACTGGAAAGCGGGAAAGAATGGCGTTGCCGTATTCGCCCCCTTGGAAGGAGTAATTGTTGCTAAAGACGCAGGTCAGGCCGGTAAGCGCTGCGAGTTCTGCACCCAAGTCGCGCCGGGCCGTGCGTGCGGTGCATTTGTCCACCTCCTGCAGTGCCACGATGTCCGCTCGCTCGGTCATGATGAGTGCGGCGATGCGCTGGACGTCCACTTTTCCGTCCATTCCCTCAGCGTGTTGGATGTTATACGTCATTACCCGAAAGGTGACTGGTGGTGACGTCGAGGCGGATTGGCAGCCGGTAACTACGGCTGCTGCCAGGCACAAGCACAACGTAAAGTGGCCCAGTCTCAGTGTGAATCTCAAGCGTTGCATCACGCAGGTAGGGGCAGGAAATGACGGTCGGAGTCAACCGTGAAGGTCATTGGGCTTCGACCAGAGTCGCCGCACAGGGGCACGAGCGCGAAAGCCTCTTGGTGGCGACTCACAGGCGACGGGTCCGAGTGGTGGCAGGTGAAAAGAAAAAGGGCGCTCCCGAAGGAGCGCCCGTTGGATTGAGGACGGAAACGGATTTACGGTGTCCGCAGCCGGAAGAACCGCACAGGCTCCGTTGTGCTGACCGGGATGGCGTTGGAGAACGCCCCCGCGGAGTCGAATGTACCGGTGTTATTGGTGGTCCACGCCGCCGCGGGTGCAGCGACGTTCGTCGCGGTCAACCAAGTGTAACCCGTGCCAGCCACGCCGCCCGTGCCAGTAAGGATCAGGTTGCCGTCGCTGACCGTGGGCGGATTGACCGTCGGCGGTTGACTGATGATGCCGGTGACGCGGATCGTGCCGTCCACCGTCAACTGGCTGGTGTCCCAAGTGTAACCCGCCGGCGGGTTGATGCTGGTGAAGATGCCGCTGCGCGTGCCCCAGTCGAACAGGTTGAAGGTGTCATTTACTGCCAGCGCGTTCGTGCTGTTGACGACGACGTTGAGCACGCCACCGAACTGGAGGGCGCCGGTCACAGCCGCAAGATCGCTCGTGGTTACGCCGCCGTTCTTGCTGACTTCCATGACGGTCGTGCCGTTCAGGGTCAGGCTGTTGGCAATGGTGAGCGTGCCGACGGACGTGCCCGGAGCGAGCGTGCCGTTCGCACTCACGATGACGGGGCCGGCGATCGAGCCCGATCCGCCGAGTGTGCCAGCGCTAACCGTGGTGGGCCCGGTGTAGGTGTTCGCACCGTTGAGATACAGTGCGCCGGTGCCTTGCTTGGTCAGACCACCCGCACCGGTGCCGGCGAGGAGCGGTTGGGTAATGCCGATGTTGTTCCCGCCGGTGTCAATGACCGCGCCCACGGCGTTCACGTTGGCGGAGGTCAAACCGGTCATGAAGTCGGCATTGGCGTTCGGCCCGGCCTTCAGCGTGCCACCATTGAAGTTGAAGGTGCCACTGCCCGGGCCGCCGAGAATGCGGCGGGCTTGGAGCAAACCGCCATTCAGGTTGATGGTGCCGTTGCCAGTCGCCGTATTTCCCAGGGTCAGCGCATTGCCGCTGGTTTCCACGACGCCAGTGCCACTGAGGTTCAGCGTGCCCGTGCCTTCCTCACCCACGCGGAACAGCCGTCCTGCGTCGTTCGTACCATGAATGAATGAGCCGCCCGTGACGTTGAACACGCCAGGCCCATCAGCATAGCGGCCAACGACAAACCAATGACTCGGCGCCGCGAGACTGCCGCCACTGAGGTTATACGTGCCTTCGCCATGGAAACCAACATGCGCTTCCCGGAAGTCGGTGCCGATGGCCCGGCCGCCGGTCTGGTTGACCCTGCCGAAGCTGCCCACGCCCTTGCCCACAAAAAGGCTGCCCCAGAACACGGTGGCGTTGTCCTGAATGGTCATCGTGCCGTCACCCGTGTCGACATCCGTGACGTTCATGTCCCAGAGCACACGCAGGGTGCTGTTGTCTTTTACCGTCAAGGTGCCGGTGCCGCCTTCGTGGCCGATGGAGAACCACGCGTCCACGTTGACAATGCTGGAATTGGCGAGCGTCATTGTGCCGATGCCTCCGGCACGCCAGCCCAGATGAATCCGCGAGTCGGAGAAGAGGACGGAGTTGTCGTTCAACTGAATCGTGGACGTCGAACCGCCGCTCTCGCCGAGGTTCATGTCCGCCGCGTTGGTGATGGAGGAAGTGCCGTTCAACGTCAGGAGTTGCCGGGCCACATTGCCGGCAACGTTGTTGTCATAACCCATCGAGAAGTTGCCCGTGCGTAGTTTTGAATCGTACAGAGTAGCGGTGGACAAGTAACCCGAAGTGCCGTTGCCGCGGCCGAGCGCCAACCAGCCGTCCACGTTTAGCGCGGTGTTGGTCAGGATGAGATACGCGGGGGTGTCAATCGTGCTGGCCACCCAGAGATCGTTCTGGACGTGGTTGATCTGCCCGCCGCCGCTGCCGTCGAAGACGAGTGTTCCACGAAGGACGTCGTAGCCGGGATTCGCTCCGCCGGAGAGTTCCTTGGTTCCGGCACCCTTGTAAGTGAGGCGGCCCGCTCCAGTCTTGCGGGAACTACTTGCGACGGTCGCAGTCACCGGGCCGCTGAGCGCCAGGTCGCTAAGAGTTTCGATTGTAGAATTCGCGCCTTGCACGGAATAGCCGCGGTCCACCTCCTTGGCCGGGCCCGCGTAGTTCAGCGTGCCACCCGCCAGCACGAGGTTCGTAGCGGCGGACGAGGCGGCCCCGATGGGACTGGGCTGGCCGCCATTGACCAAGTTGGTCACGATCAGTTTGCCACCGCTGATGACGGTAGGGCCGGTGTAGTCGTTTGCGTTGGCGAGGGTCAGGTTGCCTGTGCCCTGCTTGGTCAGGCCTTGCGGGCCGCTGATCTTGCCGGTGCCGACGAAGGTGTATTCGAGAGCGGAATTATTCACCGTAACGCCTCCGGGCAGAACGGTCGTGACGAGGTTTACGGCGGTGGTGCCAAGCGCGCTGTCATCAAACAACGCCGGGGCGCCGTCCTTAAACTTGGTCGGCAGGCCGGTGCTGAGTTCAACCCAGTTGGTGGTGATGTCAATGTCCCAGTTTCCGCCCGCCTGACCATCCCAACGCGGCAGGCCAACGCTGGTAATGTCGAGGTAAAGCAAGCCCGTGCCGTTGTCCACGAGGGTCGCCTGTACGCCGGAGGGAAGCTGGCCGAGTACGAAACTGCCCGCGCCGGATTTGGGGGCCGCATAGGCGATTAACGGCAACTGACCTTTTTGCGGAAACGCGTCCGCGATGTTCACCGTGATTGGGCCGTTGAGGGTGAGGTTGCCGGAAACGCTGATGGGTGCGGAGGCTGGATTCCCGAAGGCGCCCAGATCGAGATCAAGCGATGCCCCAGCGGAACTGGCGAGCGTCACATTCGGGATCGTCAATTGAGCTGAGGGATTCGTGACTTTGACCGCCAAGGTTGTATTGTTCGCGATCGTGTAGTCTCCGAGCCCGGTGGAGTCGGTGGTGGTCGCCAGTTTGCCAGCGTTGACGACGGTCGGGCCGGTGTATTGATTTGCTCCGGTAAGGGTCAACGTGCCCGCGCCATTCTTGATGAGACCGCCGCCCGCCACCGCGCCGACCGTCGGAGTTCCCAACGTTGCCGCCGTGGTCGCGCCGCCGCCAATCAGTTCCACGGTAGGCGAGGTGTAACCGTAACCCGGGCAAACCACGACGATGTTGGTCAGGGTTCCCGCAACCGGGTCAATCTGGGCTACGGCTTGGGCACCGAAGCCGTCACCGGTGATTTGCACCGCAGGCGGGGCCATGTAGCCGGCGCCGCCGTCCTGGACTGGGATGCTCTTCACACCGATTCCCGTGCCGTCCAGCAGGGGTTGACCGATGGTGATGTCATTGCCGGCGGTGTCAAAGATCGCGTTGCCCGCGTAAATGCGCACCTCGGTCAATCCGCTCAGAAATGAAGGCTGACTCCCGGTGGGTTGAACGGTGCCGCCGTTGAAGTTGAGGTAGCTGGAACCGCTCCACCGCACAATCTGCGGCACTCGCAGTGTGCCGCCGTTCAGGTTGACGAACGCCGTGCCGCCGTTGCCGATCACAAACCGACCGGCGCTACTCACCGTTCCGGAGCCCGCAAGGGTCATTTCTCCGCGACTGGGTTGTTCGGCGATCATCAATGCCGGACTGCCGGTGTTGGTGTGCTGGAACAAACCGCCGGTGATATAAACGATACCCAGCCCGCCGTTTTCTCGTCCAACCGCGGACCAACCGCCCAACGTCACGATTCCGTCCGTTTGGTAGAACAAGCCCTTACCCCAGCGGCCAATATGGAGATTGAAGGGATCGGTGAAGCTGCCGTCAGAAATCTGGTAGAAGCCGAAGGTGTTGTTGGCCGCGGTGTTTTCGCCACCGATGCACCATTCGTTTGCTGCGCTGCCCGCGCCCAACAACGCGCCTCCCGTCTGCCAGATCGCCCCCATGGCGCTATCCCACTTGCCGATCCAGAACCGATCCACTTTGAGCGTGGCGTTGTCCTTGATGTAAACATGGCCGCGCGCGGTTCCGTAATCTCCGACATTCCAATCGCGACCGGCTATGGTGTATGAAGCGTTGTCTTGAAGGGTCAGCCAACCCTCGCCGGTGCCGTTGCCAATGCCGTTCCAGCCTGCGGTGACGTTCACCACGCCGTTCCCGGTGACGAACATCTGTCCCTTGCCCGCATTGCCGTCGCCCAACAGGAATCCGCCGTCATTGATGGCCCGGTTGACTGTGCCGTTGCCGCTCACGATGAGCGTGGAGAGCGGGGTGTTGCCGGAATCGCCGTTGCGTCCGACCACCAGCCAGTTGTCCACGGCCAGGGTTCCGCCGTTCGTCACGATGATCGTGCCAGCGACGCCGTTATTGCCGGCCCAAGCCTCGCTGACGTGCGGAATGGCCGTCGTGACCCACGCGGTACCATTGTTGCCGATGTTGCCGATGGCCCAGCCGCCGGCAACGTCGGGCACGCCACCGTTCCAGTTGGCGGCGTTGCTCCAGTCGCCTTCGCCGGCAATCCAGTCATTCGCTTGGGTGGTTGGGGGCATTGCCAGGCTGGCGAGCACCGCGGTGGCGGCGAGCCAGGAGAAATCGAAGTGTCGTCGTTTCATGATGTGCATGGTGGTGGTTCGGTTTGCACCGCACTGAGCGGTTCGGACTCAGTTTCGGTTCAATAGTGGTTGTGAACAGAGTATTCCACTTCGGGACACCGCGAGCAACTACTACCTTGGGAGGTAGAGGAATCAGATTCTCTGCGCCTGGTTTGCAGCGCACGTGCCATTCCGCGGAACATATAACGAGCATACCGAGTGGCACGCGCCTGTCATGTGGCATGAAATGGCCACACAAAAGGCCGGGCTTGTATACTTAACAAACGCAGACGGGTTGGGAGACTTGGTGAAAGGTGAGCCGTTTCCCTGCGATCCATTCGACGAGTTTTGCCAGGCGAATGCCATCGGCGTCGTGACGGG
>CAZWJC010000029.1:0-37713 GCA_964634255.1 uncultured Verrucomicrobiota bacterium | reverse complement strand
CGGTACCGTTAAAAGTACAAGGCCTTTCTGACATTCTTTTTGCAGTACGCTCTAAACCATAATCAAGCACTCCGCTCTCGGTGCCATCATTTTCGAAGAAAGATCACGCTTCAGCCCCTGCTTGACCTTGCTCCACATCGGCTCAATCGGATTGAAGTCCGGCGAATACGGCGGCAGATACTCCAGCCGCGCCCCGGCGACTTCGATCGCCTCCCGCACGCCCGCCACCTTGTGCGTGGCCAGATTGTCCATGACCACCACATCGTTGGGTTGCAGGCAAAGCAACAGCCCCTGCTTCACCCAGGCCAGAAACAACGCCCCATCCATCGCCCCGCCAAACAACCACAGTGTCTGCGGCCCTTTGAGCCGCACGGCGGCGATCAGCGTGGTCGTCTGATAATGCCCGTGCGGGATCGGACAGGCCAGCCGTTGACCGATGGGGCTGGCCCATAGCGGCGCGTCATCGGCGTGCTGGCCCCGCTTTCATCCAGGAACACCCGCCGGTCGGCGGACACGCCCGCCAGCCGTTGGGGCCACTGCTTTCTTTGCTCCGCCACGTCGGGCCGCGACTGCTCGCTGGCGTGCAGCGTTTTTTTTACGACTCCACCCCAGCCGGGTAAGCCACAAGTCGATGGTGGAGGTGGGCCGTTTGAAGGGGGCTGCCAGTTCCGCCAGCGTGGCATCCGGGCGCCGCGCCAGCAGTGTCAGCAGGCGTGCCTTGCGCGATTCGGTTAGAAGGGTTTTACGGCCGCACCGCTGGGTCTGCGGCTGGAGCGTGCCACGGGCTTTGAAGTGCTGGCGGACCCGGCGCACCGCCGCGCCACAGTAGCCGAAGCTGGCGGCGATCTCGGTTGTGCCTTTGCCTTGCTCGTAGAGTTGAATGATGCGCTCGCGAACCGCAACGGGGATGGCTTTCACAACCGGAGCTTACCACCTCCACCACAAGAACGCTACGTTATTTATGGAAACGATCTAACCTTCAACGAACGGCGGCATCGGGCAATCCAGCGTGTCGGCCACCGCACGGAGCATCTCGGCTTCACGCTCTTGGATTACTCCATCCGCCCCTACGATTTGGACGCAAGCTTCCAGGAGGTTCTTCTTGATCTGCGGCACGGCGAGCGCCAGACGATTTAGCGCGGCATCCACCTGACCGAGGCCGCATTCCTGGCGTGGCAGGAGCGGGATTTCGTCCGTGGCGCGCAGGTATGGCACGCCCTTGCGGAACGCGCGCTCGATCTCGCCTGGATCGCCACTGCCGACGTGGGCCAGCGCGGACAGCAGCACGCCGCAATCCGGCACGAGCGGGCGGAGCGTGTAGTACTGCGGGACCGGCGGGCGGACGTGCTCGAACTGCGTCGCGAGATGGCGGCGGACAGTCTTCTGCAAAACGTATTCCAGCAAATCAATCTGGCGGTCGCTCTCAATGAGCCATTTGAGCGTACGCGAGAATTGCGCGAACTCGGCGGGCGTCATGCCGCGCAACGCCGGGATCGCCAGGTCGGCCAGCGGCAGGCGCGTGCGGGTGGCCACGCTGGCCACGTCCGGCCCGAGGGCGATCACGCGTTCCTGAACCTTCGCGCCGGCCAGTTGGATGAGTTGTTGAAGCTGAGTTTGACGCAGCGCCGGTTCGTCGCTCAGGAGCATCGCATAGATCAGCGCCATCGCGCCGATGGGTTCGCGCGCGGCGGCACGGATGGTCTCGGGGAGTAAATTCCGCAGCCCTTCGGCATAGCGAAGATGGAGCGTCGTGGGCTGGCCCAAGCTGGGCATTACCGATTGTGAGCGCACGTTCTGAGGCGCGAAACCCGCGGCGTCGGCCACCGCGCGTCCGGGCATTCCGGGGATGATCGGTGGAAAACCCTGTTTGCGTGGACGTCGCCCGAGGATTTGCTCGGCAGCCTCTTCTGCCGAGACCTGCAACGCTACCCGCACGAACTTTCCATCCCAACCCGGATCAATTGCTTTGATCCGCTGTTCCAACGGCGGGTGCGTGGAAAACGCGCCCAGGAAAGACGAGCTCATGGCGTTGCCGAAGAACATGTGGCTGGCTTCGGCGGCGTGCTCATTGGCGATCCGCGAGCCGGTCGCCAGCCCGCCGATCTTCTGGAGCGCGCCCGCCAGGCCGATCGGGTTGCGCGTGAACTGCACCGCGGAAGCGTCGGCCAGGAACTCGCGTTGCCGGCTCACCGCCGCCTGAATCAGCTTGCCAAAGAACACGCCCAGCCCGCCGATGATGATGAGCGCCAGCCCGAGCAACGGCAGCGGGTTCTTCTTCCCGTGCGTGCGGATCAGGATGCGCCCGATGATCGTCAGGCACAGGATGCCGAAGATGGTACCCATGAGGCGCAGGTTCAGCCGCATGTCGCCGTTGAGGATGTGGCTGAACTCGTGGCCGATGACGCCCTGAAGCTCGTCGCGTGTGAGCAGCTTCATGCAACCGCGCGTCACGCCGATGGCGGCGTCGCTGGGCGTGTGGCCAGCGGCGAAGGCGTTGATGCCCTCCTCCTCGTCCATCACGTAGATCTGCGGCACGGGCACGCCGGAGGCGAGGGCCATTTCCTCGACGACGTTCCGCAGCTTCTGCTCGTCGGGATCGTCGGTGTTCGGGTTCACGAGCCGGCCGCCCATGGAGGTCGCCACCGCGCTGCCGCCGGCGGAGAGCGAGGAGAGCCGCCACGCGCTGCCGCAGAAGACCACCGCCAGCGTGCCCAACACGGCGTAGCTGAAGATGTCCGGATTCCAGAGCTGGATCGAGCTGCCGCGCTCGGCTTCCAACTGGACGCGGCGATGCCGCGACTGGTTGGCGGATACGCCGGCGAAGATCACCAGGCACGCCAGATAGACCGACGCGATGATGCACACCACCGCCATCCCGAAGTAAACGACGAGCAACTTCGTGTTTCGGCGGGCCTTGTCTTGTCGTTCAAAGAAATCCATGTCAAATCAGGTAGCCGCGAACGTCAGTTCGCGGCCAGTCAAATCGCTTGGCAGAGGTATTGTTGAATCGGATTCACCACATTCGTCCGGTTGCATAGAAGAAGGTCGTAGCCCATGCGGTGGCGGTCGCCACCATAGAGGCGACCACAGCCAGGTACACTCGCCAGTTTCTTTGGTGCCGAATCAACTCCCAAGTAGCCAGGAGCAGGAATTGCGGACCAACTAGCAATCCAAACAACCCAATCGCGCGAAACCACCTTGGCCATTCCAGCAGAATGGCGGCGGGTAGCACGGCTGACGAAAGCAACGCCAAAATGCTCACCGCCAGCAACGCTTGGTCGCTTCGGGGCAACAACTGTCGAGGTGATGGTGGCGAGGCCATTGTCAGAGCACCATGAGTTACGCTGCTCAGTCTGATCTTCCGGCAAGTTGCCGGCAGCACACATCAGCTTCAGCTCTCCGAGCTGGTCTAGGGAAACGCCGCAAGATCAGCCCGGCGGCGAGCAATGGCATTCCGATGAGCATCGGCCCAGCCACGAACGCCCGGCAAAAGCTGACCACCGCTTCCCACCCGGAAAGCCGTTCGTCGTCCGGTAGGATGCCATCGTGAAACAGGTAGCAGGCAAGCGCGCCAAAGCCGAACACGAAACCCGTCAGTGCGAAACATGCCGCCACGCTCACCCGTCTGCTGGTTGGCAGATGACGGTCAACCAGTATCTCAGTCGTGAAGGCTAAGCTCCCGATCACGATGCCAGTGAGGAGGATCATATCCAGTTCGCCTTGGTTGACAAAGGCCGCTGCTGTTGCGAAGCGACTTCTCGCGGGAGGTGGTTGAGGATCTCCGATCGAGCGGAAGGTTCAAGCTGCTCAACATCTCGCGCCAGTGTCGCCATGCTTCGACGGAAGAAGACGTAGGCTGCGGCAAACGCGACGAGCACCAAGCCAAGAAACCACCAGCGAAACGACTGCCCAAACCAGGCTTGCCCCAGCTTGAGGGTGATCGCCGATGCCATCGGGATCAGCACGAGCGGCAAAACTCGTTTCAGTCGTTTCATACGTCCAGAAGATTGATCTGCCGGCAAGATGCCGGCAGCACGTTGGGTTAGAATTGGACCTTCGGCGCTTCGCGTTCCTCGGCCTTCTCGACGACGAACAGCTCGGCGGCGGTGAAGTTGAACATGCCGGCGATGATGTTGCTCGGGAACACCTCGCGCTGCGTGTTGTAGCCCATCACGCTGTCGTTGTAGGCCTGCCGGGCGAACGACACCTTGTTCTCGGTCGAGGTCAGTTCCTCCATCAGGCGGGCCATGGTCTGGTTCGCTTTGAGGTCGGGATAGGCCTCGGATAGCGCGAACAGGCGGCCCAGCGTGCCGGTGAGCGTGCCTTCGGCGGCGATGAGCTGCTTCATCGCGGCGGGGTCGGCCGGGTTGGCGGCGACCTGGGTGTTCGCCTGCGACGCGGCGTTGCGCGCGGCAATGACGGCCTCGAGCGTGCCGCGCTCATGCTTGATGTAGCCCTTGGCGGTCTCGACGAGGTTGGGGATGAGGTCGTAGCGGCGCTTGAGCTGCACGTCAATCTGCGCCCAGGCGTTCTTGAACCGGTTGCGCAGCGTGACGAGCTTGTTGTAGATGCCGATGATGACGAAGACGGCCACCACCAGCACCGCGAGGACGATGAGTCCGATGAACATCATTGATCCGACTACCATAGTGTTTCCTTTTGTTTACGTTGGCCCTTGTCCTACGGCAAAGGGCGCAACGCGGCAAATACATTTTCCCGGAAGGATTATACGCGCTGGCCCAGAAACTGTTCGGTGGGACAAGGCGGTTGTGGATGGGAAGACGTGAGGCAGGAGAATTGAGGGCAGGAAAATCCGGAGGGCTGACAGGAATATTGGTGACCGGAAGATGCTGAGTCCATTTTCTTGCCCTCAATCTTCCTGCCAAAGGCCTCCGGCTCGCGCAAACCCAGTTCATGAAAATCCGCGCCGACTCGCTTTGCATCTTGCTCCGGCACCGGAATGGGCGGAGACTTGCGGTGCAACACAGCAACACCAAGCCAATCACTCATGCTATTCACGGCTGCTCAAATTGCGGAACGAATCGGAGGCGAGGTCCGGGGCGACGGAGCGGTCGAACTGACCGGCCTCGCGCCCGCCGATCATGCCCGTCCGGGCGATCTGACCTTTGCCGAGACCCCCGACTACCTCGCGACGGCGGAGGCCAGCCAGGCCGCCGCCATCCTCGTGACGGGCGACCCAGCCTCCTCCAGCAAAGTGCTCATCCGCGTGCCCAATGCGCGGGTGGCCATGGCGAAGGTGCTAGTGGTCTTCTTCCCGCCGGATGATTTTCCATGTGGTATCCACCCGGACGCGGCCATCGCCGACTCGGCGACGGTTGATCCGACAGCGCACATCGGACCGCATTGCGCGGTGGGCGCGCGGGCGCGAATCGGCGCGCGCTCCGTATTGATGGGCGGCAACCACGTGGGCCGCGATTGCCAGGTCGGCGACGACGTGTGCCTGTATCCGAATGTGGTGATCTATGCGAGGTCGCAGATCGGGCATCGGGTTGCCATCCACGCCGGCACGGTTATCGGGTCGGACGGCTACGGCTACGTGTTCGACCGGGACCGCCATCGCAAGATGCCGCAGGTCGGCAATGTGATCATTGGCGACGACGTGGAGATCGGCGCCAACGCGGCCATTGATCGCGGCGCGCTGGGCGCGACCGTGATAGGCGCGGGGACTAAGATCGATAACCTGGTGCATGTGGCCCACAACGTAGTGATGGGGCGTCACTGTCTCGTGATGGGGCAGGTCGGCTTCGCTGGCAGCACCAGCCTTGGGGACTACGGCGTGGTGGCGTCCCAGTCGGGGATTTCGGGGCACTTGAAACTCGGAAACCAGGTCACCGTTGGCGCAAAGTCGGGCGTGATGCGGGATGTGCCTGATGGCGGGCGGGTGCTCGGCATCCCGGCGGCGCCGGACAAACAGGCCAAGCGGCAGTGGGTGGGAGTGCAACAACTGCCGGAAATGATCCGACGCCTGCGCGAGTTGGAGCAGGAAGTCGAACAACTTCGGGTCAAGGTTGGAGACTGACTCGCGACGGGGCGAGATCAGGAGTCCGGCGAAGCGAAGAATTTCCTCGCCGCCCGGCGCGGATCGGCAAAAACTGGGCGCGACGTGAAAAGGCGCGTAAAACTCTTCATCTGGGTTGTGGCCATTGCGGCGGTGGCTGCGGGAGTCTGGGCTTTGTTGCAGCCTGCCGAGCCGAGCTATCAGGGGAAGTCGCTCAGTGACTGGCTGAAGGGTAGTTGTGGTTGTGGATACGGGCCGCATGAACCGCAAGACTTGGCTGCGGTTCGCGCCATGGGAACGAACGCCATCCCGTTCCTCTTCGAGAAACTCCAGGCTAGAGACATGCCTGGATTGGCGGTGCTGGAATGGATTGCATCGAAACTACCGTTTTCGTGGACACCACCCTCTGCATCGGCTCGTAGATACCAAGCAATCGTGGGTTTCGGCGCACTGGGGGAACTCGCGGCTCCGGCGATTCCGAGGCTCAGCACGTTGCTGTTTGGGCCGGATCGGGACGATGCTCAAAGCGCGCAGGGGGCGCTGGGCGGCATTGGTGGGCCGGCGGTGTTCGAGTTAATGATGAGCGGCTTCACCAATGTGAACCTCGCACAAGGTTCTGCCAGCTATGTTGGAAGTCTGCGTGAGCGGGGGCAGCCCGCAATCAGCGCATTGGTAACAAATCTGGCCTCGCCAGATGCCGGAATCCGGAATTCCGCAATTTGGGCGCTGGGTTATATCGGTTTGCAGCCTGGGCTTGTCGTTCCGGCGTTGGCACCGCTTGTTTCAGATCCGGATCGGTGGGTTCGGTTGAAAGCGATGTCAGCGCTGGGGGTATTTGGTACAGACGCAGCTACGGCGATTCCAGCTTTGGAACTGGCTGCGGCCAGCCCTGATCTTCTAGAGCGCAGCAAGGCAAAATGGGCGTTGTTTCGAGTGCAATGCGAAATGCGTGACGGGGCCATCGTGCGTGGGCCCAAAGGTAACAAGACCATTGCGCTCGCGTTCACCGGTCATGAATTCGCGGAGGGCGGGGAAACAATTCTTGATGAGCTGAAGGAGCATCAGGCCAGAGCTTCGTTTTTCTTCACCGGCGATTTCATGGTCAATACGAACTTTGACCGAATAATCGGGCGCATCATCAACGAGAATCACTTACTCGGGCCGCATTCCGACAAGCATCTGCTTTATTGTTCCTGGGAGAAGGATCGCAAAACGCTCGTAACGCGGGAGCAGTTCCGGGCCGACCTGGAGAACAATCGAGAGAAGATTCGGAAGGCCGCGGATCGTCTGGACGAGCGCGAGCCGCCGGCACCCCCTCCGCCCGATCCTAAGATGCTTGAGGCTTTCAAAAGGCGATACGGTTTCAAACCGGATACGAATGCACCCGAAGCGTCGGCGCAGCATGAACCTCCAGCTACACCTTCGCCTGATCCCGAACTCGCCGAGGCTTTCAGGAGCCGGTATGGCGTGGATTTGGCGACTTATCCGCCTGCGCGGAGATTCCATTCGACTACCGACTTTCGTTATTTCCTTCCACCCTACGAACATTACAACCGTCAGATCGCCGACTGGACCGCGGAGGCTGGCATGACCCTCATCAACTACACCCCGGGCACGCGGTCGAATGCGGATTACACGGGCGAGGCGGACAGGAACTTCGTGTCGTCGCAGGCCATCTTCGACAGCATCCTGAAGCAGGAACGCGAAGATCCGAACGGATTGAACGGATTCATCCTGCTGCTGCACATCGGCGCCGGGCCGGGCCGGGCGGACAAATTCCACACCCGTTTCGGCGAATTGCTCGACGTGCTGGCCGCCAAGGGCTACCAGTTCGTCTGCGTGGATGAATTGCTCGAGCCGAAGGAGCCGAAGTGAAAGCAGTGGTTGAAGTTCGTGGTCCGTAGTCGGGAACACCCGGCGCTCCAAACCGGGGCGGCCCAAACGACATTGGGAGGCGTCGCTTGCGGCCATCCGGCCAACTCGGTGGTCTTTTCGGTGGTCTTTTACCTTGCGAATTCGGGGTTTGGGCCGTACAAGTCGCCATGGCAATTGCTTGTTGTTGTGCGCGATCGCCACACATTTGTCTGCCGGTGGATGCCTCTGGTGGGTTTGTCCGCACTCGCATCGAGAGTTGCCCTTAGGTCTTACAGGAAACGATCATGAAAACTCGACTCTTCTCCTTGGTGGCTTGCTTGCTGGGCTCGGTCTACGCGTTCAGCGCGGAAACCAACTGTGTCACGCCACCGCCGGGCATCATGGCTTGGTGGACGGGCGACGCCAGCACGGCGGATTTGGCGGGGGGCAATACCGGCACCCCTTCCGGAACCGTCGGCTACCGGGGCGGCATGGTGGGGCCGGGTTTCTGGCTGAATAGTTCCTGCGTACGGGTGACGGGGACTTTTGATTTCGCCTCGTCCAACGCCCTCACGATTGAGGCCTGGATCAATTTCAATCCGCATTCCGACTGGAACGGCATCTTGTCGGCGGAAGGGTGTTGCCCGCTGCGGCTGCTGATCTCTCCCAGCAACCGGATCTACTATAACGCTGGCACGTCTTGGGACCAGGAAGTCGGGCCGGTGATCACGATGGGCGTCTTTCACCACGTGGCCATGGCGATCCAGGGTGGTGGCACGGCCCGCATCTACCTGGACGGCGCGCTGGTGTCTGAAAGCGCCAACGGCGTGCCGGCTATCCTGCCGTCGTTTGGCGTCATGCTAGTTGGGGCTGGGCAGTCCACTGGCAATCATCAGGTTCAAGACGGGATTCTGGATGAAGTGACTTTGTACGGCCGGGCGTTGTCCGGCGACGAGATCGCGGCGATCTATGGTGCTGGCAGTTCGGGGAAATGCAAAGGCGCGTTGCCGCCTGCGGTGACCGCCCCGGTCAGCCGCTCTGTCCGTGCGGAAACCCCGGTGAGTCTCACGGTGGCGGCAGGCGGCAGTCTGCCGCTGGCGTATCAGTGGCAGATGTATGGCACCAATCTCCCCGGCAAGACGACGGAAGACTTGTTTTTCCCCAGCGTTCAGCTCAGCGACGCCGGCGAGTATCGGGTCATTGTCACCAACAACTACGGCGCCGTGACCAGCAGCGTGGCCACGCTGACCGTTGCCCGATTTGATCATTTCCCCATCGCCCTCGGCGACACGGTAGCCGATGGCACACCTGGAGCCGGCGCTGGAAACATTGAGTCCATACTGGCGGAGGACGAGTACACCTTCAGCGGAACGGCCGGGCAACGTGTCTTCTTTGATCAGCTTTCAGGGTGGATCCATTGCTACTGGTATGTGGACCGGCCGGACGGGGTGCAGTTGCTGCGACGCGATCTCGACGGCGGCGACCCTGGGTTCTACGAACTACCGCTCTCGGGCACGTACCGTATCCGGGTCCGCAGCCACGGCTCTTCCGGCGGTACCTACTCCTTCAAGGTGTGGAATGTCCCCGCGCCCTCGGAGTTTGCGATCAACGTCGGCGACACGGTCAGCGACGGCGTGCCGGCTGTGGGGGCAGGGCGGATCGAAACGCCGGGGTGCGAGGATCGGTACACGTTCACGGCGGCGGCGGGGCAACAGGTGTTTTTCGATGACGTCCAGTGGAGTGGCATTGCGTATTGGGTGCTGCAGGCGCCGGACGGGGCGGAGATTTTCCGGGACAACTTGGACGGCGGTGATCCCGGCAACGTTCGGCTCCCCACCGCGGGTACTTACACGATAGTGGTTCGCGGCCACGGGCAGTCGAGTCAAGTCGGGGCGTACACATTCAAGCTCTGGAACGGGCCCAGCCCGCAGACCTTCAACATTGCAATCGGCGACGAAGTGAGCAACGGCGTGCCCGGTCCTGGTGCCGGCAACATTGAGACGCCGGCGTCCGAGGACGTATACACGTTCAACGGCACGGCGGGGCAGAAAGTGTTCTTTGATGACCGAGGGAGCAGCGTTTACGGCTATTGGGCGGTCTATCGTCCGGACGGCACGCAGTTGTTCCGGGAGAACATTGACGGTGGCGATAATACCGGTGCGGTGGTGTTGCCGTTGACAGGGACCTACACGATTCGGGTGCGCGGTTATGGTGATTCGTCCTATATCGGCACCTACGGGTTCAAACTCTGGAACGTGCCGACGACTGCGCCGTTTGCCATCGCGGTGGGTGATACCGTGAGTGACGGCGTGCCGGCCGCCGGCGCGGGCAATATTGAGACGGCGGGCGCGGAGGACGTTTACACATTCGCCGGGACCGCGGGCCAAAAGGTGTATTTCGAAGACCGTGGCGGCGCTTACTCGCTTTACTGGGTGGTGTCGGATCCCACCGGGATGCCGTTGATTCGAGACTGGGTGGACAATGGCGATCCTGGTGTTTACCAATTGCCGCTCACAGGCACCTATACCATTCGCGTGCGGGGCAACAGCGACGCGGCTCATGTGGGGGCCTATTCCTTCGCGCTACAGTCGGTACCGGCCGTGCAGACCTTCGCGATCACGCCGAATGCGGCGGGAACCATCATTAGCAATGGCATCCCGGCGGTCGGCGCGGGCAATTTGGAAACGCCAAGTTCTGGCGATGACTACACGTTCAGCGGCGTGGCGGGGCAGAAGGTGTACTTCGACGATCAAGGCGCGACGTTTACAGGATACTGGGTGCTCTCCGCGCCCAACGGAGCCGACGTGGTGCGGGACGATAGTCTCAATACCTACGACGATATCCGGCTCGGTGCGAATCCGTACACCCTGCCGGAGACGGGCACGTACACCCTCCGAGTGCGCGGCAGTGGCGACGCCTCATACTTCGGGACCTACATGATGAAAATCTGGACGGTTGGTGCCGGTGGGACGTTCCCGATTGCGGTGGGTGACACCGTGACCAATGGTGTGCCGAGTGCGGGGGCGGGCGTGTTGGCGATGCCGGATGAGGCCGATGTGTTCACGTTTGCGGGCACGGCGGGGCAATGGGTGTTCTTCGATGACTTGGGCGCAGACTTCTCCTGCTTCTGGAATCTGTCCGATCCCGATGGTGTGCAGATCTTCCGCGAAAACTTGGACCAAAGCGATCCGGGGGTGTATCGGCTGCCGGCGACCGGCACCTATACTATTCGGGTCCACAGCCAGAATCAGTGGAACAACCTTGGAACGTACGCGTTCAAGTTGTGGACGGTGCCGGAGGCGCAATCATTCTCGCTGGCGATCGGTGGGTCGGTCAGCAACGGCATCCCAGCGGCCGGTGCGGGCAACATCGAGTCGCCGGGGGCCGAGGATCGCTATGCCTTCAGCGGGACGGCAGGTCAACAGGTGCTCATCCGCGATCAAGGCGGCATCTACTATGGCAACTTGACCTTGCTCGACCCGGACGGCTTGCGCGTGGTTCGGGATGAATACCTCGAAGGCAGCAGCCTGGGTAACCTCGTTCTGGCAAAGACGGGCACGTACACCATCGTCGTTCGCGGCCACGGGCAGGCCTGGCAGATCGGCCCGTATCGGTTCGCGTTGGAAGACGCGGGCACAGCCACGCCGCCAGCCAACTTGACGCAGAAGTTCAACATCGCCATCGGCGATACGGTGGCACAGGACATCCCAGCGAGCGGTGCGGGCAACCTGGAGGTCGCCGGCTCGCAGGACGTATACACGTTCACTGCGTCCCCAGGACAGCTCGCTTACTTCAAGGTGCTGAGTTCCGCAGCGAGTCCTTACTGGCAGTTGATTGACGAGGCGGGCAACCTCGTGTTCAACAACTACATGCCCTACGACGATGTCGGGCGACGCAGCCTTACCCGTGGCGGCACCTATCGGCTGCTGGTTTACCCCAACGGCGGCAACACTGGCACCTACAGCTTCAAGGTGTGGAGTGTTACCGACCATCGCTTCCCGATTGCCATCGGCAGTACGGTTAGTAACAGCGTGCCCGCGGTCGGCGCCGGTAATCTCGAAGGGCCGGGCACGTATGACATCTACACCTTCACCAGCGTGTCGAATCAGGTGATCTACGCCGAGGACTTCGGGGCAGAGCGCAACTACCTGTATTGGGCGCTGTACGATCAGCTGGGCAACCGCCTCTTCGAGGACCACCTGAACGGGAGCGATTGGGGGCGCGTTGGGATCGGTGCGGGGGTTTACACATTTTACGTCTATCCGGCATGGAACGACGCCAGTTTCTACGGCAGTTACGGTTTCGGGCTGCGGACGGTCCAGGACGATTCGTTCGCAATTGCCATCGGCGATACAGTCACCAACGGCGTTCCCGCTGTGGGGGCCGGCAACATTGAATCGCCCGGGGAGTGGGACACTTACACCATTGTGAGCACGTCGAACCAGGTGGTGTATTTCGAAGACCTCGGCGGCGCGTATGCAATTGACTGGGAGGTGTACGATCCGTGGGGCAACCGCATCATGAGCGACCGGTTGGACAGCTACGATCCAGGCCGAGTCGGTCTCGGTGTGGGGACCTACACGATTTACGCGCATCCCGCCGGCGCGGATCCAGGCTTTGTGGGGAACTACTCCTTCCGGATCCGAAGGGCAAACGAGCAGCGGTTCGGCATCGCCTTGGACCAAGTCGTGGCCAACGGCCAGCCGGCCGCCGGCGCCGGCAGCATCAGCACGCCCGGCGAGTACGATGTTTACACCTTCACGAGCACGTCGAATCAGGTGGTCTATTTCGAGGATCTCGGCGGCACGTATTACACGGTATTCGATCTCTATGATCCGTACGGCAACCAGCTCTTCAGTGACAGCATGGACGGCGGTGATCGCGGTCGCTACGGTTTGGGTGTCGGTACCTATACGATTCACGTTCATCCCGGGGGCGCCGACCCGAACTGGGTGGGCGACTACTCCTTCCGTGTGCGCCGAGTGAGCGATGGCTATTTCACCATCAGCCTGGATCAACTGGTCTCCCCCGGTTCACCCGTCGCCGGTGCCGGCAACATCAGCGCGCCCGGCGAGTACGACATCTATACCTTCGAGAGCGTCAGCAACCAGGTCGTCTATTTTGAGGACCTCAGCGGCGCGTACGCCATCAATTGGGACGTTTACGATCCCTGGGGCAATACGGTCTTCAGCGGAGACAGGCTCGATGACTCCGATCCGGGTCGCTACGGTTTGAAACCGGGCACCTATACGATCCATGTGCATCCGTCGGGCGCAGATCCGAGTTGGGTCGGCGACTACTCTTTCCGCGTCCGCCGCGTGCGCGACGATCGGTTCAACATCGCCATCGGGACGCTCGTTACCAACGGCGTGCCCGGGGTGGGTGCGGGCAATATTGAAGTCCCGGGGGCATACGACACCTACACCTTTACCAGCGCCTCCAATCAAACCGTCTATTTCGATGACCTCGGCGCCCCCTATGCAATCGCCTGGGAGGTCTATGATCCCGTCGGCAACCGCCTTTTCTACGAGCGCCTGGATGGCAACGATCCCGTGCGTTATTCGCTCGGGGTCGGCACCTACACGATCTATGTGCATCCCGAATGGGCCGACCCAAGTTTCGTCGGCCCCTATGCGTTTATGGTGCGTCCCGTCCGCGACGATCGCTTCAACATCGCCATCGGAGACACGGTCCGCGATGGTTCGCCGTCCGTGGGCGCCGGTCGGATCGAAACGCCTGGCAATTACGACATCTACACCTTCACGGCCGCGCAGGACCAGGTGGTTTACTTTGAAGATCGTGGCGGGGTCAATTATCTGGATTGGTGGCTGTACGACGACAGTGGCAATCAGGTATTTGGTGACCGTCTAGATGGTAGCAGCCCCGGCGTTCGCACGCTCAGCCGGGGAGGTGTCTATACGATCTATGTTGGCCCGGCGAATTGGAATGGCCCCTGGATCGGGGACTACTCTTTCCGTCTGTGGGGCACGCTGCCCTACATCGTGGAACAACCGTTGAACCAGCGGGGCTTGATTGGTGAACCGCAGGAATTTGTTGTTCGTGCGGAGACTGCCTTCCCGCCGCTCCTCTACCAGTGGCGGCACGCCGGTACCAATCTGCCCGGCGCCACTTATGGGCGGCTCGTACTCCCGACTCCCGCTCAGACCGACGCCGGCAACTACGATGTCGTGGTTTCCAACCCGTCCGGATCCACTACGAGTACCGTCGCCACGCTCACGCTCGACGCCAGCGAGCTCTATGTCGCCGCGTTTCAGCCCAGTGGTTTGGTGAACACGAACGTTGCCAAACTCCGCGTGCAATTCAGCGACGCTATCGTGGCCAGTACCTTCACGACCGCGGACATCGCCATCACCGGCCCGTCCGGCCCGCTAAACAGCGCGACCTTCACGATCAGTCCCGTGGACGCGCGGACTTACGACGTGACCCTCCCGACGCAGAATGTCGCGGGTACTTACACCGTGACCATCGGCCCGGCGATCACCAACACCAGCGGTGCGCCCATGACCGGCAACGTGTTCGTGCCGGTTTATGCCACCGACTTCGAGTTCGGTGCGGGCGGCGAGTGGAGCGTGGGCTCGACGGAATCTGGCGTGCCTGCCTCGCGTTTCCTGGGCCGCTACGGCAACGAAACCGCCACCATGCTGCTAGCCGGGCTGGCGCCGCATTCCACGCTCCGACTCGTTTGGGATCTCCTCGTCATTGACAGTTGGGACGGCAATTGCGGCCCCGACTACTGGGGCTTTGATGTGGCTGGTCGCTTCACGCCTGCTTGGGAATATACCTTCAACAACTACGGTGCATGCACCTACACCTATCCCGGCGTGCCGCAAATCAGCGGCTCCAACTTCCTCGGCAACTCTTACAACGACTCGATCTTCCAAAACGTGAAGTGGGAGTCTGCTCACACCAACGACTCGCTGGAGATCGGCTTCCGCGGCCGTAACCTCCAGGGCTATTGGGATGAAAGCTGGGGCATTGATAACGTGCGGCTCTACACGCTGGCGCCTCCGAACGGCGTGTTCACGGGCCGCTTCGTGCTGGACAAATCCGGCCCGCTCGTCACGAACGTCACGCTCACCGGAACGTCCACGGTTCCGATCACCACCTGCGATGTCACTTTCAATGAACCGGTTCAACCGCAGACCTTCACCAATGGCAACGTTCTCTTGCTCGGTCCGGCGGGAGCCATCAGCGTCAACGCGCCAGAGCGGTTGAGCGCCAGCAGCTATCGCCTGACGTTTGCCTCGCAACGGGTCAACGGCGCGTACAAGCTGGTGATTGGACCGAACGTTGCCGACCTGGCGGGCAACTTCATGGCGCAGGCCAGCACGAACCCCTTCAGCCTCTACACGCCGCCCATCATCACCAGCCACCCCTCGTCGGTGACCACGGTGCGTAACAACGACGTGACCTTCACTGTCGCGGCGCAGGCCACGGATCCGCGCTTCCAGTGGACCCTCAATAACTTGCCCATCCCGGACGCCACAAACGCCACCCTCGTTCTGACCGCCGTCCAGACCAACCAGGCGGGCCTGTATCGAGCCATCGTCACGGACGACGGCGGTTCGGCCACGAGCAGCGCCGCGACCCTCACCGTGAACTATTCGTACGGCACGATCATCGCGTTGGCTCAAGCAGAACGCGCGTCGCTTCCGAACGTTCCCGGCAACGGCGTGTCCATTGATCTCTTCAACGGCATCGGGGGCGGGCAAGCCCCATCGCCGGCGCAGTTGGCCGGTGTGACGCCGAGCGGCAATACGCTCAGCCCCGTTATCGACTTCCCCCGTCCCGGCACCACCATTGGCGTGGGCAGCAGCTTCAACAACTTCTTCCAGGACACCACCACCCCGCCCGATGCGGTGCTTGGGCTGAACGCGCAAAACTTCATCCTCCGCCAACAGTTCTACCTCCGCATCTCGCGTGACCTGGATCGCCATCCCGAGACGCCGGAGATCGACATTCAGCTGGGCGTCGGCAGCGACGACGGCTTCTATCTGGCCGTCGGCACGAACTACCTGGGTTCGTATGGCGATCGCGGCTTCTGGTACTCTTGGATGGAAACCTCCTTCGAGGATGAAGGACTTTACCCAGTCACCTTGCTCTATGCGGCAAGCGCCAATGGTGCGAGCGGCTTGGAGTTCTCCTGGTATGTCAAGCCGAGCAACGTTACGGAGATCGTGCCGCAGACCGCGCTGTATATCTCGCCCGATCTCGGCGACCGCATCATCACCTTCGAGGAACTGCCCGCCGGTACGGTGCTCAGCAATCAGTTCGCCGGCACGGGCGTGGTCTTCCGCACCGTCAGCGGCAACCTGCGGATCACGACGAACTCCCCGAGCAAGTTCGTCCCGGTTTCGCCCACGCGCGTCTTCGGTTGTCCCGACGCCAGCCCGGCGCAACTGGGCGAAGTCGAGCTGAGCTTCGTGACGCCCGACACCGGCGTGCCCGCCACCACGGACTTCGCGAGCTTCTTCATCATTGACGCCGAGGCCACCGGCGCAACCGTTACCGCGTTCGATACCGGAGGCGCGCTCCTTTACACGAACAGCTATCACGGTGGCAGCGCAGTGCAGGAGCTCGTCAGCATCAACCGCCGCGGCATAGCGCGCATCCGCGTCACGCTGGGGCAGGGCAGCGACACCGCCGCAATTGACAACCTCGCGTTTCTCACACCTGTCATCCTCCCCGACCTCGTGGTGGACCGCATCGCCGCGCCGGCTACCGCTTCGGCAGGTCAAAGCGCGCAGGTGTCCTGGCGAGTCAGCAACTTGGGCACGCACACGGCGCAAGGCCCGTGGACGGATACGATCTATCTCTCCAGTGATGCGGTCGCTGGCAGCGATCAGGTCCTCGGCACGGTCACTTACAGCAATCTCCTCGACGTGGGGCAGTCGCTGGTGCGGACGCAGACAGTGGCGCTCCCGAGCGGACTCACGGGCGATCGTTGGTTTGTGGTCACGACGGATACTGCCAGCGCGGTGCAGGAAAGCGGCAGCGTGACCAACAACACGCTGATCGCCACCAATGCCACCACGATGCTGACGCCCGATCTCGGCGTCACGTCGGTCAGCATTCAACCTAGCGCGCAGTTTGGCCAGCTCGTCACCGTGAGCTGGGTGGTGCAGAACGTCGGCACGGCCCCGGTCAATGGCATCTGGGACGACCGCCTCTACTTCACCAGCGTGAGCAACAACCTCTCGGGAGCTTCGGTGCTTATGACGCGTGCCGCGGTGTCCGGTCTGCTGCCGGGCGGGAGCTACACCAACACGCAGACGATCACCATGCCCTCGAGCGCCAGCTATGCGCCGGGCGCGTACTTCGTCGCGCTGGCTGTGGATTATGCTGGGGCACTCTTCGAGAACACCGAGGCGAACAATCTCCGCAGCGCGCCAGTCTCCCTGACCTTGCCGCCGCTGCCGGACCTGGCCATCGGGACTATCACAGCACCGGCCAATGCGGCTGCCGGCATGCCGCTGATGTTGACTTGGGCCATCACCAACCAGGGCAATGCCCCGATTAGCGGGTTCTGGAACGATTCCGTCTATCTGTCTGCCGACGCGGTTTTGGGTGGCGACGTGCTGCTTGGCACGTTCACCTACAGCAACAACCTGCCGGTGGGCGGCTTCAACCTGCACACGCAGATGGTCACGGTGCCCATCAATGCCTTGGCCGGAACGCTCCGCTTCGTGGTCGAAACCGATGCGGGCAATGCCATCGCCGAACAATCCGAAGCGAACAACGCGGCACTCGCCGCGACCGCGACGCTCGTGCCGGCGCAGTTGACGCTCGCCATCGGGGCGACGTCCGTACCCGAGAACGCATCCAACCCGAACGTGGGCTGCACCATTACCCGCAACGGCTCCCTGGCGGCCAATCTCACCGTCAACCTGACGTCGTCTGACACCACCGAGTTGGTCGTGCCTTCGACGGTTACGATTCTTGCGGGCGCGGCCTCGACGTATTTCAATGCCACCGTCCAACCAGACGGGCTATTCGACGGCAACGTGACGGTGTTGCTGACGGCAACGGCAACGGGTTTCTTGCAGGCGACGAACTCCATCGTGGTCCAGAACACGGACGTGCCGGCGCTCTCGCTGGTGCTGGCGCGATCGGAGTTGGTGGAAGGCGAAAGCACGACGGCGGCGGTGACCCGCCAGAACGTGGGCCCGGCGCCGCTCACGCTCAGCCTGGCCAGTTCCGCGGCCGCGCAACTGACCCTACCCTCGGCCGTCACGATTCCGGCGGGCGAGGCTTCCGTGCTGTTCACGGTAACTGCCGTGGATGACACCCTCATCGAAAAGACGAACACCTATTCCATCTCGATGAGTGCCGCGGGCTACAACCCGAGCGGCGCCAGCGTGACGGTGGTGGACAACGATGTGCCGAACGTGTCGGTTTCGCTCGCGTCACACAGTGTGAGCGAAGGGGCCGGTCCGAATGCGACAACGGGAACGGTCACGCGCAATCCGGTGAGTCCGCGCGCGCTCGTGGTGGCCCTGTCCAGCAGCGATCCCACGGCTGCGCTGGCGCCGGCGAGTGTTACGATCCCGGCGGGGCAGACGACGGTCAACTTCAGCGTGTCCGCCGTGAACGACACGTTGGTGGATGGCGCGCAGGCTGTCACAATTCTCTGCGATGTCCTCGACAGTACGACAGGCGAGGCGATTCGCGCTGGTACGCCAGACACGCTCCAAGTGACGGACGACGACGGTCCGACGTTGAGTCTGGTGGTGGCTTCGGATGTGGTGGGTGAGGGCTTGACCACGGCCACGACCGCCCGCGTCACGCGGAACACCGCGACCACCTCATCGCTGGTGGTGAATCTGGTTTCGAGCGACACCGGCGAAGCCACCGTGCCCGCCTCGGTCACCATTCCCGCCGGGACCAACGCGGCCAGCTTCCCGATCACCTCGATCAACGACGGGGCGACGGATGGCAACCAAACGGTGGTCCTGACCGCGAGCGCGACGGGATTCACCAGCGGTTCCGACACGGTGATCGTGAGCGACTCCGATCTGCCGGACCTTGTAGTCCGCGAAGTGACCGGACCAGCGAGCGTGAAGACCGACGAACCGTTCAACCTCACGTTGCGGATTGAGAACCAGGGTCGCACCGCCGCCGGCACGAATTTTGTGCAGCGCATCTTCCTGTCGACCGACCCGATCGTGGGCGACGATTCGCTGTTGCGCCAGGTGACGTTTGCCGGAAGCATCGAACCGGGCGCCGGTTTCAGCCAAACCCTCCAGGTCACCGCGCCGCGATCCATCGGCGAGTACTATCTCGTCGTGGCGGCGGACGTGAACAACAACGTTGCGGAATTGCTGGAGAACAACAATGCGGCGATCTCGATCACGCCGCTGCGCGTGGATCCGGCGTACACCGCCACGGTGGTGGCGGACATTGAGACCGCGCCCGCGGGGACACCGGTGCCATTGCACGGAGTGGCAACGCGCACGGGAACGGGCGGGCCGGCGGCGTTCGAGTTGGTGAACATTCATGTCACGGTGCGTGGCACGAAGCGGACGTTCTCCGCGTTGACGGGTTCGGACGGCAGCTACGTGGCTACATTCACGCCGCTGCCCGGCGAGGCGGGAGTGTACGCGGTGGCCGCTGGACACCCGGGCGTGGCCGATCCGCCCGCACAGGATTCGTTCGCCCTTTACGGCATGAAGGTCCATGCGGTGGGCGATCTTCATGTGATCGAAGGTTCGAGCGCCAGCAGTTCAACCACGATTGAGAATCTCAGCACGGTGCCGCTCACCGGGTTGAGTGTGACGGTGTTGACCAATCCGCCGGATCTCATGGTCACGGCCAACTTGAGCACAAACGTGCTGGCGGGCGATGGCTCGATCCAACTCGGCTATAGTGTCACGGTGCCGGCAGGCACGGTCATGGGGGGGGTGGCGAAGATGCGGATTACCAGCGCCGAGGGTGTGAATGCCGATTTCAACCTGCCGATCTGGGTGGACGCACTTTACGCCCGGCTCACGACGACGCCGTCGTCGCTCGGCGCCGGGATGCGGCGCGGCACGCAGATGACGGTGCAGTTTGCCGTCACCAATACCGGCGGCCTAGCCACCGGTCCGATTACGGTGTTGGCCCCGCCGGCGCCATGGTTGAGCGTCTCTTCCGAGAGCGCGCTGCCGCCACTCGGTCCGGGCGAAGGCACGTTGGTCTCGCTCCTGTTGACGCCCGCAGCAGATCTGCCGCTCGGGCCCTACAGCGGTTCAATCGTCTTGAATTCCACGAACGCCAGCGCGTCCGTGCCGTTCACGTTCCTGAGCCTGTCCGAAGATGTTGGCAGCCTACGGGTGACAGCGGTAGATGAATATACCTACTACGCCGATGGCGCGCCGCGCTTGACCAACGCGACCGTCAGCGTCGTGGATGTGCTCAGCGGTTCGGTCATTGTCAGCACGAACACGGATGCCAATGGTGAGGTCTTCCTGAAGAACATCACCGAAGCCTACTACCGCGTGGATGTAAGTGCCCCGGATCATAGCTCCTACAGCAGCACGATTCTGGTCGCTGCCGCCAAGACGAATGATGTCCTGGCGTTCCTCTCGCGGCAGACAATCAAATACATCTGGACCGTCGAGCCGACCACGATTGAGGACCGCACGAAGATCGTCATCGAGACGGTGTTCGAGACGGTCGTGCCCGTCCCGGTTGTGACGGTCGAACCGAACGTCATTGACCTGGCCTCGATCACGACGGACGAGGCGCAGGTGGACCTGCGGATTTCCAACCATGGCCTCATCTCAGCCAGTAACTCCCGGCTCTATTTCGGGACGCATCCAGACTGGACGTTCACGCCGCTCATCACCGAAATCGGGGACCTGCCGGCGCGGAGTTCGATGACTGTGCCGGTGAAGATCACGCGCAACACGGGTAGCCCCGCCCCGCGAGTCGCTCAGCGCGCCACGCGTGATGGAGGCGGAGGCTGCAACGTCGGCGCCGGGCTGCTGTGGGAGTTGCTCTGCGGTCCGCAGAACAACACTTACGACGTGCCCGTGGCCGTGGTGAATGCCGGCGGTGGCTGCGGTGGCGGTGGTATCGGCTGGGGTGGCGGCGGTGGTGGTGGTGGCGGCGGCGGTGGCGGCGGTGGTGGTGGCGGCGGTGGTGGGCCGACATTCACGGGGCCGTCACTGGGCAGCGTTCCGAACCTCTGCGACCCGTGCAATATCAAGAAACTCGAAGCGATCTTGAAGTGCATCATTGACCTGATCCCGCTGCCGGGCTCGATCAGTTGCGCCAAGGGCGTTTATGACTGCGGAAGCAGTATCGCAGAGGATGGGATCACGCTCATGAACGCCGCCAGTTGCCTCCTCACGGCGGCGGAGTGCGCCGGCAAGGAAATCCCCATCCTCGGCCAGGTGCTCACGCTCATCAGTTGCTACACCGATTACACAAGCGCGTGCGACGGCCTGCCCGGCCATTCGCCGTCCGCGCTATTGGTGGGTTCGGATATGCCAGCGGTTCGGTCGTTCCGTAGCGGTGGCGAGGTGGGCTCGCGCAACGCCGTCCCGGCCGAGTTTGCCGAAGTGCAGAAGCAACTGGACCGCGTGTCGGCCATCCTGGCACCGTGGACCAACTTCTTCGGCAATCCCGTCTGGTTTGAATGCAAGGACACGAACGCATTCGGGACGTTCCTGACCGAATTCCAAGAGCGCATTCAGACGAATTCCGCGTCGGGCTTTACGATCTCGACGGCGGAACGCGCCGAACTGGTGGCGTTGCCGCTGTGCGCGCCCGTTACGCTCGCAGACGTGAACAAGTTCCTCGATCGCTGGAATCGCACGATGGACTACTACGCGCAGGGCATCTTTAATCTGGCGCAAGTCCCGAGCGGCTGGAGCACGGACTTCATCGCGTTCGACGTGCGCTTCAACTTGCTGCGCGGGGCAAATACGGCGGCGACAGCGCTCGAATCCGAGGGTTACACGGACCCGACGGCGGCCGTGCGGTTCGCGCACAATGATCTGGTTGCGACGATTTCCGGCGACAGCGGCGGCACGTGCGCCAAGGTCAAGCTCCGCCTCGAACAGGAAGCGGTGATCACGCGCGACGCCTTCAAGGCCACCTTGGAAGTGATCAACGGCACCGCCGACACGCTCGAAGAGGTCTCGGTCGAAATCATGGTGCGCAATCGTGCCGGCGAGACGACCACCAGCCTCTTCGGCATCCGGCCGCCCGAACTCACCGGTCTTTCCGCGGTCAACGGGACCGGCGTCATCGGTGGAAATTCCACCGGCAAGGCCATGTGGATTATCATTCCGACCTCTGAGGCGGCGCCCACCGCGCCGGTCGAGCACTTCGTCAGTGGCACGCTACGCTACAAACAGAATGGCGTGCTCATTACCGTGCCGCTGGCGCCGACTTCGATCAATGTGCTGCCGAATCCGAACCTGGTGGTCCGGTACTTCCACCAGCGCGATGTGTTCAGCGATGATCCGTTCACCGATCCAATCGAGCCGAGCGTTCCTTATTCGCTGGCGGTCATGGTGAACAACACGGGCTTCGGCACGGCCAAGAACATGCGGATCACGAGCGCTCAGCCGCAGATCGTCGAGAACGAGAAGGGGCTGCTGATCGACTTCAAGATCATCGCCACCGAAGTCGCCGGTCAGAACCTGACACCATCGCTGACGGTGAACTTCGGCGACATCGGACCCAAGCAGATCGCCATCGGCCGATGGCTGCTCACCTCGTCGCTTCAGGGCTTGTTCACGGAATACAAAGCGACATTTGAACACCTTGACGACTTGGGCGACAAGCGACTCTCGCTCATCGAGAGCGTGGATATCCACGAGATGATCCATCTGGTCCAGGCGGACCGCACTTGGGAGGACGGCAAACCGGACTTCCTGGTTAACGACGTGCCTGATCCGAAGGATTATCCGGACACGCTTTGGCTGAGTTACGGCACCAACGTCCCGGTAATCGTGGTCACCAACGCGACCCCCGACGGCGCGCCGAGCGCGGGTGACCTCGCGGTGCAACTCACGGCAAACATGGCCGCGGGCTGGACGTACCTGCGCGTGCCCGATCCGGGCAACGGGCAGTTCCGCCTCGTCCAAATGCGGCGCGCGGACAATTCGATCATCGCGCTCGACAAGAATGTTTGGGCTACGGACCGCACATTCGTCGGCATGGGCAAGCGGCCCGTGCTGGAGAACATCCTGCATGCGCTCGATTACAGCACCACGGCGGGCAACCAGACCTACACGCTGGTTTATGAAGTGATTCCGTCCCTGAATGACAGCACGCCGCCCTCGAGCGAGGTGTTGGCGTTGCCGGGCCGCAGTCCAGCCACGTTTGGCGTGCAGTGGAGCGCGGAAGACGATGCCGGCGGCAAGGGGCTGGCCCGGGTGGAGGTGTATGTTTCCGACAACGGCGGTCCGTTCTCGCGCTGGCTGCAGAGCCCGACCGCGGGCGGCGCCATCTTCACGGGCGAGGAAGGCCATACCTATGCGTTCTACAGCATTGCGGTGGACGCCGCCGCGAATCGCGAAGACGCGCCGGGCTTGGCCGACGCAACCACGGTGGCGGATCTCGTTAACACAGCGCCGATCCTTACCGTCGCCGCGAACCAGACCGTGCCTGAAGGAGCAACGGTGACGCTGGACAACTCGGCTGTTGACGCGGACGTACCGGCCAACACGCTTACCTTTAGCTTGGGCGCCGGCGCGCCCGGCAGCGCGGTGATTAGCCCGACCACAGGTCGCGTCACCTGGCCCACCAGCGAAAGCGACGGCCCGAGCACCAATGTGTTCAACGTCATCGTCACCGACAACGGCTTACCGTCGCTAAGCCGGACCGGACAAGTCAGGGTCGCGGTGCAGGAGGTGAACACCGCACCGACGCTTCTGGCAATTACCAACTACTTCGTGAATGAGGGACGCCTGCTGAGCTTCAGTGCCTCGGCGACGGATGTGGACGCACCGGCAAACAAGCTGACGTTCAGTCTGCTGGGCGCGCCCTCTGGCGCGACCCTGAATGCCACCAACGGCCTGTTTCGCTGGACGCCGACTGAAATCCAAGGCCCCAGCACGAATCAGCTCGCCGTGGTCGTCACGGACAACGGCACCCCAAGCCTCAGCGCGACGCAACGCTTCACCGTGATTGTGCGCGACGTTCTGAGCGACTTCGTCGTGACCATGGGCTCAACAAACCTGATGACCGGCGAGTCCGGCTCCGTTCCGGTCGTCCTGCGCTCCACGTTGGACCTGACGAACTTCCACTTCACGCTGACCGTGCCTGGGCCGCAGCTCGGCAATCTCGGAATCCAGGGCGTGTCTGCGGAAGTGCTGTCCTCGGTGATTCAGCCCCTCGGGGCGGAGAGCTATTCGGTCAGCCTGACGCTGGATCCGGCACAGGTTTCTGCAGGTGTCCGTGACATCGCCCGGTTCACCTTCGCAGCGAACGCGGGAGTGCGTTCGGCCATCGTGCCGCTCGCCGTCTCGCAGCTCGTCGGTCTGCGCGCAAGCGGTTTGGCCGTGGGCAATCCGGCCGCCGTTTCCGGTCGCGTCATCGTTGTGGGCAGCGAGCCCGTGGTGACGCTCGACCGCACGGTTCCCGCCAAGCTGACCATCTATGGTCACCCGGGCAAGGGATGCGTCATCGAGTATCGCACCAACCTCGCCAGTGGCCTGACCTGGCGCGAAGCCGCACGCGTAACCCTTGCCAGCCGGATGGTTCCCGTGGATGTCAACCTACCGGACGCGGTTGGCTTCTATCGCGCGTTTGAGTTCTCCGGAGGTGATCCGGTTACGCCAAATCAGCCAACGCTGGTGCTGCGGCAGAAGTCGGGCTCCGTCTTCACGCTTAGCGTGAATGGGCCGACCGGCAACAACTACGTCATCCAGACCGCCACCAACCTCAGCGCGCCGATTTATTGGTCGCCCTTGTTCGATGTCACACTGACGAACAGTCCGCAACCGTTCGACTGGACGAACCGCGGCGATACGAAGCGTTACTTCCGAGCGCTGCGGCCGTGAGTTGAGCCGCCGAGCCTCGCTCGGAACAGCGAGGCGTGGGGCGATTCCGGGGATTGACTCCGGAATCGCCTGCTAAGCCTTGGCTTTCGGAATGCCGCGACGCGGATGGCCGCACCTGCCAAGCAGGCTTGCTGGGTAGGTTGTGTTCATGGGCGAGGTCACGACTTGACCCATGGGCTCGGGGCGCGTATCACGACACCACTTTTATGAACATCTATCCATCTTCTGTGGTATCCCAGCCATCTCAACCCACGCGTCGCGAGTTTTTGAAGACATCGGCGATGGCGGGGGTGGCACTGGCGGCGCCGGTGATTCTGACGCGCCCGGCCTTCGGGGCGGAGGGCAGCGAGACGCTGCGCGTTGGCCTCATCGGCTGTGGCGGGCGCGGCACAGGAGCGGCGGGCCAGGCGCTGCACGCGGACAAGAACGCGGTGCTGGTGGCGGTGGCGGACATGTTTCCGGAGCCGATCACGGCGGCGCTGGATTCGCTCAAGAAGGACGCGGAGATTGCAGCACGGGTGCAAGTGTCACCGGAGAAGCGGTTCACCGGGCTGGACGGGTATCGGAAGCTCATCGAGAGCGGCGTGGATGTGGTGTTGCAAGCGGCGCCGCCGGGATTCCGGCCGGTGCATGTGGCGGCGGCGGTGGCGGCGGGAAAGCATCAGTTTGTGGAAAAGCCGGTGGCGACCGATGTGGCGGGGGTGAAGTCGGTGCTGGAATCCGCCAAACAGGCGGCGGAAAAGAAGCTGGGATGGATGGCGGGGTTCTGCTGGCGTTACGAGAACGCACGGCGGGAGTTTTACAAACAGATTCATGACGGGGCCATCGGCGAGGTGCGTAACGTCTATGCGACGTATTACACCGGGCCGGTGAAGCCAATGCCGCCCGCGAGCGACCGGCCGGCGGGGATGGGCGACGTGGAATGGCAAGTGCGGAACTGGTATAATTTCGGATGGCTTTCGGGCGACGGGCTGGTGGAGCAGGCAGTGCACAGCGTGGATAAAGTGATGTGGGTGATGAAGGACGTGCCGCCGCTCAAGGCCGTGGCTACGGGGGGGCGGCAGACGCCGAACCATGAAGGGAACATCTTCGATCACATGCACGTGGTGTATGAATGGGAAGGGGGCGTGCGGGCGTTTGTGGGCCAGCGGCAGATTACCGGCTGCTTTAATCAGAACTCGGATTTTATCATGGGGACGACAGGGCAGGGCAGTATCGAAGGGCGCGGGCCGATCATCACAGGGGCGAAGGCGTGGAAGTACCGGGGCGAAGGCAACAACATGTATCAGCAGGAGCATGATGAATTGTTCGCTTCGGTTCGGAGCGGGAAGCCGATCAATGATGGGCTGTGGGAAGCGCAGAGCACGCTGGTGGCGATCATGGGACGGATGGCGGCCTACACGGGGCAGGAAGTGACGTGGGAGATGATGCAGCAAAGCCAGGAACGGCTGGTGCCGGAGAAACTGGAGTGGGACATGAAGCTGCCCATTGCACCGATGGCCGTGCCCGGGCGGACGAAGTTCATCTGAGTTGGAACCTCAACCCGATCCGCACCATGAACCGACGTCAATTTCTACAACGCAGCACGGTGGCCACGCTGGGTTTTGCGGCGCTGAGCGCCCGTGCCCAAACGACGGCCAAGTCCGCCCCGTACAAGAAGGGGATCATGTGGGGGACGATCAGCGCGAAGGGTAGCGTGCTGGAGAAGATGCAGGCAGTGAAGGCGGCGGGTTTTGACGGGATCGAGGCGATGAGCCCCATGGATCAAGCCGAGGTGCTGAAAGCGCGGGACGCAACGGGGCTGGAGATTCCGAGCGTGTGCGGGGAGAAGCACTGGGGCAAACCGCTGTCGCATCCGGACGCGAAAGTGCGCGAAGAAGGATTGGAAGCACTGAAGCAAACGTTGCGGGACGCGAAGGCGTATGGGGCGGGTTCGATTCTGCTTGTGCCCGGGGTGGTGAACAACGAAGTGACGTTCGACGAGTGTTGGAAGCGGTCCATCGAACAAATCAAGCTGGCGATTCCGCTGGCGGAAGAGCTGGGGGTGAAGATTTCGATTGAGAACGTGTGGAACAACTTCATCACGACGGAGGAGCAGGCCGTCCGCTACCTGGACGAGATCGCCAGTCCGTGGGTAGGGTGGCACTTTGACTGTGGGAACATCATTCGGTATGGCGATCCGGTGGAGTGGATTCGGAAGTTGGGCAAGCGCATCTACCGGGTGCATGTGAAGGAGTATAGCCGCGACCGGGCGATGCGGAGCGGGAAAGTGGGAGAAGGCTTCAGCGCGCCGCTGCTGGAAGGCGCCAACAACTGGGCTGGGATCATGAAGGCGCTGCGCGAGGTCGGCTACAGCAATTACCTCATCACCGAACAGGGCGGGAAGCTCGAAGACCTCTCCTCGGCGTTGGATAAGATCATCGCAAGCTAGGCGCCAGGCGCGCATTTGCAGGCTTGGCGGGCGAAGGCAAAGCTGGGACACTCGTCTCGGACGATTTCCTTGGCGGTGTTCGTTTCTGGAGTTTCGTCGGGGAACGCTCCTCCACGCAAATGAAACTTGTTTCTGGGCTTCGACAGGGTGCTACGCTGTGGGCGCTCTTGAATTGTCTTCTGCTCGCGATGGCAAATCGCGTCGCATTCGCTGCCGATGACTACGCAAGATGGTTATCTCCGACGGCTCTGATCGCAGCGCCGGACGGCGGCACCCTCTACATCGCTTGCGCTACGGGTGACCGAGTGCTCTTCTTCGATCCGGGCACACGCAAGGTCGTGAAGTCAGTCGCCACGTCCCGCTCGCCGAGCGGTTTGGCGTTGTCCGCTGACGGCAAAACGCTCTTCGTCACCGGTGCCAAACCGGAGAGTCAAGTTTGCATCGTAGATGTTGCCCAGGCACAGGTCGTCGGCAAGTTCTCTGCCGGACATACCGCGATGGCGCCGGTGCTCTCACCTGATGGCAAGACGCTGTACGTCTGCAACCGGTTTAACGACGACGTGAGCGTGTTCGACGTCGCGACGCGAACAGAGCGTTGTCGCATTCCCGTTCGCCGGGAGCCGACCGCCGCTGCTGTCACGCCCGATGGCAGGCATCTGCTCGTGGCCAATCACCTCCCCGTGGGCCGGGCGGATGTCGACCACGTGGCTGCGACCGTCAGCGTGATTGACACCGCAGGTAGACAAGTCGTGGCTGACTTGCGGTTGCCGAGCGGCAGTGGTTCGTTGAACGACCTGCGCATCTCGCCGGACGGCAGATACGCTGTCGTCACCCATGGCCTCGCGCGTTTTCATCTGCCGACAACGCAGCTGGACCGCGGCTGGATGTACACCAACGCCAAGACAATCATCGGCCTCGACCGCATGGAGGTGGTTAACACGGTGTTGCTCGACAACGTGGACCGCGGCGCAGCGAATTCGTGGGGCGTGGCGTGGAGCGCGGACGGCAAGATGTTGGTGGTCGCCCACGCCGGCACGCACGAGGTCAGTGTGATTGACTTCTCCGGCGTGCTCGAGAAGCTGGCAGGACTTTCCTCCCCGAGGGCCGTGTCTCCCGGCACGCCTGCTCCTTACAGCAGTTCCGCCTCGCGCGTCCCGTCCGACGTGCCGAACGATTTGGCGTTTCTGGTGGGGCTGCGCGAACGCCGGCGGCTGCCGGACGGCGATCTTGGGCCGCGCGCGGTGGCAGTTGTCGGCCGCACGGCATATGCGGCGGATTATTTCTCCGACACGCTGACCGTGATTGAACTCGACGGGACGCATCCGAAGGCCGAGTCCATCCCACTCGGGCCGAAGCCGCAGATGACCGCCGCACGCGAGGGTGAACTCTATTTCCATGATGCGCGGATCTGCTTCCAAGGTTGGCAAAGTTGCTCCAGTTGCCATCCCGGCGATGCGCGGGTGGACGCTTTGAACTGGGACCTGCTCAACGACGGCATTGGCAATCCGAAAAACAACAAGAGCCTCCTGCTGGCCTACAAGACGCCTCCCTCGATGAGTCTGAGTGTGCGGGAAGACGCTGCGGCCGCAGTCAGGGCCGGCATTCGGCATGTGCTCTTCACCGTTCAACCGGCGGAAGTGGCCGGGGCAATGGATGCCTACCTCCAAGGGCTACAACCCGTTCCCAGTCCGCGTTTGACGAAGGGGCGATTCTCGCCGGCTGCGAAGCGGGGGGAGAAGCTGTTCAACAGCAAGGAAGCGGGTTGCACCCAATGCCATCCCTGGCCGCTGCTGACGGATCTGCAAAGCTACGATGTCGGAACCGCAAGCCGGTTTGACCGCGATACCAGCTCCTTCGACACGCCCACGCTGATAGAAATCTGGCGCACTGCGCCCTACCTGCACGACGGCTCCGCCGCCACGATCCGCGACGTGTTGACCACGGCCAACCGTGGCGATCAACACGGCAAAACGTCTCATCTGACGGCGGAGCAGCTCAACGATTTGATCGAGTTCTTGCTGTCCTTGTGACGGCGACCGCGGAGCGAGCGTCGAATTGCGGATGGGCGCGGAGACGCTCCCACGATTCCGCAAAGAGCGGCGCTTGCCGATAGACTTTGTCCCGCAGCGGTTCGGCGCTACCGGATTTTCGGGCACGTTCCAGCCAGGTGGCGTCCAGCGGTTCCTCCAGCAGTGCCAACGTGTTTGCGGCTACGGTAGTTTCTTCCTTTGCGCCGCTGGGGCGGCCGCGTCCAACATAGAACCCCGCCAGCAACATTGTCACGCGCACCAGGGTGCTGCGCGAATACGTGGTCAGCGCGCAAGGTCGCTGCGGATCGAGCAGACCGAACAAGTTCTCAAAAACCGGCAGCGTCCACATTGCCGGATTCCTGGCGGGTGAGAAGGCGTCGAAGAAGATGGCGTGGGGCTTTGGGAGTTGGCGGGCGGCATCGCTGGCGAGCAAGTTCGGGAAGTCATCTACCCAAACCTGCCAATCAACGGTCCGCGCGCCGTCCGTAAACTCGGTTGAGTGTTCCCGGAGAACCTTGTCCACGGCGGCTTCGTAGCCGTGGAGGTAGCCGAGTGCCTCGGCTTGGGCGAGGGCGAAGGCCAGGGGTTCCAGCGTGTCGTCGAAGCTGACGAGCCGGATGGGGCAGGGGAGATCGTGCGTTGCACGGAGGGCCGTCACGGCGTTAGCCGCAGCCCCGAGCCCAATGTCCCACACGACAAATTCGCCGCTGTGCTGTCGCAGACGCTCGCGCAGCCTGAGTTGGTTCACATAAAGGGCCTCGGCCTCACCGGCTGGGCCGAGGCCGGGATGCATGGCCTCGCCGTAGGCGGCTGCATGCACGGCTTGGTGACCGCTTGGCAGTTGAACCAGCGAATACGAAGAAACGGCCATACTCGGGGGTGGCTCGAGACTTATGGCGCTAACACAGCCCGGACTGCTGGTGCGGGTATTTCGAACCGCTTGGCCAGCTCCTTTTCGGACGGCTTGATGGGGTTCGACGGGCGACAAGATGCCGGAGTTGCGAGGCAAAACGCCCTGCCAGATGCACATTCATGGGGCCATTAAAGGCTTGGAGGCGGTCAAGTCAAGGGCTGGCTGGCCGGACAGGGGCAGTCCGGAAGTGCAACTTGCGTGTTTTTGCGTTTGACCCGATGGGGCGCCGCTGGTTACGGTTCGCACTCCTGTTTTGACCTGGATTTATGTTTGGCACAATCCGAAAGCATCAAACCTGGCTGTGGGCGATCATCATCGTGGTCATCGTCATCAGCTTCGTCATCTACTTCAACCCCAGCACGCAGTATAACCGAGGCGAGGGACGTGTCGGGAACTTGGGCACGATCGGCAACGAGCGGATCACCCCGGACAAGTATGCCGCGGCCCAGCGCGAGGTCTTTCTTCGCTACTTCTTCAATTACGGTGACTGGCCGGACAAGGACGCCAAGAACTCCGGGTTCGACGTGGACCGCGAGGCGTTCTATCGCCTGTTCCTGCTCAGCAAGATCAAGGAAATGGGCATTCATATCAGCACGGCGGTCGTGGCGCAGAACGCCAGCGACATTCTGCGCTCCTTGGGCGGCGGCAACGCGGTGTCCTTGGACGCGTTGGTCGAGCGCAAGCTGAGCGAGCGTGGCTTGGGCAAGGCCGACTTCGAACGATTCGTTCGGAACGAGGTGGCCATTCAGGAGCTGGCCGCGCTGGTTGCCGGCACGGGCCGCTTGGTGACGCCCGACGAAGCGCGCGCGGCGTATGCCCGCGAGCACGAGGAGCTCTCGGCTCAGATCGTGTCGTTCCTCGCCTTGGATCATCTCGCGACAGTGAACGTCTCGACCCAGGCCGTGGCGCAGTTTTACACCAACCAGATGTCCCGCTACCGCGTGCCGGAGCGCATCCAGGTGAACTACGTGGTGTTCAATGTCACCAACCATCTGGCGGAAACGGAAGCCGAGCTGGCCAAGACCAATCTGAACGAGATCGTGGAGGCGAACTTGAAGCAGATCGGGACCAACTACGCGCGGGTGCAGGCCAAGACGGCGGAGGAAGCGCAGGTGAATGTGCGTCAGGCGATCATTCGCAACCAGGCGTTGCTCAAGGCGCGCAAGCTCGCCAACGAGTTCGCCACCGTGCTCTTCGAACAGGAGCCGGTCAAGGTCGAGAACTTGGAAACGCTGGCCAAGAGCCGCGGCCTGACCGTCAAGACCACGGCGCCCTTCGATCGGGAAGAGGGGCCTGCCGACATGAATGTCGCGGCGAATTTCGTCCAGACCGCGTTCAAGCTCACTGCGGAGACGCCGTTCTCCAGCCCGGTGGTGGAGGCGGACGGCGCGTATGTGCTGGCCTTCAATCGCCGGCTGCCCAGCGAGATTCCGACGCTGGAAAGCATCGGTCCGCGGGTGATGACCGATTTCCGCTATGAGCAGGCGGTTCTCGCGGCGCGGCGGGCGGGCATTGCATTCATGGCCACGCTCACGAATGGGTTGGCGCAGGGCAAGTCCTTTGGTGAACTCTGCACGGACGCCAAGCTCAAACCGATTTTGCTGCCGCCGTTTTCGCTCAGCACGCGGTCGCTGCCGGAAGTTGAGCGGGACCTGGCGCTCCAGCAGTTCAAGCAGGTCGCGTTTAACACTCCGGTGGGCAAGAGCAGCGACTTGATTCCCACGCGCGATGGCGGCGTGATTGTGTACGTGAAAGCCCGCATGCCGCTGGACGAAACCAAGCTGAAATCGGACCTGCCTGCCTTTACGGGCATGCTGCGGCAGTATCGGCAGAATGAGGCCTTCAACGACTGGTTCCGCAAGCATGCCGAAGAAGGTCTGCGGAATACCGCCTTCTCGCAGTTGCAGAAGTCGGAAATGCGGGGCGCTCCGCCCAAGTAATCATGCCGATCGCGCTGGCTGCGGGCTGGGCGGGGAATCGATAGTCAGGAAGTCAGCGAGCGGCCATGCCGCTTGGCTGTTTTCTCAATGCCTATGCCATCGCCGATCAAACTCTCTTCACCCGCCACCCACGAGTTCTGGGAAATCCCGGTTCTGTTCGAGGATGCGCATCTGCTCGCGTTGGACAAACCGGCGGGACTGCTCACGTCGCCGGAACGCACCACTCCGGACCAGCCCAGCCTGATGGCCTTGCTGCACGCAGGCATCGCGGCGGGCAAACCGTGGGCCACGGAACGCGGTCTGAGCTACCTGACCAACGCGTATCGGCTCGACGCCGAAGCGAGCGGCGTTCTCCTCCTGGCCAAGTCGAAGCCCGTGCTGGTGACCCTGGCCACCCAACTGGGGTCGGAGAAGCCGGCCCTGCGGATGACGGCGCTGGTGCAAGGTGGTCCGCGCGAGGCGCGATTTGAGATCGGCGCGAAGCTTGCGCCGCACCCATCGCGTCCCGGCCTGGTGCACGTGGACCCGCGGCGCGGCAAACGCTCGCGAACTGTTGTATCCGTCGCGGAGGCGTTTCGGGGATATACGTTGCTCGACTGCGAACCGCTCACCATTCGGCTGCATCAGGTTCGCGCCCACTTGCAGAACATGGGGCTGCGGGTAGCGGGAGACACGGCCTATGGCGGCGAGCCGTTGTTGCTCTCCGAACTCAAGCGCGGCTACCGGCTGAAGCCGGGCCGCGAGGAACATCCGCTGATCTCCAGCCCGGCCCTGCACGCCGGCGAACTGACGCTCCCGCACCCGGTTACCGGCGAAGCGCTGACGATCACTGCGCCCTGGCCCAAGGCACTCAAGGTTGCGGTGAAGTACCTGCGGGAGTTTGCGAAGTAGTGAACCGATGCCGCGTTTGCGAGAACGCGGCTTCGTAACCGTTACGCCGCCACCCATGCGTCAGCGCAGATGGGGGCGAAGGGAAATGGCGTTCACCGCGAACAGAATCCCCACGGAACTGAGGAATCGGACCGAGGGCAGTCCCTGTCCGCAGCACGGGGAGCCACCCGGTGGGTTACAGGTCGCGCTGGGATTGGCAGGTTTTGCCGCTGCGCCCCGGGACCGGGCGCTGTCCTCCTGGCCGCCACTGCCGTTCACACCGAGCGCAGACGCCGCCGTTGACGTTCCGTCGTCCGGTTAATACAGTTCTCACGCTCAGATTGTGCGTGGAGCAGTCCGCTTGCAGGGTTCTGTGGATACTTCGCCTGTTTGAAAACTAAAGAAAGTCCTTATCTGTGAACTTCCGGATGAAGCTTTGTGAAGTCGCCGTCATGGCGGCCGTTTGTCTGTTCGAGCAGCACCTCGCCGCTCAGGAGTGGGCTTGGGCCAAGGGCCACGGCGGGCAAGGTGTCGAGCGCAGCACGGGGATCGCTTTGGACACCCACGGCAACCAGTATGTCGCGGGCTGGTTTGAGAGCACCGCAAGCTTCGGCTCCCAGTCTCTGACGGTGACCGGCCATCGCGATGCGTTCGTCGGCAAGTGGGACGCCAGCGGCAACCTGATCTGGGTACAGAAAGCAGGCGGTAAAGACGAAGACTATGCATCGGCGATAGCCGTGGATCCGTCGGGGAATCCGATTGTCCTGGGCACCTTCCGGTCTGCCACGGCCGAGTTCGGTGGAATCGTCCTCACCAACAGCTACGCCCGCGACTACAACAGCCTGTTCCTCGTCAAGTTCGACTCCGCTGGCCGCGGCCTTTGGGCGCAGCAAGTGAGTGGCGGGAGCACTTACGACCTCGCCGGTGTCCAGACGGATGCTCTGGGGAATATCTACTTCGTGGCGTGTATGGCGCGGTTCGCCAGATTCGGCGTCACGAACCTGACCGGTTATGAGGACATCCTGATCGCGAAATACAATCCCGACGGCAACCTCGTTTGGGCTAGGCAAGCAGGGGGAAACGGCTACGACTACGGGCAAGGCCTCGCCGTCACCCCCACGGGATTTGCCTACGTGACCGGCACGTTCGAGAAGACTGCGCCCTTCGGTTCGTTGAGCGTGACCAGTCGCGGCTCCAGCGATCTCTTCCTCGCTAGGTATTCCCCGGATGGCGCTGTTGAGTGGGTCACTCAAGCCGGTGGTAGCTCCATTGAAGGGAATGGTATTCTCGCGCCCGACCCGGAGGGTGGCGTGTTTCTGGGCGGCTACTTCCGTGGTTCAGCCACCGTCGGCACGAACGTGCTCACGAGCCGGGCTTCCCTCTACGACCAGGACGTGTTCTTTGCGCGTTATGATGGCCTGGGCAATGTCCGCTGGGTGCGGCAAATCGGTTCCTCGATTGCCGACGCCGACGTGCCGGGTTGCGCCGCCGTGAATGTGACTTCGGACGGGAGTCGTTACTACACGAACATCTTCCTCTCCGGCCACTTCTCCTACTACACCGCTGTCGGCGCGGTCAACCTCACGAACACGAGCGCCCAGAGTATGTATCTCTCCCAATGGGATGTGAACGGCGACGTGCAATGGGTCCGCCAGGCCGCCGGCGGCAACAGCGCGATCGCGTGCGACTCCAGCCCCAATCCCAGCGTGTTTGTCACCGGATCATTCACCAGTTCCTCCGCTTGGGATGCTACCTGGCTGCTCAGCGCCGGGAACAGCGACCTCTTCCTCGCCCGGTTGGACTCTGCCGCGGCTCCGCATCCAGCGTCCAAACCGGCCATTCTTCAGTCGCCACAGAGCGTAACTGCGGTGGCGAACTCCGCGATCCGGTTGAGCGTGCAGATCACCGGCACTGCGCCGGTCACGTATCGTTGGCGCAAGAACGGCGTGAACCTCTCTGATGTCAACCGCGTCTTTGGGGCCGCCTCTGCGCAGTTGAACATCAGTTCCTGCCAGACCAATGACGCCGGCAACTACAGCGTCGTCGTTTCGAGCAGTTACGGATCTGTGACCAGCGCGGTGGCGGTCGTCACCATCACGTCGCCCACACCCGCTTCCGGGCCCAATTGGAACTGGGTGCGCACACTCGGCGGTACCGGCTCGGATTCCACGGCGGCCCTGGCCTCCGACGCCTCGGGCGATGTTTTCGCCACCGGCTATTTCCAAAACACGAACATCATCGGCAACCACACCCTCATCGCACCCAAGAACGCCCGGAATATTTTCCTGGCCCGGTATGATGCCGCTGGCTTGCCCCAGTGGGCCCTTCAGGCTGGCGGCGAGAAAACCGATACCGCCACCGGCCTCGCAACGGACGCCCAGGGCAACGTGTACCTCACCGGCTACTTCAACTCGTCCAACGCCGCGTTCGGCCCATACACCCTCACGAACGCTACGCCGAGTTACACGGACCTGTTCCTGGCCAAGTGTAACAGCGAGGGCGCCATCCAATGGGCCTTGAGCGCCACCGGCACCGACGACGACGCCAGTCGCGCCATCGCAGTGGATGGCGAGGGCAACATCGTGATCGTCGGCGATTTCGAGTCCCCCACGCTGACGCTGGCCGGCCAGGTGGTCATCAACGTGGGCGGCGGTGACGTGCTTGTCGCCAAGTTCAACCCGCAAGGGCAACTCCTCTGGGCGCGGAGCGCCGGCGACAGCGCTTTCAATGACGGCAACGCCGTCGCCGTGGATGCGGCCGGCAACGTTTACATCGCCGGTGAGATTTGGGGGACCACGCGCTTCGGAACAACCGTACTGGATTCCCACTTCGACCACGACACGTTCCTGGCCAAATACAACGCGAGCGGCGAGCTCCAGTGGGCGCGCCAACTCAACTCCTTCAGCGTGACCATCGCCCGAAACCTGGCCGCCGATGGGGACGGCAATGTGGTCATGGCCGGGTACCTCGACCAGACCTGCGATTTCGACGCCATCACCGTTGTCACGCGCGGATCGCAGGACGTCTTCCTCGCCAAATTCAACCCGGCGGGCAACGTCATCTGGGCGAGGAGTCTGGGCGGGCCCGGCGGGGATACTCCCCGGAGTCTCGCCGTGGATGTGGCCAAGAACATCTACGTCACCGGCAGCTTCGAACAAACCGCCGACTTCGGTGGCGTTACTCTCACCACCAGCGGACAACGCGACGCGTTCATTGTCGCCTGTGATTCCTCGGGCCAGGTTTCTTGGGCCAAACAAGCCGGCGGTACGCGCAGTGACGATGGTTTCGCCCTCACCGCCAGCCCGGGCAATGAAGTCGTCGTGGGCGGCAGCTACTCCTCCACCATCTATTTCGACGCGGCCTCCTACAGCTCCGACAGCGGATCTCTGGACAGCTACCTGGCGCACCTCTCCGTCTCGCCAGCGAACGCCAGCGTGAAATTGAACTGCCTGTGGCCCGGCAACCGGCTCGAAATCAGCGGCACCGTGGGCAAGACCCTGATCATCCAGAACACCACGGACCTTACTCCCCCAGCCAACTGGCAACCCCTGACCAACTTCGTCCTCCAAACCTCCCCCACCGTCTGGACCAATCTCCAAACTCCCCCGCCCAATCAGAGATTCTACCGAGCCATTCTCCAGCCATAGCATCGGGCCTGGTTTGGGCGCTCACACATCAAATTCGGTTCATGGCAGAATGGCGGGAGAGAATTTCGCGCCTTGAACCTCTGAACCTGGTAGGGACGCGTTCCACCCGCGTCCCAAACTTCTGTCGGAAGGTCGGGAATATGGGGACGCGGGTGGAACGTTGCTACCAAGGGCAAAGAGAGGTCCAGGGCGGCCCAATCCCCTCTGTCGCGTTTGTCCCGTGCTAGGCGGCAATTGCACCGCCTTGCGGCGGCAACTCGCGGCTTGACACAGAATTGGAACTGCGCCATTTCGTCTGGCCATGGATATGGCGACAACTACCTCAATGCAACTGTCGCTCACTTAACTGGGCCGTGAAAGTATGAAGCGTTTCATGGTTAGTGCGCTGAAGGTTGGAGGAATTGCAGTTCTCTATGCCAGCGTGGCGTTGCTGCTTTGCATGACTGTGAAGGCATGGTTTTGGGATTTGTTCCTCGGCTGGTATGCTGGTGAGAGGCTGCAGGCATCCCGACTATTCGTGGGCCACTACGATGTTTTCCTGCTAGTCGTGACGGCATCAGTGGCGTTTCTTGCTGGACGGTCCTATCGACCTCGCTTTCAGATCGGAGGAGTGTTGACCGGTGCTACCGCTGCATTGCTTTTCAGGCTTGCGGAGCTAACGCAGTATTCAGCAGGACGTGAGCCGAGCGTATCAGCCACCATCCTATCAGCTTCTCTCTTTGGTCTGATCTTTGGTTTCCTTGGCTGTATCAGCGCACCCCGATGGAGGTCCAACAAGGCGCTGCAGGCGACAGTCGCCGCGCCAGACAGTTGATCGGTTTATGAAACTCGAACATCATTGTTGCAGATTACGTCCCTTTCCGACGGCTGTGCGTGAGGTTGATCGTTCGGCCATCAGGATGTCTCTATGAGAGATTCTACGCTTTACGGTGTGGTGGTGTTGGTGTCTGTCACATTTGCAGCAGCGTGCGGCGGAGCTGACCACGCC
>CAZWJC010000028.1:36293-38259 GCA_964634255.1 uncultured Verrucomicrobiota bacterium | reverse complement strand
CTCGATTTCGTCGCGCTCTGGGGCATGATCCTGATGCCGATGGGCGCGGTCATCTTCATGGATTTCTGGGTGCTGCCGCGGCTGGGACTACGCAGTAACTTCGCTGAAGCCACCGGCTGCTCGATCAACTGGGCGGCCGGCGCGGCGTGGGTTCTGAGCGTGGCGACCTCGACCGCGATCGTGTTCCGCTTCGGCGCGGACAAGCTGTTCTTCGTCAGCCTGCCGGGCTGGTTCGTGACGGTGCTCCTCTACGTCGCGTTGAGCAAAGTCATGCAACGCGGCACGCTGCCAGTCGCCGCCGGCAAGGAGGTGCGGTTGAGCAAACGGATCGCTCAAATCCTGTCCGTCCTCGCCCTCGTGGCGACCATTTTGCCACCGCTGCTCTTCTTCGCCGACAGACTGGACCTGCCCACGGTGATGAACCTCCTGCTCGCCGCCGCCGTGCTGTGGCTCGTTGCCACACCGTTCTGGATGGAACACAAGACGGATTAAGGCTGCGAGCATGAGCGAAAGAACCCACAGAGCCATCGCGCGGGGTAGCCGCAAGCTGGCGGACCGCGACCGGTCCCCGGTCGCAGCGGCTTGGGCTGGTCAGCACGCCATGAGCTCTCCAGACGTGACTTCGATTTCATGTGCTGCGGGCGGGGACCGCCCGCGGTCCGAGCGTCTCGTTTGGCAAGCGCATTTCGCAGTTCGCCCGCTCGGCAGAGCGCTGCTTCACTACTGACTACAGACTACTGACCACTGACTCTCCCCCCCCATGAAATCCCAAGTCTATCTCGCCATTGATCTCGGAGCTGAAAGCGGCCGCGTCATCGCCGGCCTCTGGAACGGCAAGACCCTCAAGCTCGAAGAAATCCATCGCTTCCCCAACGGCCCGGTGCTCCTCGCCGACAGCCTGCGCTGGGACGTGCTGCGCCTCTGGAACGAAATCCAGACCGGCCTCGCGCTCGCTGGCAAGAAGTTCGGCAAACGCATCGTCTCCGTCGGCGCGGACACGTGGGGCGTGGATTACGTGCTGCTGAACAAGCGGGGCGAGATGCTGGGCCAGCCGTTCGCCTACCGCGATGCCCGCACCAACGGCGTCATGGAAAAGGCGTTCAAGCGCGTGCCGCGCGCCGAAATCTTCGCCCAGACCGGCCTGCAGTTCATGCAGTTCAACACGCTCTTCCAGTTGCTCGCCCACAAGCAGGCGCATCCGGACATGCTCGCCGCCGCCGACACGCTGCTCTTCATCCCTGACTTCCTGCACTGGGCACTGTGCGGCACGCGCGTAGCCGAGTTCACCATCGCCAGCACCTCGCAATGCCTGCACCCGCTCCAGCGCGATTGGGCCGGCGGCCTGCTCCGGAAGTTCGACCTGCCGCGGCGCATCTTCCCGGAGATCGCCCCGCCCGGCACGAAGCTCGGCGCGTTGCGCGCGTCCGTGGCGGAGCGCACCGGTCTGGCCGGCGTGAACGTCGTCGCGCCACCCGCGCACGACACCGCCTCCGCCGTCGCGGGCGTGCCCACGGCGAACACCGGCAAGGCCAACTGGGCTTACATCAGCTCCGGGACGTGGTCGCTCATGGGCGTGGAAGTGCAGCAAGCCGCCTTGTCCGCGCGCGCGCAGGAGCTCAACGTCACCAACGAAGGCGGCGTGGACGGCACGTATCGCCTGCTGAAAAACATCATGGGCCTGTGGCTCGTACAGCAGTGCAAGCGCTCGTTCGACGCCGCGGGCCGCAGGTTCGAATACGCCGAGCTGGCGCGGCTCGCCGCCGAGGCCAAACCGCTCCGCTCCATCGTGGACCCGGACGACAGCCGTTTCCTCAACCCGCCCGACATGCCGAAGGCGATCCAGAGCTTCTGCCGCGAGACTGGCCAGCCCGTGCCGAAGACCGAGGGCGAACTCGTCCGCTGCGCCTACGAAAGCCTCGCGTTGAAATACCGCGAAGTGCTCGGCTGGCTGGAGGAACTCACGGGC
>CAZWJC010000028.1:0-36193 GCA_964634255.1 uncultured Verrucomicrobiota bacterium | reverse complement strand
GCCGCGGACGCCTGCCAGCGTCCCGTCGTCACCGGCCCGGTGGAAGCGACGGCGATGGGCAACCTGCTCACGCAAGTCCGCGCCAGCGGCGAACTCGCTTCGCTCGCCGACATGCGCGCTGTCATCCGCAAATCCAGTGACGTAGGTCGCTTCGAGCCGAAGCAATCGGCGGCATGGCAGGAAGGGGTGGAGCGGTTTAGGAAGCCGCGTCGATGCGGTGCAAAGTGAAAGGCACAATGCTGTTGATCACCCTCTCTTGAGATCGACATGAAGCAATTCCCCTGTCTGGTTCCGCTCATTCTAGCGGGGTTCGCACATTCCTATTCTGTTCTTGCAGCGGACGCACCTCACGCGCAGCCCGCTGCCAAGCCAGTTCAAGTTTCCGTTGCCAGTGATGCACAAGACAAAGTACCGACGGACCAACTTCGGGTGCAGTATCAGTCTGCCCGCGATGTGTACGAAAAACTGCTGAAGGGCGTTCCTGCAGCCGAAGCCGCCAAGCTGGCGGCTGACCAAGCCAGCAAAGCGTTTAGAGAGGCGGTTGTCCGCGAGAACACCCAGACCCAGAACGAGCTCGCCGATCTTCGAAAGAAGATGGATGAGTGTGTTAAGGCCTACCTTGGCACCAATGCCGACTACGCCAATCTGCAGGCGCTCTTTGAAGAAGCCCGGAGTAGATCGCGGGCTTGGACAAATTGGGCACGTTTCAGAGAGCTACAGAAGAAAGCTGAGAAACTGCAGGCGCAAACAGCGCGCTCGCCTGAGCAGGATGCCGAGCTGAAAAAGGCCCGTGATGAACTTGCACCGCTTGAGGAATGTTGCCGCGTTATGCGTGAGGAGCAGGCGAAGCTCTCAGGCAAATTGAGCAATATCAAGAGTCAGGCGATGCAGACGCTGGAGCACAAGGGACTGGCTCACCAGTACATGGGGCGCCAAATGGAGATGTGGGACAACAACTTCAAGAACGAGAAGCTGCGGGCCGCGCGGCAAGCCATGCTCGATACGAAGAAACTCTACGATGAGCAATTGGCACAACACCTGGATCTCCAACAGGCGAAAGAGCGTATGGACGAGGCGTTCCGAGCGTTCTCGAAATGTGATCCATTCGAAGCGAGCGGATTCTTCAAGGACCGCTGACAGAAAGGGGTCAATCGTAACGTAATGTTGCCGGAGTGATTTGCGTTGGCTTTAGATTGCAGGCACGGTGCGGAAGATGAGAGTGGGATATGCCGGCGCAAGGTTCAGGACTAGCTGGCGGGTTTCCCGGAAGCCGACGCGGAACTGAATCCGGAGTTCGTCGCCAGCATTGAGCGCGGCCCAATTTCGTAGCGGCGCGTCGGCAGCCCGCCGCCATTCCTAGTTTTGACCGGATGAACCGGATCCTGGTGCGCGCGAAGTCACCGAAGTCGGCGAAGGAAGTTGGCTTCTCCTTGATTCCCCTTCGCGTCCTTCGCGCGACTCACACATCTGCGCCTGTGGCGGCGTAGCAACAGACCGCCGCTGATCTCCAGCGTGCTTCCGGCATCCTGCCGGAAGATCATTGTGAACCCTTGGGAAGAAGTTTGATCTGCGGGCAAGATGCCCCGCAGCACGTTTGGGTGATCGCCCCTGGCGGTTGCTCAGGTGGTGGGCTGTTTCGAGTCGCCGCTACGGGTGTTGGCACGGTTGCGCGATCTGGTCAGGTTTCGTAGATTGCGGCCATGACTTACAAGGCCATCATTCATCCGGAGCCGACGGGCGGGTATTGGGGTGAAGTGCCAGCGTTGACAGGCTGCTATTCGCAAGGCGAGACGGTGGAGGAGTTGCTGACCAATCTCCGCGAGGCGGCGCAAGGCTGCTTGGCCGTGCTCCGCGAAGAGGGCCGATCGCCCGATCCCGAAGTGGAAGTCACCGAGTTGGCGGTATGAAGTCGATCACCGGCCGCGAGCTTTGCCGCCGGTTGAACGAGGCGGGGTGGTCACTCAAACGCATCCACGGTAGCCACCACATCTTTGGAAAAGCCGGCGAGTGGAAGATCATCAGCGTGCCGGTCCACGGCAATGAGAACATCAAGCCCGGCCTCGCCAACCGCATCGCCCGCGATGCGGGAATTACTTGGTGACGCTCGGACAGTCGCAACAAGAGTTCATGGTGGAGCAAGGGCGCGAGCTTCAGGAGTAGCTGGCGGATTCCTTGGAGAACGGCGCAGAACTGCATCCGGAGTTCGTCGCCAGCACCGAGCGCGGCCCAACTTCGTAGCGGCGCGTCGGCAGACCGCCGCTGATCTCCAGCGTGCTTCCGGCATTCTGCTGGAAGATCATTCTGAACTCTTGGGCAAGAGTCTGATCTGCGGGCAAGATGCCCCGCAGCACGTTGAGGCGATCAACCTCGGCGGTTGCTCAGGTGGCGGCGCTCTTCTGAGCCGCCGCTACGGGCGCGGGAGTGAAGAACACGACGTTGACCGCCCTCTTCACTTCATGCAAGGATTGCCGCCGTTGTGGCTGACGAACGCGGAAAACCGAGAATCTTCCTATGCCTGCAAGAACCCGCCGTCGTGACTTCGTAAAAACCGCAGTGCTCGCCGCCGGAGCGGTGCCACTGGCCACCCGTTTCGGTCAGGCGGCAACGGAAACGTCGCCACCGAACCTGCCGCCTCCAAAAACGGCGCTGCCCATGGGAAAGATCGGTGCGGTGGAATTCAGCCGGCTGATGCTCGGCGGCAATCTGATCAGCGGTTACGCCCACGCCCGGGAGCTCGCATACGTCAGCCCGTTGATGCAGCGCTACAATACGGAGGCCAAGGTTCTGGAGACGCTGGAGATCGCCGAGAGCCACGGCATCAACGCGCTCAACAGCACCGCCTGGGGTAGCCCATCCTATCTCAAGAAACACTGGGCGCGCGGTGGCACAATCAGGTGGATCGCCCAAGCCCATCCGGAGCGAGGCGATCCACTGGCCATGTACAAGCAGGCGATAGACGATGGCGCGGCGGCGGTGCAGTTCGAAGGCGACGTCGCCGAAGACCTACTGGCGCGGGGCCAGTTCAGCGAGGTTGCGCGGATGGTGGACTTCGTCAAGTCCCAGAAATGCCTGGCCGGCGTTGGCGCCCATGGATTGGCAGTGGTGCAGAAATGCGAGGAGGAGAAGGTGCCCGTGGATTTCTATCTCAAGACGTTTCACACGCACGAATACTTCTCCGCACCGAAGACGGCGGTCACGGCGGACATGGGACGGTACGACAACTACTGGTGTCGGGATCCGGAGGAAGTCATTGACTACATGGCGGGAGTCAAGAAGCCCTGGATCGCTTTTAAGGTCATGGCGGCCGGGGCGATCCCGCCGCGCCCGGCATTTCGCAAAGCCTTCGACGTCGGCGCGGACTTCGTGCTGGCCGGCATGTTCGACTGGCAGATTGAGGAGGACGTGAAGATCGCGCAGGAAGTCCTGTCTGAAGTGAAGCGGTCCCGCCTCCGCCCGGAGAACAGCGCGTCGGCGTGAGGCGGCAGTTCATCCCCAGCAAACCGCCCCGTAGCGGCGCGGGTGTGACCGGGCTGGCGCTTCCGCTCGCCTCGTGTTTCTCTGGGCGATGATCAAAAAATGGTTTGCCCTGTTTGGTTTCCTGTGCGCCGCGAGTGGTTTGCTCTTGGGCGCGGAGGAACCGCCGTCCGAGGTGAGTTTTACTTCCGCCTACGATCAATCTGTCCAGCATTACCTGCTCAAGCTCCCAGACGACGGCACGCCGAAACCCGCGCGGCTTTTGATCGCCCTGCACGGGCACGGTTCGGATCGCCGGCAATTCATGGAGCCGTCCAGAGACGAAATCCGGGCCGCACTGGATGCGGCCCGAAGCAATCGCTGCATCTACGTCTCGCCGGATTACCGGGCGCCGGCCTCCTGGATGGGCCCGGCAGCCGAGGCAGATTTGCTCCAGATCATTTCCGGTTTGAAGAAGAAGCATCAGGTCAGCAAAACGATTCTGTGCGGCGGCTCCATGGGCGGCACAAGCGCGCTGGCGTTTACGGCGCTGCATCCCGACTTGATTGCTGGCGTCGTAGCCATGAACCCGACCGCCAATCTGGTGGAGTTCGAGAACTTCCAAGACGCCATCCAGGCTTCCTTTGGCGGGACCAAGCAGCAGGTATTTCAGGAATACAAGAAGCGGAGCGCTGAGTATTGGCCGGAGCGTTTCACAATGCCCGTGGCCATCACGCTCGGCGGCAAGGACCAGACGGTGCCGCCGGACAGTGCCCTGCGGCTGGGCAAGGTGCTGCAAACACTTTACCCGTCCGTGAAGGTGATTTACCGAGAAGCGGGCGGGCACACGACAAGTTACGCGGATGCCACGGAGGCGTTCGAGTTCGTGTTTCGAGCGGTGGGCCCGTGAGATCCGACAACAAAAACGCCGCCCGGGACTCCAGGCGGCGTCGCGTGCAAATGAAAACCCGGCTCAGTTGCCTTCTTTGAGCAGCGCCAGCAATTGCTTCATGGCGGGCGAGAGGACCTTGCTCCGCTTGTAGATCGCCGCCAGCGTGCGATACAACTCGCCGTCGTCAATCGGCACGGCGGCAAGCGTCTGGTTGGCCACCTCCTGCGTGATGGTTGTCTGCGGCACGACGGCGATACCCGCATCAATTTCTACCGCGCGCTTCACCGTTTCGATGTTGTCGAACTCCATGACGTACTGAACCTCGATGCCGTGCTCGCGGAAGGCCTTGTCCAGCGCCTTGCGCGTGGGCACATCCGGCTCGAAGCCGACGAACTTCTGCCCGGAGAGGGCCTTCAGCTTGATGTTCTTGGATTTGGCGAGCGGGTGCTGCGGATTACAGATCAGCACCATGGGGTCTTTGCGCAGCGGCACGATCTCCAGCTTGCTGTCCTTGGAAGGATAGGCCACCAGGCCCATGTCCACCACGTTGCCCAGCACGTCCTCGTAAACCTGGTTGGCGCGCCGGTATTCGACATGCACATTCACCGTCGGGTAGCTCTTCAGGAAGCGCTTGATGTAGGGCGGCAGGTCGTGCAGGCCGATGCTGTAGATCGTTGCCACACGGATGGTGCCGGAGATGATGTCCTTGAGTTCCTGCAGCCGGTTGTGCAGGGATTCGTAGGTGGCGATGATTTGCTTGCTGTAGTCGTAAAGCACCTGGCCCTCGCGGGTGAGGCGGAAGCGCTTCTTGCTGCGTTCGATGAGCAGGGACTTGAACTGGCGCTCGAGCGAGCTGATCTGCTGGCTGACGGCGGACTGGGTGACTCCGTTGACCTGAGCCGCTTTGGTGAAACTTTCCGTTTCGGTCAGATCGCAAAAAACTTTGAGGCTTTCGATTTGCATAAGGGAATTAGAATCTAATTCACTGGATCAGTCAACTGAGGACCCCTCGGCGGATAAGATGTGCTTCACCCGGAGCAGCAGTTCCTGGCTGGTAAAGGGCTTCTGCAGGTAGTTTTCGCCTTCGGCCTGCCCGGCGGGCCAAACGTAACCGCTGGTGCGAATGATCTTCACCGTCGGCCACTGGCGGCGGATGTGTTCCACCAGTTCGCGTCCGCTCATGCGGGGCATGACCAGATCGGTGATCACCAGGTCCACGCGGGGCTCGGCTCGCTCCAGCAATTCCACGGCCGCCTGCCCGCTGAGGGCCGTCAACACCCGGTAACCGTATCCGGAGAGAATGGTCTGCGCCATGGTGAGCAGCATCTCTTCATCGTCCACCACCAGGATCGTCTGGGTGCCGCGCAAGTCATCGGGCGTCGCGCCCGCATCCTGCACCACCTTGCGAAGTGCCGGCAGATACACGCGCACGGAGGTGCCTATCCCGGGCGAACTGGAAACCGCCACGCCACCCCCATGGTTGGTGACAATCCCGTAAACCCACGCCAAGCCCAGCCCGCGGTGGCCGTTGGCCTTCTTGGTGGAAAAGAACGGCTCAAAGATTCGCGGCAGAACCTCGGCCTCAATGCCACAGCCGGTGTCGGTAATTTCCGTGCACACGTACGTGCCCGCGGCCAATTGCACGTTGCGGTCCTGGGTCGGCGCCGCCAGGTCGAGGTTCCGGGTCTGCACGGTGATGCTGCCCTCGCCCGTGATGGCCTGGATTGAGTTTTCCAGGAGCTTCATGAAGACCTGTTGGAGCTTGGCCTCATCAAACTTGGCCGCATAAAGCCGCCGCTCGAACAACCGCGTCCACGCGATGGCCGGCGGCGTGACACTGTGCTCGAAGAACTCGATGGTTCGCTGCAGAAGCTGGTTCAGGTTGCCCGACTCCTGCGTGCGCACTTCGCGTTCCTGCCGGCTGAAGGCGCCCAGATCATTGGCGATTTCCGCGGCGCGAGCGGCCGATTTCTCGACCTCCAAGAGCGATCCCCGCCACGCGTGCCCCGGCTCCATCTGCCCGAGGACGAGCGACGTGTGCCCCAAAATCGTCGTGAGGGCGTTGTTGAAATCGAGCGACACGGTCCGTGCGAGCTGCAACGCGCAGTCGAGTTTCTGTTTATGTGCGCTACTGCTTTCCCCGGCGGGCGGGCCGGCGGCAGGCAGTTGCAGCAGGTAGAGCTTGCGCCCTTCCGCCATGAATGAGCAGAGCGTTCCGGCAAATACCGACACCACTCCACCGCGGGCCGTCAGTTTCACCGCCACCACGGGATTGGGCGCGCGTTCCCAACCCGCGAAGAACTCGCCAACCGAGCCGCTATCCTGCGCCCAGATCGCTCCGAGGCTCGGGGCATCGCCCTCCATGGCGCGCCCAAACTGCCGGATGGCCGCCGCATTGGCACGCAACACCGTGCCCGTCCCGTCGCACAAAAGCGCGGGCCAGCCGGCATTCTCCAATGGGAAGACGTCCGTTTTCATTGTCGGAAAACCAGCCTTCAGCTTAGGGGATGATTCGGGTTTCTCAACCGGAAACCTTGAGTCGCCTACGGCACCAGCGTAAACGCCGCCGGGAGCAACTGACGCACGGTGTGCACGTTGATACGTTCCAAGTTGCGGCTGTCCGCTACCCAGACTTCCGCGGCGGCGGCGTATTCGGCGAGCAGTTGCCGGCAGGCGCCGCAGGGCATTGCCCCGCCCGACGCCCGGGCCACCACGGCAATCGCCACGAAGTCCCGCTCCCCAGCAGTCAATGCCTTGAACAAGGCCACCCGTTCCGCACAGCAAGTCAAACCGTAGCTGGCGCTCTCCACGTTCGCGCCGGTGATGATCCTTCCGTCGCGGGTCAGCAACGCCGCGCCCACCTTGAACCTGGAATACGGTGCCACCGCCCCTGTGCGAGCCGCCGCCGCCGCGGCAATCAAGCGAGCGCGAGTTTCCACCGGCTGCCCGCTTCGCCCCTGATTTTCGGATGATGATCTTCTCAAGGGCTTCGGATTTCGGGTTTCGGGTTTTGCGTCACGCCTTCGTGCCATATAACCTTGCGAATTCCCGGAGCAAGCCCGCCCCGGTTTGTTTGACCCGCTCACCGGTTTCCAGCACCTCTTCGTGCGACAGTGGCTGCCGGCCCAGACCTGCTGCCAGGTTCGTGATGCATGATACTGCCGCCACTCGCACGCCGCATTGCCGCGCAACGATCGCCTCCGGCACGGTGCTCATGCCCACGGCATCCGCGCCCAGTCGCGCGAAGGCGCGAACCTCCGCCGGGGTTTCGTAAGTGGGGCCGCTGACCGCCAGGTAAACCCCTTGTCGCAGCTTGATCCTGCTGGCCTTGGCGGCCCGTTGCACCAAAGCCATCAGTCCGGCGTCGTAGGTCTGCGTCAGATCCACGAAGCGTGGCAACCCCGCGACCGGCTCACCGCGCAGCGGATTGACCCCCATGAAATTGATGTGGTCCGTGAGCGCCATGAAATCGCCGGGCCGGAATTTTGGATTCACGCCGCCGGCCGCGTTGGTCAGCAGCAAGTCCGTGATGCCGTATTGAGCCAACACCCGCACGGCGAACGTCACCACCTCCATCGCGTGGCCTTCGTAGTAATGTGCCCGCCCGCTCAACACCAGCACTGGCGTGCCGCCCAATTCACCGGCGATCAGCTTGCCCGCGTGCCCGCTTACGCCCGTCGGTGGGAAGCCCGGGATCTCGCGGTACTGAATCTCCGCCGCCACCTGCATGGCCTTTGCCGCTTCCTGGAAGCCACTGCCCAGCACCAATCCAAGCCGGGGTCGCATTGTGTAAGCCCGCTTGAGTTTCGCAACTGCCGTTTGAAGGTTCACTCGATTCATCGTGACATTGTGCAGAATAAACTCCAACTCATCCAAGGTTGCTATGGCATCCTGCCGCATCGATTCGTATCGCTATCGCTCGACCCGATCTCACTTGCCAAGACTCTGTTTTACCAGCGCCCAAGATGAGGTGAAATCCCAAACCGCCTCCTGTTCATAGCGCATCACCAGGCAACCAAGTCGGCACGGGCGTCCTTCATCATCTCTCTGCCTTAGCCATTCGGGCATGTACAGCAGAAAATCCAGTTCGTCCAGCGCCGCCGTACATAGCTCTTGGTCATGTTGATTCAGAAAACCTTCCAACGCATCCCGCGAACACGCGCGATCCAGACTGTGAACGGCAGCGCATGCGATTCGCTCATCGCCGCGGAGCGCCAACTCCTTTAGCAGGGGCAATGCCTCTTCAACCGCATATTCAGCCAGTAGCTGACCAGCCTCCAGTCGTCTCTCCATATCTTGGCTCCTGGCCATGGAACGTAGGAATTCCAGCGCCTCCTGGCGAGCAACCCCGGCGAGAACGCTTACGTCCTCGACTCTGACGAATCGTGCATCATCCTTTGCGCGCTCGAGGAGAAGTGGTACGTCTTCGGGTGTCGCCACGCCACTAAGTGCCCGTAACGCTTCGTAGCGGACATGGGCGTCACTGTCCCTGGCAAAAGCACGCCAGCATTGCACTGCTTGGTCTGGGGCGACCTCCGCAACGATCCGCACAGCGTCCTCGCGATCCATTCTTTCACTGCTTTCGACGAGTTCTCGCCATCGTACGATGGCCTCGTTTTGTGAGATACAGGCCAGTGCCCGAATCGCATCGCGCCGAAAGTGTAAGAACGATGAGCTCAGACTTCGGTCTCTAGCCAGTTCCTGTATGTGCGGAAGTGCTTCAGAGGCCGCCACATTTGCCAGCGCTCTCGCCGCGCGCAGACGTAGGTACGGGTCCTTGTCTTGAGCCAGCTCACGGAGTAGTAACGTGTTTCCAGCCTGAGCCATCCTCAAAAGCGACTTCTTCGCATTGTACTGTACCCGATCCTCTTCCGCACTCTTCGCTAGGCTGAGCAACAACTTCAGGTTCGCCGGTTTGGCTACACACGCCAGCTCCCTTTGTGCTGCCCACCGCACCTCTGGATTCTCATCCCTGGCGAGGTCACGCAGCAGAGGCAGAGTCTTTTCAGACGCCAACCGCCCTATTGATTCCACCGCCTCCTTGCGCACCACAGGGTTCTGGTCTTTGGCCGCTCTACGCCACAACGAGAGATTCTTGGCTTTCGCAATCCCGAGTGCCTTTATCGCCTCAAGCCTAACAGTCCAGTCAGCGTCTTCCGCCAGTCTGAGGAGTATTGCTAGGCTCTTTCTTCTTCCAGTTTTACCGAGTGCATTCGCGCAAGCTGCTCGGAAGTGTGGGGACGGGTCTCTTGAGAGCGACACCAAGAGCGTATGGACGCCGTCGACGGGAAGTCCATCAAGCGGGCATTCCGATGTCCAGATTTCACTGTTGGCTTCGGAAGCCCAACGATGCACCTGTAGAAAGCGATTCCACCACTGATCATTCCTTGAATTGCGGAACCAGAACCATCCGGGACATGGGCGATTTCTGAAAGTGCCGCGAGAGGACGACAAACTGGCGAGTATGATCAAAAGCTCAGGCTCCGAAGGATGAATCTGGTGTCTATGCCGGTAGAGCAGTACCAAGTCTCCGCTGGCCAGTGGGGTTCGAGTCTGTTCAAACGCTGTGACCTTGGCGGCGAGGAAATCGCGAACACCATTGGCGACACAGCCCCACTCGGGAGGGGGATGTGGCCGGTTTTGAGTGACTTGCGTAACGGGAGCGAACAGCGGCTTGACGATTTCTTGCGGGAGTCTTGCGAGTCTGACTCCTCGTCGAGGAAAGACTGCCCGGTGCTGTCCAGTAAGAAAGGCATAAAGAGCCAGGTAGCCTTCTTGCGAATCCAAGACGAAGCGGAACGGGGCGCCCTGCAACGGACCAGGTACGAAGCGCTCATCCGATTTCGAAAACAGGACTGGGACGAACTTGCTGGTGTTCAGCTTAGCAATGTAAAGCCGATTGTAGATCAGATTCGCCTCCCAGCATACGCCGCGTCCCTGGTCGGGGGACACTTCCTGTCGGACTTTTCTCAAGTACAACTCGGAGCAAACGAGCAAAACGTGATCCGCATTATCAATTCTGTCTTCCATCCAAACTGGCCAAGGTAGTGCCTCTTCCTTATCGTTGCGGTTCTGGTCGAAGAAGACTTGCAGACCGTCTCTGAGTAGTGAAGCAACCAGTCCGGCGACGCGTCTGCTATGCGCCGGTTCGACTGGGTCGTGGCTGTAACTGATGAAGACGCCAGGCACACCTTTCAAGTAACACGCTGGTTTCATGCAAAGCGAGTCAGTAATCAAGGCCGAATCCGGTCAGGATAAGGGACTCCTTTGCCAAGCAAGAGCGGTCGTGAACTGAATTGCTCACCTTGATTTATTCCCCGACTCCAATACGCTCGCTCGAACAGTCCATGCACCTAAGCAAAAACGAACTTCGCCGCTACGCGCGGCATCTGAGTCTGCCTGAGATTGGCCTCGCGGGCCAAAAGAAAATCCGCGCCGCGCGCGTCCTCTGCATCGGCGCCGGCGGACTGGGCTCTCCGGTTCTGTTGTATCTGGCCGCCGCCGGCGTGGGCCGGCTGGGCATCGTGGATTTCGACGTGGTGGACGCCTCGAACCTTCAGCGGCAGATACTCCATGGCACACCTGAGGTGGGCCGCCCCAAGACCGACTGTGCCCGCGAAGCTTTGCGCCGCCTCAACCCGGATGTGGAAGTCGTAACGCACGCCACCCACCTGACCAGCGCCAATGCGCTCGACCTCATCCGCGACTACGACATCGTCGTGGACGGTACGGATAATTTCCCGACGCGTTACCTCGCCAACGACGCCTGCGTGCTGCTGGGCAAGCCGAACGTCTATGGCTCTATCTTCCGCTTTGAGGGGCAGGCCAGCCTCTTCGCGCCGCATCTGGGCGGACCATGCTACCGCTGCCTTTACCCCGAGCCGCCACCGCCCGGCACCGTGCCCAGTTGCGCGGAGGGCGGCGTGCTCGGCGTACTGCCGGGCGTCATCGGTTGCATCCAAGCCACGGAGGTTTTGAAGCACATTACCGGCGCCGGCACGTCCCTGCTGGGCCGCCTGTTGCTTTACGATGCACTGGAGCTACGTTTCCGTGAAATCAAAGTCCGGCGCGACCCGGAATGCCCGCTCTGCGGCGAGCATCCGACCATCAAAACGCTGGTGAACTACGAACAACTTTGCGGAGTCGAACCTATGCCGGCTGAAGCCCCCATGCACCCCGACGAAGTCACCGTGCAAGACATGAGACGCGCGCTCGAGAATCCGGCCCTAGGTATACAGGTCGTGGACGTGCGCGAACCGGACGAATGCCAGATCGCCCGTGTGGACGGCACCACGCTGCTGCCGCTGAGCGAACTGGAACGTCGTTTCGGCGAACTGAAGCCGGAGCAAACGATCTACCTCCACTGCAAGGGCGGCGTCCGTTCGCTCAAGGCGGTGCAGTTCCTGAAACAAAACGGCTTCAAGTCCGTGAAGAGCGTCAAAGGCGGCATCCTGGCGTGGTCGAGCGAGATTGATCCGAGCGTGCCGAAGTACTGAAGGCCGCTGTCGACAAACCAACAGGGGGCATGGGCAGGAAGCCACGCCCCGAGATACTCTCTCTCTCCTGTCTCTGCGCGCTTGGCCGTGCCAACGTGCCCCAGCGGCGCTTACTCGTTCGGCTCCAGCGCTGGGCGTACGCCGAACTTCTTCCTCAGCGACAGCGCTTGGTTCAGCGATTTCACGCCGGCGGTGCAGGTCGGATCCGAGAGTGAGGCGGCAGCGAGGCAGACGCCCGTGAGCAGCAAGCGTTGGACTTCCCAGCCTTCGTGCAAGCCCCAAAGCACGCCGGCGCAAAACGCGTCGCCCGCACCCGCCGTGCCGGCAATGTAGTTGGCCGGCAGCTTCAGCGAGGATTGCCAGAAGTCGTCGCCCCGGCGCGTCCGGGCAAACGCCCCTTCCGGGAAATGAATAACCACGATCTCACGCACGCCCCGCTGGAGAAGCGCGCCCGCGGCATGCCGGAGCGCCACCGTGTCCACGCGACCGTCGGCCTGGCGAATCTTGAAGCCGGTGGTCTTGCTGGCCTCGATCTCGTTGAGGATGCAGTAGTCCACATGCTTGAGCGCCGGCGTGACGATCTGCACAAAGCGGTCGCTGTCTTCACTGACCACATCCACGCTGGTTTTCAGGCCGGCCTTCTGGGCGGCGGCCAGCAAGCGGGCGGCTTGGGTGCCAAACTCCTCATCCGGCTGGTCCAGGGCATCCAGCAACAACAGGTAGGCGAGGTGGAAGATACGGGCCTTCGTCTTTTTGAAGTTGAGGTCGGCGCCGCACCAGAGGGCGTTTGCGCCGCGCGCGTGAAAGAACGTCCGGCGGCCGCCCGCCGCTTCGGTCATGACATCGGTGTAGGAGGTTGGCGCTTTGTGGGTCACGCCCAGGTTTTCCGTGCCGACCTTGTGCGCCTTGCAGTCGGCAAGAATCTGCTTGCCCAGCGCATCGTCGCCCACCAACCCCGCGCCGAAGAGGGGGAACGGTGCGCCGCCTCGGGCGAGGTCCAGCAGCACGTTGTAGGGGCCGCCCCCGGTGCCTTGGGACTGGCTCCGGATGTTGGCCAGCGATTCGCGTTGTGGAAAGACGTCAATGATCTTGACCTGATCAATGATCCAGTTGCCGCCGGCAAGCAATCCGCGGCGGGCGGAGGCAGGTATCGCGTTCATGGCGTTGGGCCCTCAGATGTTGCTCCTAGTGAAAGGAAATCCCGCCCGCTCTGGCAAGAGGATTCTCGGGTTTCATTCGTGGCGCGACGCTCCTGTCCGCCTGCCACCCCGGCTGTAACCTCCCTCGCAGGCGCCCGTCTATTGCCCCAATGCAACGGATTCGACAGCAGACTCCCGCTTTCACCTTGATCGAATTACTGGTCGTGATTGCGATTATCGGAATCCTGGCGGGGATGCTGTTGCCGGCCCTGAGCCGGGCGAAAGCCACGGCGCACAAGATCGCGTGCGTCAACCATCTTCGTCAACTCGGCATCGCGTTGCGGCTGTATGTGGATGAGAATGACTCACGGTTTCCGCCGCGCACTTACACGAACCGTTGGACCACGCTGTTGCGCGAGAGTTACCGGGATTTGAAAGTCTTGCGGTGTCCGAGCGACGGCCCGTCACCGGCCACCCGGACCAATAGCCCCAGCGTGGCGGACGCGTCCCCACGCAGCTACATCATCAACGGGTGGAATGACCTCTTCGCTGGCAACGCTGGATCGTGGCAAGGATACCGGGACGGGCTGTCTTCCTTGACCGTGAAGGAGAACACGGTCAACGAACCGAGCCTGACCATCGCCTTTGGCGAAAAAGACTACGACTCTGCGCACTATTACATGGACTACGAGCTTTACGACGACCTGTTGCAGTTGGACCAGAGTAAACACCTGACAGTGCGGAAGGACGCGCGGGGCAACGGTGGGGGTAGTTCCAATTATGCGTTCGTGGATGGCAGCACATGCTCCCTGAAATTCGGCAAGGCCTTCGACCCGATTAATCTGTGGGCCGTCACGCCCGCCGCTCGCAATAGTGCGATCCTCATGCCGTAGGCTGGCTTACTTGGGGACTGGCAACCCGGGCGGCGTTTTAAAATCGTAAGTCACCTTCCCGGCGTCGCTCTCCAGCAGCAGCCTGTAGGCGGTGTCGGGCGCGAGTGCGTCGGCCGAAGCGCCCTTTACGGCAGGGCGCATCCCGCGGACGGGCATGCCGTACACCAGAGCTTTGGTGGGCACGGAGTTGGAGTCGCTGATGAGATGCCAGATGGCGTGTGGGTATTTGTTCGTAGCCGCATCGCTTGCGGAGACGACTTTCACCAGCGTCAGCTCGAGCTTGCGGTCCAAGGCGAACGAAACCGTGTGTGACGCGGCGGGCCGCGCGGCGTCGCGCCGCCCAATTCTCCGCCCGGCCTGGGGGGTGGGCCGGATGGTATGCATGATTTGAATATCTGGTCCGGCAAACCAGTCGGTGAAGAAGTAAACGTAGCCGCCCGCCAGAACCAGGGCGCAGAGCAGGAGTATTATGTTTTTCCGAGCCATACCGGTAGTCAATGGACGCTCCCGGCGCAGGAGTATTCGAGCGCAATCCGGGTTTCTCCGCGGGCCCATGCGGGCCTTCACGCTGATCGAGCTGCTCGTCGTCATTGCCATCATCGCGATTCTCGCCGGCATGCTGCTGCCCGCCTTGGGCAAAGCGAAGGAAACCGCTCGCCGGATTGCGTGTAACAACAACCTGCGGCAGCTTAGCCTCGCCTTGAAATTGTATGCGGACGACAACCAAGGCTTCTTCCCGCCGCGATTGCTCAACGGGCGTTGGCCCCAGAAGCTCTACGAGAACTACGCCAAAAACACCCGCATCCTGCGCTGTCCCAGCGACGGCATGAACCCGGCCTCCCAGAACACGGACACCAACCTTTATCCAGCCGACGCCGCGCCACGGAGTTACCTGATCAACGCATGGAATGACTATTTCCAAACGGCGCTCCAACCTCCCGAGTGGCAGTCCTACATGTCCGCCACCTATCCCCGCGGCCTCAAAGAAACCCTCGTTCCGCATTCCTCCGAGACCGTCGCTTTTGGCGAGAAAGAGACTTCGTCGCCCCATTACTACATGGATTTCTACGAGGGCAACGGCAACGACGTGGACGAAGTGGAGCAAAGCCGTCACGCGGGCACGGGCGTCAAGAGCCGGGCCGGCGGCTCCAACTACGCTTTCGTGGACGGCAGCGTGCGTTTCCTCAGATTTGGAAAAGCGCTGACTCCGATCAACCTCTGGGCCGTAACGGAGGCTGCACGCACCAATCTCGCGGGCTTCTGACGCCCCGCGGCTACGGTCCTCCCACCGCCCTTTGGGCGGCTGAACTAGAGTTCCCTTCCTGACGACGGGCGACTATCTGGCTGTTTCTTTAGCGGGTTCGGGGGTTGCGCTGGTTCTGCCGCCCGGTATGATGCAGGCAAGAACGCGATGAAGACATTCGCCGAACTCGGTTTTCCCGGACGCCTGATTGCCGTGGAGGGGCTCGATGGCTCGGGCAAGTCCACACAGATCTACCTGCTCAAGCGCTGGCTCGAGGCGCAACAGCTCAAGGTCTTTTTCAGCGAGTGGAACTCGTCGGAACTCGTCAAGGCCGCTACGAGCAAGGGCAAGAAGCAGGAGTTGCTCACCCCCACCACCTTCAGCCTCATCCACGCCACGGATTTTGCGGACCGCTACGAGCGCCAGCTTGTGCCGTTGCTTCGCGCCGGCTATCTGGTCCTGTGCGATCGTTACGTCTTTACCGCGTTCGGGCGCGACATCGTCCGAGGCTGCCCGCCGCAATGGGTACGGGACATCTACAGTTTCGCGGCCCAGCCCGACCTGACCTTCTTTTTCAAAGCGAACCTCGAGGTCTCGCTGGCACGCATTCTGGACGGTCGCCCGCAGCTCAAGTACTTCGAGGCGGGCATGGACATGCGACTTTCCACGGACCCCTACGAAAGCTTCCGCATCTTCCAAGGCCGCATCCTGGAGCAATACCTGGCGATGAGCACCGAGTTCGATTTCCTCGTCATTGACGCCAACCAGACGATCGAAGCCCAGCAAAACACCGTGCGCTCGCTCGTCGCCGGCAAACTGGACCTCCCGTCCTTCGCCCGCCGCAAGCCCAGCCAAGACCACCGCGCTTTGGCCAAAGCCCGTTGATTTCCCCCATGCGCAACGCCACCGCCAGTTCCCGTTCCCGCAGCACCCCGCGGGTCATCGTTCCGCAGAAAACCCCCCGCCGCTTTTATGGACACGGCATTCCAGGCGTCGCCGTGGACAATCTCGCCGGGCGGCTGATCGTCGTTGAAGGAGCGGATGGCTCGGGCCGCTCGACACAGATACGGATGCTGGTCGAGTGGCTGGAGAGCTGCGGGCACTCGACCGTTCAGGTTGGGCTCAAACGCTCGACGCTGGTCAGCGAAGAACTGGACCGCGCCCAGCAAGGAAATGTCCTGAGCCGGACGACCCTGAGTTTGTTCTACGCCACGGATTTCGCCGACCAGATGGAAAACATGATCCTGCCGGCGTTGCGTGCGGGGCAGATGGTCCTGGCGGATCGTTACATCTACACGCTGATGGCGCGCGACCTGGTGCGCGGGATGGACGAGGAATGGTTGAAAAACCTCTACGGCATGGCCCTCGCGCCGGACGCCGTCTTTTACCTGAACGTCGAGCCGGAGGAACTCGTGCAGCGCGCGCTCGCGAAATACTCCTCCCTGGATTATTGGGAAAGCGGCATGGACCTCGGCCTGGCGCGGAACATGTTCGACAGCTTCCTGAAGTACCAGGCACTCGTGGGGGCGCAGTTTAAGCGTCTGCAAAACACCTATGGTTTTCAGATCATTGATGGGCACCGTTCGGTCGAGGCGATCAACGCCGAGCTGCAAACCAAGATCGAAGCGGTGCTGACCGGCAACCGCAAACACTGACCAAATCCTATGGCCGACCAAGTGAAAGAGTACCTCCTGGGCGTGGACCTCGGCGGGACGAAAATCCTGACCGGCGTGTTCGACGCGAAACTCGACCTCAAAGGCAGCGCCAAGGTCAGCACCAAGGCCAACCGCGGCGTGGATGCCGTCATCGGGCGAATCGCCCGCTGCGTCCGGGAAGCGGTGGATGAATGCGATCTCAACCTCGCCCAAGTCCGCGGGATCGGCATCGGGGCACCTGGAGCGGTTGACACTGAGACGGGACGCGTGATCTTTGCCCCGAATCTGCCCGACTGGAAGGACATCCCGCTCAAGAAGGAGTTGGAGAAGGAACTGGGTGTGCCGGTCTTCCTGGGTAACGACTGCAACGTCTGCACGCTGGGGGTCTATGAGAAGGAATTCAAGTCCAAGCCGAAACACCTGATTGGAATCTTTGTCGGCACCGGCATCGGCGGCGGCCTGATCCTGAACGGCGCACTCTTCTTCGGCCACAACCTCACTGCGGGCGAGATCGGCCACATGGTCATTGAGGTCAACGGCCCGAAATGCGGGTGCGGTAACCGCGGCTGTTACGAAGCGCTGGCCAGCCGCACCGCCATCTTCCGCAAAATCCAGGCGGCGGTGAAAGACGGTCAGAAGACCCTGCTCACCGACATGCTGGGCGACGATTTGAAGGACATGCGCAGCAATGACCTTCGCAAAGCCGTTCGCCGCGGCGACAAATTTGTCGAGAAGGTGGTCGAGGAAGCCGCCGAGTACACCGGCATCGCGGTGGCCAACCTCATCAACATCTTCAACCCCGAAATGGTGGTGGTCGGCGGCGGCGTCATCGAAGCGCTGGGGGACGAAATGATGCCCACCATCGTGAAGACCGCGAAGGACCATGTCATGCCGGGTACGATGGGCGACATCGAGATCAAGGCCTCCAAGCTGGGCGACGAAGCCGGCATCACCGGCGGCGCCGTGCTGGCCCGCCGCGGGACGGCATGACGGGAAACCGGGCGGACGCGGTTGGATCGCTGGACCGCCCGCAGCAGCGTGAAACCTCAGCCTCCGGAAGCCCCTTCCGGATCTCCTCGCGCCCTTGTGCCATGTAACCACCCGCAATTCCCTCATGACCCAACCGAGTTTCCGCCAATCCATCACCGACTACATCCGCGCGAACGCGAAACCGCCGGACAAGTTCAGTCATCAGCCGCGCCTCTACGCGCTGGCCCGTGAACTCGCCGAGGGCCAGCCCTTCGATGATGACATCCTCTATGCCGCAGTCTGGTTGCACGACCTTGGCGTCTTCATCGGGCATCGTCCGGAAGACCCGGAAGCACTTGCCACTTGGGACTGCGTCGCGTATGCGATGACGCAAGCTCCGACACTGCTGCGGCAGTTCGACTTTCCGGCGGACAAGATTCCGGCCGTGGTTGAAGCCATCCGAACGCATCAACCCGCGGCTCAGCCGACCACCTTCGAGGGCGTGCTCATCCGCGACGCCGACATCCTGGAGCAACTGGGCGCGGTCGGCATACTGCGCACCGTGAGCAAGGTCGGGCGCGACACGCGGTTCGTCCGGTTCAGCGATGCGCTCCGCGTGCTGCGCCGCAACCTGGAAACGTTGCCAGGCCAGCTCCGCTTGGAATCGGCCAGACACCGAGCCGCCACCAGGATTTCGGCCCTCAGGACATTCCTCGAAGCCGCTGAGACCGAAACCGCCGCGGCAGCCGACGTCGAGTAGCACCACCCAGCTCGGCGTGCAGATCAATCCGAGTTGCGGGGTTCAGGTTGGTCTCCACGGCAACGGGCTACGGCCTCCGTGCGCGGAAGAAACGCTGCCCCTCGGTTTCGTTAGTCCAGTAAAGCGTCCCGGCGGGGTTGGTCAGCATCAGCACCGAGACGTTTGACCAGTTGGTGCCGCCCGCCAGATCGCCCACACTCTGCACCGTGTAGGCTACGCCGGGTTCGCCGGTGAGCCGGAGTCCGAACAGGTTGCCGCCCAGGTGCAGCAACTCCAGCCGTGGCGTGGTGTCCGTCACTTCCAGCGCCCGGAAGAAGCTGGGCGCGGGTGGTAACGTGACGCCGGCCAGGTTCGTGACGCGACCAGCCAGGGAGAGGCGATGGAACTCCCGCCAGAGCGTGCCAGGGTTGAGGTTCGTCGCTGCCAACAGCGCGTAGCTGCGGCCCGGCAGGCCGAAAAGCGTCAACACCGGCGCCGGCCCGCCGCTCACGAGCAACACCGGCTCGCGCTCGACGATGATTACCCGGCCTGCACTCGCGGCCGTGTTCGCCACCGCTTCGCCTCCACTGCGCCGCGCCTGAAGTTGCGACAGCGTGACCGGCACAATGGCAGAGCCGCGGTTCGTCAACGCGGTGATGCCGAGCGAGGCGATCGTGCGGCTCGCGCCCCCCAGCAAGGCCGGGTCGAGCTGCACACTGATCGCCAGCCGCCCAAGGCTGAGTTCGCTGGCCTGCACGGACAGCACTTCTGGACTCGCGCCCTCGACGGTCAGGTTCGTGAGCCGCAAGCCGTCGGTCTCCAGTTCGAAGCTGAGGTTGGTGACGTCGAGCGCAGAGTTCAGCCGGAGCGGCACGGCCATGCGCTCGCCGGCCAGCAGGTTGGTCGTCCCAGCGCTCAACGTCAGGTCGGTCAACACGTCTTGCACAACGACCGTGAAGGACTGCGTGGCGCTGGCCACGGGCACACCGTTGTCCGTGACGACAATCCAGACGGGGTTCGTGCTCGGCCCTTGCGTCTCGGTCGGTCGCCAGCGGAACAGGCCGCTGGTCGGGTTGAGGGTCGCGCCCGGCGGCGCGCTGGCACCGAAGCTGAAGTTGAGTTGGTTCGGCGGCAGATCGAGGTCGGTGGCGATGTTCGTGATGGACAGCGTGAAGCCTTCCTTGATCGTCCGATTCGTCACCAGCGCCAAGATCGGTGGCTGGTTGACTTCCCGCACCACGACCGTAACCGACGCTGCTGCGCTCAACTGCGGCAATCCGCTGTCCGTCACGCGCACGGTGAACGTGTTCGTGCCCGGACCGTCCGTTTCGCCCGTCGGCCACGTGACCAAACCGGTCGCGGGATGAATCGTGGCCTTCGCCGGCGCGCTCAACAAACTGAACGTGAGCGTCTGGCCTGCGTTGGTGTCGGCGGCTGAAGTGGTGATGAATACTGTTTGCCCTTCGTCCACGACTTGATTCGTGCCCACGTCGAGCATCGGCGGGATGTTGATCAGACTCACGGTGGTTTGCGCGTCCGGCGCGCCAGGAATGGTCTCCGCGTTACCGGCGGAATCCACCGCGGTGCTGTAGAAGGCGTAGGTGTGACCAGCCACGCCGGGATAGAAGGCGCTAGTCAGCGTCGTCCGCTCCAGCCAGCGCGTGAACGGTCCGCCGTCGTCGGAAACCCAGATGTTGAAACCTGCCAAACCACTGCCGCCCGCGTTGTCCTGCCCGCTCCACGCCAGCGGAATCTGTGGGTAGCTCTGCGCCGGCAGTGCGGCGACGAGGCTGGTGGGCGCGGTCGTATCCGCTGCAGCGACCGGAGCGTAGGTGAGAACATACTGGTCGGTCGAGGCGTAATCGAACAGATGTAGCAGGTTCTCGCGGATAGGCTGCCGGCCCTGACCGATGAATGTGCGGTCGGTTTGCCAGAAGTTCTCCGGCGGCAGGTTCGTTCCGCCGGCGCGCCGAACGGCGACCAGACGGAATTGCCGCACGCCGGTCGCGCCCTGTGGATCAGCCACGCGCAGATAGCCGTAGCCGCTCGAAGGCATCGGTGCAGTGAGCGTCACTTCCAAATCGCCCGCGCTGGGCGCGCCATCCGCCGTGGCGTTGCGCACGACTGCGACCGGTTGCACCGTGCCGTCGCTGAGATCAACCACATCCGGCAGGTCTTCTTCGTCGGCAGTGTCGTTGACGAGGAAGTCGGGCAAGTCGTCGTCCGCCGCGTTGACGATGTGCAGCATCTCGTGAATCTCGACGCCGTCCACGAGTGAAAGCTGCGGGCGGCCGAGGCCGTCCAGATGCTCGAACGAGGCGCTGTAATCAATGAACAAGCCTTGCAGCGACGAGGTGAACAGCCACGTGGCGATGGTATTCGTGCCGGGCGGAATGTCGCCGAGGTTCACCGTGAGCGACGGCGTGAGGTTCTGCCCGGCGACTTCGCTGGCGATGAGTTCGAAGTCAATGAGCAGCCCCTTCTCGTTGTCCACAATCTTGGGCTGGCCGGAAGTGATGCGGACGTTGCGCGCGGTGCCGTTGCCGGTGTTCTGCACGATCATGCCCAGGGCATACGGAATGGCCGGTTCAATCTCCGCGGTGTACGGATCATCGCTGAACACGTCACGCTGGTGGAAGTAGCGGATCGTCAGGCTCGGGTCGGGCAGGACGGTGATCGGCGCGGGCGTGAGCGGGATGACGAATTGCTGGCCGCCCAGCGAGTAGCGCAATTCGCCGGACACGAGGTAGGGCGTGTTGCCATGTGGCGCGGCATCGCTCGTCGGCAACAACGTGAACTCCGCCGTGCCGGTGGCGTTCGACGAAACAACACCCGAGCCATCCACGCCGCTGAGGCCGGTGAGGTTCGTGGCGGTAATGATGAAACGCTCGCCCGCATTCGCGCCGGTCGAGTCGAAGAAGTCGAGCCGGACGAACACGTTGGTCAGGCTTGTGTCCGCCGTGCGGTTCTCGATTTCGAGCGTGGCGCGGAAGGCGTTTCGCGTGAGCACGAGGTCCTGATTCAATCGCAGCCGGACTTGCGCGCAGATGCTGTCGCCTTCCGACTTTCCAACGTGGCCACCGCGCGTGTCCCGCAACGACGCCGGCCCGCCGCCCACCGGTACGATCATCCCAGGCGTGCATTCGCCGCTCTCGAAGACCACCGGATTAACGTGAACCGAGCCACCGCCGCCGCCGCCATCGTCGGACGGCACTTCTGGCACACCAATCCCTCCCTTGTAGCAGACGCACTTGGCCATGCCCATGATGTCGAGTCCGATGACGGCGCAGATACACTCCATGGCCTTGGTGTTCACCGGCGCACCCATCCAGTCGCCGAGCGCCTTCGCCGCTGGGACGAGGCAATCGCAGATCATGCCCATCGCGCCATTGAGGGGTGACTTGATCAGGTTCGGCGCGTTCTCGATGATGCTGCCAATGCAGCCCGCCAGCTCTTTCACGGCGAGCATTGGGCGGATGTCCACTTTCACCAGATGCCAGCGCCGGTCGTTGCCACAGATCAGGAAATACAACGCCTCGATCTCGGGATATTCGCACTCGTCTCCGAACGCCCACCCGCCGTCCCGCGGCCCTCGCGCCCGGGGCGCCGGCGAACCGCCGCCCGTGTGCGCGCGGATCGCGTCCACAGCGCGCTGATCGGCCTCCGGCTGCAACTGGATCAGCACCGGAATCGTTACCGAAGACCGCGCGGGCAACTCGCCGATGTCGCGGATCAACGGCGTGATCTTGTAGGTCGCGGTGTTGCGCACGTTGAGCACCACGCCCTGCGCCGCGAGCAGGCCATGGTTGGTCAAGGTGATTTCCGTTTGCGTGACTTCGCCGGGGAACACCAGTGGCACGATCAACGGTTGGTCCACCGTCACGACCGGCCACGGCACGTTGGCCTCGAAGGTCGTCTCCAGCGTCATGCGATAGCGGTCCGCCACTTCGGTCGGCACGACGCTCCAGCGGTAGGCGACCGTTTGCACCGCGACGAACGCGCGCACGCTGTTGGTCAAGCCTGCTTCCACCGTTGCCGGTGACGAATGCGTGTCGTGCTGGGCCGCCTCGACCTGCAACGTGTAAGGCCCTTCCGTCAAATCGAGGAACCAGGCCGTGCCGTTCGTGCCGGTGAGCGTTTCGGCGACCACCGCCCGGCTGAACGGATCGAGCAGCCGCACCGTCGCGCCCGCCACGCGTGGCTGGCCTGCGGTGTAATACGTGTTCTCGTCCTCAACCAACACTTCGAGCGTGCCGCGCCCTTCGGAGATGGCGATGAACCGGAATGGGACCGGCAACGCGCTCGCGCCACCCAACACCGCGAGTTGGCCGTCGTAGGCGGTGAGCGGCAAGTCAGCCGCAGGCGTGAGTTGGAGCGTGACGGAGTTGGTTTCGCCCGGCGCGAGCGGTGGCAGTGGATTCGGGCCGGCCACCGCCAGCCAGGAGGCTTGCGGCAGGACGATTTGCACGGGCCCGCTGGTGGCGCCGCCTTGATTGACAATCTCAAAGCTCACCAACTTCTGCCGGCCCACGACCATGCCCGCCGTGAGCGACGCCGGCTGGGCGGTGAGTTCTGCCTGGAGCGCGCGGATCGTAATGCTGACGGGCAAGTCCGCCGTCACGCCTTCCGCGCTGGTGACGCGCAGCGCGAACTCGGCGGGGGACGGTGTTTCCGCCAGGACCGCAATGCCATAGCTCAGGGCTACCGCGCCGTCCGCGGGCAGGGTATTCGTGGCGAGCGCAGCCGTGACGTTCAAGTTCGCCGGCGCATTGACGGGCGTCACCGCCAACCCAGTGAGCGGCGCGTCGCCCAGGTTTCGCAGGGTTGCTTGCCCGCCCACGCTCGCAGCAGGCGCGAGCGTGAGTGCGAGGCTGGCGGGATCGAACTTCGCGCCGAGCAAAATGAATGTGTCCTGCACCGGTGCGGTGGCTTCGCCCGAATGCGCCGCGCCGATGGTGTAGATGCCGGCTTCGTTCGGCAGCGGGCGGAAGTTCACGGCGAACGAGCCATCGGCCTGCGCCAACGCGCCGATCACGCGCCGAAAACTGCCTCGCGTGATGTGGATGTTCACCAGCTTGCCCTCCGGCGACTGGCCGTTGGCCATCGTTACGAGGCCGGTCATCGGCACGACCGTTCCCGCGGACGCAGTCGTGACGCCGGTTTGCACGGTCGCAGAGAAGTCGGCGACGACGTGGATGGGCGCGCTGCTGACGCGCGTGTTGTTGGCTTCGTCCACTTCGATGGCCGCGTCGGTGGCATCCGAGGTGACGATCACCCAGTATTCGCCCGGTTGCAGCGGCAGGATCGTGGTGATGCTTTGCTGGAAGCTGAGGCCGGGCGCGATGGATTCGTTGCTTTGATTGAAGGTGAATTCACCCACGAGCGAGTCGCCGCCGGGTAACGCGTCGTCCGAAAACCAGACGCGTTGGACGACGGCGTTGGTCATCGGCGCGAGGCCGAAGTTCGCCACGCGGAATGAGACGCTCGCCATCGCTTTGGTAAAACCTGTAGCCGGCCCGCCGACTTCCGTGAGCTGGAGATCCGGCCGATTGATGTCGGTCACCTGGAGCACCGCGACGCCGGAATTGAAGCCGGCGGCAGAGGCGGTGAGCGTGGCGGGCTGCGTGCCGTCGGGTATTCCGTCATTCACGGCGCTGACCGTGAAAGTCGCCGCGTTCGAGCCCGTTGGGATGGTGATGTCGGCGGGCACGGTGGCTTCCGTGGGGTCACTGCTGGTGAGCGTCACGACAAGGTCGTTGGTCGTGGCCGTGTTGCGGGTGACGGTCGCGAGCGTGTTGCTGCCCTCGGGCAGGAGCGTCCGGGACAGCGTCAGCGAAATCGTCGGGCCGTCATCGTCGAGAATCGTGAGTTGATTTGTAGCGGGCTCGCCGATCCGCGCGCCGGAGAGCGACTCGGTGACGTAAGCGGCGATACCGACCTGGCGCGTGCCGTTGATTAGCGCGTCATCCACCACCTCCAGCGCGAAGCTGGCGGAAGCGTCGTTCGCTGGAATCGTCACGAGGTACGGCAGGGCGACACGGTTCGAGTCGCTGGCTTGAAGCTGGAGCGTGAGTTCACGGCTTGTGGCAGCGATGCGATACACCGTGCCAACCACCGCGCTGGCTCCAGCATTTTCGGCGACGGAAGCAGGATTGAGCGCCAGCACGACGGTTGGGAAATCATCGTCCAACACCGTGACCGCCGATGCGCCGCTGGTGTGTCCCGCAGCCGACGCCGCAAATGAAACGATAACCGGCGACTCGATGAACGTGTCTTGCGGCGCGGTGAGGTTGCAGCTGGCCGAGTTGGAGTAAGCCGGAATGGTGACGCTGACCGGCGTGATGAGGTCCGTCGGGCTTTGGCTAGCGAGGCTGACCACGAGCGGCTGATCCGAGGCAGGGTTGCGGCTTACGGTCACCGGTAACGCGAGGCCTTCGATGACCGCGCCCAGGGCCGGAGTTAACACGAGTTGCGGCACGTCCACGTTGAGGACGTTGAGCGTAGCCACGCCATTCGAGAAGCCTGTCGCGCTGGCGGTGATCGTCACGCTGGCATCGGCGTCTGGAACGTGATCCCACTGGACTATCGCGGGGAACGTTGCCGAAGCCTGGCCCGCGGGAATTGTGACTGCCGGCGGCACGCTCAGTTCGTTCGTGTCGCTGCTGATGAGCGCCACCAGGACGGCGTTCGACAAGCTCCCGTTGCGCTCGATCAACGCAGCAAACTCGGGAATCGCGGTGTCTTCGCGAACGCTGGCCAGCGGCAGTGTGAGGTGGAGCGTCGGCGGGATGAAGGTGGTGTTCGTCGCCCAAGCCGCGTTGTTGGTTTCTGCGGACTCAACGATCCCGGCGTCGCTATCCACCACAACGCTGAAACGCACGTCGGCCGCGAGGCTGGTGACTGGCAGCGTCACGGCTTGCGTGCGGACCAACCCCGCTCCGATGGCGAGGTCGTTCGTGAAGTAGAGGCGGGCCAGCAGGACGGAGGGGCGGCTCGTGGCTTCCTCCGTGGCATAGACCGCCTCGGTCCAACCGCCGGAGGCGAAGGCCGTGCCGGAGTTCGTCACGGCCCAGGTGAGTTCGGTGGTTTCACCAGGGAGAGCATATGGCCGCGAACTCACGTTCGCGGCTACGAGGTCAGGAAGTGGTGGCAATGTGAGCGTGAGGGCGCGGCTGTTGAGGTTGTTGCCTTCATTCGATTCGGCAACATTGCCGACGGCCTCGGCGCGCACGACGAGGTAGTAGTTCCCCGCCAACAGCACATTGTTCAACGGCAGCGTCACGGCTTGCGTGCGCGTGTAACTGTCGCCCACGTCGAGTCCTCCCGGCGAACTCAACGTGGCCAACAGCGTCGCGCCGGAGAGGTTGTTGCTGGCGGACGAGAGATAGACGCGGTCTTGCCACAACGCGCTGGCGACGGCGGTACCGGCGTTGGTCACGGTCCACGAAACCTGAAGGGCCGCACCAAACTCCGCGGCTTCGGGAGCTTCCACGCGCGCGACCGCGAGGTCCGGCGAGTGAACCACCATCGCTGCGGCAGCGATACTGATGTTGTTCGCTTCGTTGATATCCTCGGCAATCTGATTCGCGGCGTCAACGGTAACGACGACGTAGTAGCTGCCTTCAAGCCCGCCGGGCAACACGACCGCTTGCGTGCGGTTCAAGGACGCTCCAGGCGCGAGGACGTTCGTGAAGGTGAACGTGGCGAGGTATTGCGGGCTCGTGCCGGCCGAGCTGGTGGAAATCGCGACCGACTCCGACCACGGGCCGACGGCGGACGCGCTACCTTGATTCACCGAAGCCCACGTCAGCAGCACAGGCTGGCCGGCAATGGCTTCGCTGGGAGCGGCGATGTCGGCGATCACGAGGTCCGTCACCTGGCGGACGGTGAGCGCGGCGTTTGAACTGGTGGCCGAGCCGGCGGCATTGCTGACACGCACGGCGTATGGGCCGGCTTGGTTGGTTTGCACGTTCGGCAGCACCAGGGTGGCGTTGGTGGCATCAGGGAGATCGGCATCGTTGAAACGCCACTGGTAGGCGAAGGGACGCGTGCCATTGGCCGTGAGGCGGAAGGTCGCAGTCTGTCCTTCGATGACGGAGAGGCTGCGCGGGTGGACGAGGATGATGGGCGCACTGGGTGGATTCGTGGCGGCGAGCGCCTGGAGATTCACCTTGGTCGCGGTGAACTGCGGTTCGAGCGCGAGGTTCGTCCAGATCGTCAGCCCCTCGAACTCGGCAAACTGGCCGTTCAGCGTGCTACACGTGAGCACGGTGAAGGAGTTGCTGAGCGCGGGCATGAACTCGTTGACCAGCGCGACGCTGAGCAGACCATCCAGCGTGGCCGTGCCGCTGACGGCAAAGCGGTCGTATTCCGATCCGGGCGCGAGGCCGCCCAATTCGATGTTGAGCCGGCCCGCGGCGGACTGGTTGAAATTGCCCGTGAAGTTTAGCGTGCCGGGCGACGCGCCGGGGCTGACCGTGCCGCTGTTCTGGAAGTTGACGCCGGCGAAGTTGAACGTGCCCGGTCCGGTCAGCTCGCCGGGATCCAGGTTCAGGAACGAGTCGCCGGTGAAAGTCGCAGTGGTATTCGCCAGCCGGAGCGTGCCGGTGTTGACATGGTCCGCTCCAGTGCGGCCCAAGGTGACGCCGGAATTGACGTTCACGGCGCCCGCGTTGATCAGTTCAGCATTGAGGGTGCGCCCGCCGCCGGAGCCGGGATTGATTTGAATGACGCCCTCGGACACGTTGGCCAGCACGCCGCCAATCGTGACCGCCTCCCAGTAGTTGCCGATACTGCTTTCAAGCAACAGCGTGCCGTGGTTGGTGACGCTACCTGCGGCGGTAAGCGCGGCGTGGCCGTCGGGACCGCCATGCACCCAGAGCACAGTGTTGGTGAGAATGTCGGTGAGCAGTGTGGTATTGCCCCAAAGGTCCAATGTGGTCGGCTCGGTTGGTGCGCCGGTGACTTTCAACGTTGTGCTGCGGAGCCGCGCCGCGCCCGTGACGCGTCCGCCTGCGGCCTCGAACTCACCCCAGAAGTCGAGATGACCGCCCGTGGCATCCACCAAGCCCTGATTGACGAAACTGCCGCTAATCCAGCGGTCACCGCCTGTGCCGGCGTTGGCATCAATCACGCCGGTCGCCGTGTTTAGGAAGTTGCTGCCGCCAATGCTCACGGCAGAACGGTAGCCGCCGTTGATGGATTCCAATCGCAGCGTGCCGGCGTTGATCGCGCCCTCGGCGGTCGTGAGCGTGGCATGGCTGTAGAGTCCGCCCTCGACCCACACGGTGACACCGGACGCGCGATTGGCGAGCAACGTCGAATTCTCGGCGCAGACGATGGTCGAAGCGACCGCCGTCGTGGCCACATCCAACGAACCGTTACGAACCGCCACCGATCCGGTCAGAAAACCACCGAGGAAATCGAACCGGCCATCCGCCCAGGTGAAGAGGTTGGTGGCATTGATCGAGCCGGCCTCCTGGCGGAACACCTTGTTGGCGCCGCCACAGTAAAGCGTGATGCCCGGGGTGATGTTGATTGAACCCTGGTTGACGACGTTTCCGTTGAGCGCCCGCCCACCGCCCGAACCTGGGTTCACCTGGATCGTGCCCTCCGGTGCATTCACCAGCAAGTCGCCGACGGCGACCGTTTCCGAATAGCCGCCGCCCGTGCTCTCCAGCAACAGCGTGCCGCGATTCGTCACAACGGCAGGCACCGTCAATGTCGCATGGCCGTCGCCGCCGCCATGAACCCACAGGATCGTGTTGGTCAGGTTGTCGGTCTGCAGCGTCGTGTTGCCCCAAAGGTCCAACAGCGTGGGCTCACTCGGGAACGCCGTAACCCGCACGCTCGTGCTGCGCAACCGGCCCGCGCCAATGATCCGCCCGCCGGCGGCTTCGTAGGTGCCGTAGAGGTCGAGGTAACCGCCGGTCGCATCGACCAAGCCTTGATTGATGATATTGCCGCTGATCCAACGATCGCCGCCGGAGCCCGTGTTGGCGTCAATCACGCCGGTCGCTGTGTTCACGAAGTTACTGCTGCGGATGCTGACGGCTGCGCGGTAGCCGCCGTTGATGGAATCCAGCCGCAGCGTGCCGGCGTTGACCGCGCCTTCGGCGGTCGTGAGGGTGGTGTGGCTATACAAGCCGCCCAGCACTTGGACGGTCACGCCGGGTGCGCGGTTGGCGAGGAGCGTGGGGTTTTCGGCGCAGATGATTGTGGAGTCGCCGGCGGTCGCCGCCACCTCCAGCGTGCCGCTGCGCACGGCCACCGAACCCGTCAGAAACCCACCAACAAAGTCGAAACGTCCCCCGGCCCAAGTGAACAGGCCGGTGGCGTTGACCGCACCGGATTCCTGTCGGAAGACCTTCCCGGTGCCGTTTCCGTAAAAACCAGTGCCACTGCCAACGTTGATCGTGCCTTGGTTCACCATGTTCGCCGTGAAGAAACGCGAGCCCCCGGTCCCCAGGTTGACCTGGATCACGCCGCTGGGCGCGTTCACAAAGATGCCAGCCACGCTCAAGGCGCCGTCCCAACCGCCAGCCGTGGATTCCAACCGGATCGTCCCGTGGTTGGTGACATCGCCAGCCGCCGATAGCGTGGCGTGTCCCGAACCGCCGCCATGAACCCACAGCTCCGTGCTTGGCAAAACATCGGTCAGCAACGTCGTCGTGCCCCAAAGATCGACCGTGGTCGGCGCGTCCGGTAACGCCGTGACCTTCAGCTTCCCGTTGATCAGGCGTCCGCCACCGAGGATACGCCCGCCCGCGGCTTCGTAGGTGCCCGTGAGATTGACGTAATGCCCCGTGGCGTCCACCACGCCTCGGTTCACTAGGTAGCCGTTGATGGCACGATCTCCGCCGGTGCCGGGTCGGGAAGAGATGGTGCCAGAAGCCGTGTTCACGAAGTTCGAACCACCCACGTTCAGGATCGAGTCCCAGCCACCCGTCGAGGTTTCCAGCCGGATCGTCCCAGCGTTGACGGCATCGGCGGCCGTCGTCAGGGTAGCGTGGCTGTACAAGCCGCCTCGCACCCACACCACCGCGTTGGTGGCACGGTTGGCCAGCAACGTGGCGCTCTCCGCACAAATGATCGTGGAAGCCCCGGCGCTGGCAGCTACCTCAAGCGCGCCGCTGCGAATGGCGACTGCGCCGGCGAGTGCACCGCCGACGAAATCAAAGCGTCCACCGGCCCAGGTAAACAAGTTCGTGGCAGTGATCGAGCCGGTCTCCTGCCGGAATACCTTTCCCGCGCCGTTTGCGTATAATACCGCGCCTCCCGTGACGTTCAGCGCGCCCCGGTTCACCACGTTCGCCGTGAGAGAACGCCCGCCGCCGGTGCCGGGATTGACCTCGATGACGCCATCCGTCTCATTCACCAGCGTGCCGGCCACGTTGACCGCATCGTCCCAGCCGCCCACCACGGTTTGCAGCCGGATTGTGCCGTGGTTCGTCAGATCCCCGCTCACGGCCAGCGTCGCATGGCCGCTGGCCCCGCCCCGCAGCCAGAGCGTGGCGTGGTTGACGAGGCCGCGCACGGTGGGCTGTGCGCCTTGATAGTAAACATTCGTGGCGCTCGCCGACGGGATCAACACGTCGTTGTTCGTGCCGGGCACCGAATCGCCGGACCAGTTGAACCGGTCGTGCCAGGAAACCCCGTCGCCACCGCCGTCCCACGTGACGGTCTGCGCGCAGAGGAAAGTCGCGGAGAGAAGGACAACGAACGAGCACAACACGCCGGTTTTCATAGGCCTGTCCTGAGTGATGGGTGAATCGCAGCAACCATAATCCTCCACCCGCACTCTGTCACGGAGTAAGATTGCCGGGACGTGAACGTTAGTGCGGTCAGGAGGAGCGCGCCCGGTCCCCGGGCGCAGCGGCACAACCTGCCAATCACAGCGGAAGCCGCAACCCATCCGATGCCTTCTCCGCGCTGCGGACAGGGGACTGTCCGCGGTCCAATTTCTCAGGTGGGGGGCTTCCGTTCGGGGTGACCGCCACTTCCGTTCGCACTCACTTGTCCGACCGAAAAGGCGCATCGTCCGGATTCCGGTTGCCCACCTCCGACCCGTTCGGCATTGTGCGGTCATGAAACAGACCCCCTGCCTGCTTGTGGTCGTTCTGGCGCTGCTCCACTTCGGCCACACCCCAACGCTTGCAGCCGCCCGCAACCCTGACACGCCCTTCCTGGAATCGGAACTCATCTTCCCGCTGGAGGTCTGGCACAACCACGCCTCGTGCATCGTGGAATGCCCGAATGGCGACTTGCTGGTCTGCTGGTTTCACGGTTCGGGCGAACGCACGGCGGACGACGTGAAGATCGAGGGCGCGCGTTTGCGCAAAGGCAGCAAACAGTGGAGTCCCCGTTTCACGATGGCCGATACGCCGGATTACCCGGATACAAACTGCACGATGTTTATTGATCCACAACGCCGGCTCTGGCTCCTGTGGCCGACGATCCTGGCCAATCGTTGGGAGACGGCCCTGATGAAGTATCGCATCGCGACCGACTACCGCCGCGACGGCCCGCCGCGTTGGGATACCAGCGAGGTCCTGCACGTGACGCCCGGCAAGGAGTTCGGGCTCGTCGTCTCGAACTTCCTCGACGCAGTGGAAGCGAGTCTGCGCACCAACACGCTCCCCGAGCCGCTGGGCGATCTCGGCCGGGAACACGTGACCAACCTGCGCGCCCTCGCCGCCGACAAGCTCTCGTGCCGGCTCGGCTGGATGACCCGGGCGCATCCCTTCGTCCTCGACAGCCACCGCCTGATTGTGCCGCTCTACTCGGACGGCTTCTCCTTCTCGCTCATGGCGATCACGGACGACTGGGGGCAGACCTGGCGCGCCAGCGCGCCGCTCTGCGGTTTGGGTAACATCCAGCCCAGCCTCGTGCGCCGCAAAGACGGCTCGCTCTTCACGCTGATGCGCGACAACGGACCGCCGCCGGCGCGGCTGCTCCAGAGCGAATCCCGCGATCGCGGCGAGACCTGGAGCCCGGTCACCGACAGCGCGCTGCCCAACCCCGGCTCCGGTGCGGAGATCATCGCCCTGCGTAACGGGCACTGGGCGCTCATCAGCAACGATACCGAGCAAGGCCGCCACAGCCTGGCCGTGCAACTCTCCGAGGACGAAGGCCGGACGTGGAAATGGAAGCGCCACCTGGAACTCGATGAACCCGGCCCGGAAGCGGGCAGCTTCCATTATCCGAGCCTGATCCAGGCTCGGGATGGCACGCTCCACGCCAGCTACAGCTTTCACCTCGCAAAGAAACACCTGCCCAAGGACGTGGACGGCGATGCCGCGGCCAAGTCCATTAAGCACGCGCACTTCAACGAGGCTTGGGTGCGGCAGGGCGATCCGCGTTGACAGCGGAGCGAGCCTTGGAACGTCTGTCGCGTTTGCGTTGTGCCAGGCGACAAAACACGCAAAGCGTTCTCGAAAATCCTCGCTGGACACGGGCTGGCGGACTGCCCACCCTTTGGCCATAGGAATATGCTAAGAAGCCTCCAACCCGATTGTTGCTCGCTCGACTGTCCAGCGAGTATTTCGTGGTCGCTATGATGATGCTACTTAAACTTGCAATTGGCGCGGCGGCGGTTCTTCTCACCGGTTGCGGCATTGACGGCGTTGTTGGTGACGCAGGTGCAGTGCGCGCATTCCATCCGAAGGTGAAACCAGGAACGCTGTTGATAGATGCTGTTACGGAAGGTGAAAAAGCGCAGCATTTCGACATTCGATATCGAGTCGTTGGACGCGGCTCTGCTGAGGGAGAGATCGAGCTCGGCCGCTATTGGCAAGAGCCATATATCAGAGTAACGAAGCCGCCGCCAGACCCAAAGCACCCTTACGCTCAAGCATACACCGAGACCGGTTACCCCACCCGTGAAGATTTTGCCCGTGGTGTGAGCGAGACTCTTCCTCGATTCTACGACTGCCAACGCTTTCGATTTGTATTTGGCAGATACCAAGGCGGGTCGCGCACAGATTCGTTCGAGGTTGAGGTAGACAAGCAGGGGCAAATCGTCTCAGTGACTCCTTTGAACGAGGATCGTTATGATTAGGAAACCGACAGCAGAGTCGCCGAATCAGAAATCATTGGACCGCCCGCGTCGCCCAGTCTTGGCGTAGGCATTATCAGGCGGTATGTGCAAAGGAACTTGGGTTTGCTTTAAGTGTCGCGTTGCCGTCAGGCGAGACACATGGCGTCTGGTCACATGCATCCACCCGGAGTTGGTTGGCGACACCATGACAGGTCGTGTGAGGTGTCCGCATTGTCGCTGGGCTTGCCAATTCCTAGGGCCGAGCATTGCCATTCCACCAAAGCGCGAGTTAACCAGTTGGCGTCGGTTGCAGGCGAAGGTCACACAGTTGCGTCAGAACGTGGCATCAGACCACCAGAGGTCAGCAACCCGGAAGAAGCATGATTTAGAACGTCGCATCCGCGACCTCAAGAGTGGCCCAGTCAGTTCTGGGCGGACTCGACTTCTAAAAAATCTAGAGAAGGAGTTGTCTGATGCCTAGCGACCAAACGATGGCGAAGATTAGAGCGCGAGTTTGGATGTGTTGCGGGTCATTCAGGTGAGCGCGCGAAGCGTCCGTTCCATCCGGTGCTGAACCAGCCCCGCACTGCCCGGGGTCGTGCCCTGCCTTCGCGGCCTGCCTGACCTTTCGCTTTTCGCGTATTCGCCCGCCGGCACCGCGGTCACCCGCCCGCCACAACGGGATCACGGCCCGCTTCAGAAACACGCACCGCTCACCCACTGCTGTCCGTTCAACGCCGTCGGTATCAAAGCAGCGTCTGCTCGCGCGGTGGGTCGGCCGAGGCGGCGGGTGGTGTCGGCAAGTTCGCGGCCGGCGCTTGCGGTTCTGGGGCAGCGGCAGCGGTTTCAAACAACACCATCGCGGGCCGGATGAGTTGACCTTGGAGCGTGAAGCCAGTGGCGGCGGTTTCGCGGACTCTCGCGTCCGCCGGGGGCGCTTTGCCGTCGGGCGTCTGGTGGCGTTGCGCGTCGAACGCGTCGCCCGGTGCTGCGACGAAAGGCACCAGACCCGCGCGCCGGGCCGCCTCGCGGCAGGCGTTCTGGAATTGGGTCAGTTGCTCGATCAGTCGGGGCTGTCCCGAGCGCACTCCGGCAGAATGCAGGGCAAAGGTGTGATCCAGCATGCGGACGATGATCTGCACCCACTCGCCTTCCCCGCGGCGAAGCTTCTCGACTTCCAGACGCAGCGTGGCCTTCTCGCTGTCATTCGCCTTCTGCAGGAACTGGGTGAAATCCCGGATCTCCGCCGCCATGCGCTCGGAAATCTCGCGGGCGGCCGCCACGGTCTTGCCGGATTGCTCATGAACGGCCTGCCAGTTGTCGGTCGCTTGGGCGATGCGGGCCGCGATGGTTTCGGCGTGCTTGATCTGCCCGAGGCTGCCGGACAGGGTGGTCGCCTCGATCTGATTCACGACGGCTTTGTATTCCAGCACGAACGGCAGCACGACGACGCCAACGCTCAAGGGAACGCAAATCAGACAGGTGAGAATCTCCCAGCGCCCGGGCGGCAGCGTGCCTTGCCAGACAATGAAACAGGCCGTCGCCATCAGGATGGCGGCGCTGAAGTAAAACGGCCATTTCGGCACGCGCGGCGGTAATGTCTCTTGCATGCGGCGGAGTGTGGCGGAAGGGGGAACTCGGTTCAAGGCTTCCAGGGCAGGACGGGTGCGAAAGGAAATGGCGCTCACGGCGCACGAAATTCTCACACAGATGAGGCGGCGGAGCGCGGACAGTCTCCTGTCCGCAGCGCGAGGAAGCCATCGAATGGGGCGCAGGTCTCGCAGGGATCGGTAGGTTTGGCCGCTGCGCCCGGAGACCGGGCGCGCTCCTCCTGACCGCCACTTCCGTTCGCACGCGAAAACACCAAGCCGACTGCCAGCCGGTGCTCCGGTCATCAAGCTTGGGGCGGGGCAAATCCCTGAGAATTGGCACTTGCCAAGCGCGCGCCGCCACCGCATAAATGAGCCCGCAAACGCACCAATTTTATGGCTGACATCGCAAACAAATATCCAGAGAACGTTCCGGGCAAGTTTTACGTGGACAATCAGTGCATTGACTGCGACCTGTGCCGGGAAACCGCGCCGGACAACTTCAAGCGCAATGAGGACGGCGGCTACACCTATGTGTACAAGCAACCGGCCAGCGCCGACGAAGAAGCCCGCTGCAAGGAAGCCAAAGAAGGCTGCCCGGTCGAGGCGATCGGCGATAACGGGGCTTAGTTCCTCTCCCCAGCATTTTCTCACCATACCCGCAGACCGAGAGGTCCGCGGGTTTTCTTATTACCCGTGACCAATGATCAGGCGGCGGCGAAGAAGATCCAATGCCTGCTGCGATGTGACCTGCTTGAAGGTCTCCCGGTCGTAAGGATTGAAATTCCGTTCCACTACGGTCGGGAACGGCCCGGCCAACGCGAGGAAGACCGTGCCCACCGGTTTCGCCGGCGTGCCGCCGCTCGGTCCGGCAATCCCCGTCACCGACAGACCGTAGGTGGTGCGATTCTGCAAGCGCGCCCCCTCGGCCATCGCTCGGGCCACCGCGTCGCTCACGGCACCCTGTTCCGCCAGCGTCTCGGCGCTCACGCCCAGGAACTTTTGCTTGGCTTCGTTGCTGTAGGTGACCAAACCGGCCAGAAAAACCGCCGACGCGCCGGGCACGTTTGTCAGCCGGTGCACGATGCAGCCGCCGGTACAGGATTCCGCCACGGCCAAAGTCTCTTCACGCTCGGTGAGCAACCGGATGATGACCGACTCCAACTCCTCGTCGCCTTCTGCGAACAAGTATGCTCCCAACTCCTCGCGCACCAGATTCTCCGCCGTTTGAACCAACTTCCGCGCCGCTTCGCCGCGTGCGGCAAGGCGCACATCCACTCGTCCAGAGTGCGCGCAATAGCCGAGATCCAGTCCCTGTGCCTCCAGCGGCTGCAGTGGCTTGGCAATTCGCGCGGCGAGGGCCGATTCCCCAATGCCCGTCGTCCGCAGCGTGCGGCAAATGTAGTCACCCCGGAGCGGCAGGGCCCGCTGGATCAGCGGCGCCACAACCTCGGAAAACATCGGATGCAGTTCACGCGGCGGTCCGGGCAGCATGACGAGCCACGTTGCCTTGCCGCTGTCTCGGAACGGATTCGGGCGAACTTCCATGGCCAATCCTGGGGCTGTGCCATGGGGGTTGGGAAGCACGGTGGCCCCATCGGGCACGAGTGCTTGCACCCGGTTTCGCTCGGGCATCGGCCGGTTGCGCGAGGCGAAGAAGCGCTGAAGCTGCGCCACAATTTCGGGATCCTCGCGCAACGGACGTTCCAGCATCTGCGCAATCAAATCCCGCGTGATGTCGTCCGAAGTCGGCCCCAAGCCGCCGGTGACGAGAATCAGGTCCGCGCGGCCCAGCGATTCGCGCACCGCCTGCTCGATCGCCGGACCGGTGTCCGGCACGCAGACTTGCCGGGACACGACATAACCGAGATCGGCCAAGCGTCGGCAGAGCCATTGCTGGTGGGTGTTGAGCGTGCGACCCAACATGAGTTCGCTGCCGGTGTTGATCAATTCAACAATCATGGGCGGAAGTCTCGCGGCGAGCGCGACAGGTGACAAGCGCGGAGTGCAGTAACGCGGAGTCACCGGCGTGCCTCGGGATTATATACTTCACGGAGGCATAGGACCGTATTTGTCCGAGGGGGTGG
>CAZWJC010000027.1:0-38373 GCA_964634255.1 uncultured Verrucomicrobiota bacterium | reverse complement strand
CCAGGGGGACATTCTTATCGAGTTAGCAGGGGGACATTCTCATGGAGTTCCGACAACTCAGAGAAATTGCCTTGACACGAGGGCCGGTAATATGAGGAAGTCGCCCCAAGCAAGCCTACGTAACCAAGAACAAATGAGTGTTCACCACGAACCTTGCTAAAGAAAGGGAACTCCTATGGAAAACTCCGTTATTGCATTTCACTCTTCCTCAACCTCGGCGCGCGCCGTTCTGGCCTCGGCCTTGATGGTGCTGTTGCTCGGCTTGCCAACCCCGCGTGCAGTCGCCCAGTCCGACGACTTCAACGACGGCAATGACACGGGTTGGACGCACTACTCCCTGCCGGCCATCTGGGCCGCGACTTACTCGTTTCCGAATGACGACACCGGCGGAAAGGCTTACAAGATCTACGCCCCCCCCACAGACCCTGATCCCTACGGCCTGCAAAACGCGCGGGCGGGCAGTTTCCGGACAGATGTTTACACCGGTCGGTTCTCGGCAGGAACGGACCTGCTCGCGTGGAATGCCACCTGGCGTCAGGAGGCTGGGATGTTCTTCAATTTCCAAGACGTCGGCCTCGGCACATCTGATGGATACACCGCCACCTATTCGTCCGCGTATCGCCAGTTGTACATCAGCCTGGTCAACAACGAAGTCGAAACCACCGTCGCCGAGCTGGGCTCGGGCACCGTTGTGTTGGACCCCACCCACGGTTATCGACTGGTGGTGAGCAGCCATGATGCGAACACGCTGTTGTTCCAGATCTTCGACAAGTCACAACCCAACAGCCCGTGGGCGTCGGCCATCGGTCAGGATGCCACCTACACGGCCGGTGTCTGCGGCTTGTTCGTCTTCCAGCAGGATTATCCGTCAGCTACTTCAGGCGCGGAAGCCACGTTTGACAATTACGCGGCGAGCGCTCCCGCAGCCGGCGCCATGCCCGCCATCGTCACCGACCTTTCCCCACCGCCCGCCGGAAAGACAGCCGCGATCTACCCGACAGTGACGGTCGGCATTCTGGATCGCGACACAACGGTGAATCACAGTTCGATCCTGCTAAGCCTGGACGGGGTCTGGATTCCCAACACCTCGTTGACCATTGACACCCAAGTGCACAGGCCATCCAATCCAGGCGCCTTTACCCGGGACTTCAACGGGGCCACGGTGACGTATTCCATCCCCACGCTGTTGCCGTGGGGCAGCAAGCACACGAACAGCATCGCGTTCGCCGACAACCTTGGCGTCTGGCGGACGAACACCTGGAGCTGGACCATCGCGTATCCGCAACTCTTCGCCAGCAACAGCCTGCCGGTGGGCAGCCTCTCCGTGCGCGGATTCGACACCCGCATGGCCCAAAGCGACAACGGCGACGCGGACTTGGCCAACAGCCTGGACCGCGCCCGGCAGCAACTCGCCATCCCTCCCCAGATTCCCGTGAATCGGACGGCAACCAACCTGTTGCAGGTTTTGGATTGGACCGAGTCCTCCGATCCGCCCGCCAACGTGCCCGGACTCTGCGCCGGCAATTGGCGGAACATCGCAGTCGAGACCACGGCTTACCTGGAGTTGACTGCGGGCATGCATCGCTTCCACGTCAAAACTGACGACGGCGCGGGCATCTACTCGGGCGTCGGCATCGCTGACAGCAACGCCGCAACGATCTGGGAAAAATCCAGCGGCACGGCCGATACAACCTTCGATTTCTACGTTGAAGCCACCGGCCTGTATCCGGTCCGCTGTCTCTGGCAGGAAACCGGCGGCAGCGCCCTATTTCATCTGGGGTCGGTGGACGTAAACGACGCCTCCGAGCTGTTGATCAATGACCCCGGCGATCCTGCCGGCGTGGTCAAAGCCTGGTACCCGCTGATTTGCCTCGCTGCAACCGACGTGGCCGGTCCCTACACCGCTGCGTCCGGCGCGGCGAACGCCGTCACCACGGCGGACGTGGTGGGCACTGACTGCGCCCCCACGGTGATCGGCACCATGATCACGGGCGGTAAGTTCACCGTGCCCGTTTCCGGTACGGCGTGCTACTATCGTCTGGCCGGACCACGCGCAACCAAGATCACGGGTTTCAAGAAAGTCGGCACGAACGTCGAGATCAGTTACCAAGTTCAGTAGCGCGCTCCTTGCCGCGCAACGGCTGGCCAACACCTTGGCCAGCCGTTTTGTTTTGGCGGGAAAGGATACTTACGTGGAAGACAGCGCATGTCAGGAATGTCCTTTTCGGCAATGCGCCGCCTGTCCTAAGCTCGGCCCGCTTGCTGGCGGAGACCACATTGGGGCGCGCGTTAAGAACCACCGAGCAAGCCGCAGTCGCCTCGACGTAACGCCGCCAGCCATGACCGAATCATGAGCAAGACCTCGATAATCTGGATAGCAACGTTGGCCGTGGCATCCCTCGAACCGCACGCTTCCGCCGCCAAGGGCACTAACGCTGCGCCAACTCACAGCCTCACCAATCGCGTCGCCTCCACCAACCGGCCCACGACCCTGATCCTGCGGCGTGAGTCCGAGCCGCGTCAGAAAGCCTTCTCCTTTCTCGTCCCCAAAGGCTGGCAGGTGGATGGCGGCCTGTTCTACGTGGATCCGACCCAGGCCGGCGGCGCGGGCAACTCGGTGGACACGAAATGCGATCTGACGATCCGCCGCGACGCCAAGGGCTCGGTCATGGTGCGTTGGCTGCCCAGTTGGAACTACGCGGATTTCTCCGGCAGCCCGGAGTATGCCAGCCTGGGCGCGCTGTTCCGGCCTGGCCAGAACTACAACGGCATGCAGGTCCGCCCGCTGCCCAGCGTCGCCACCTTCCTGAACGAGCAATTCAAAACCATTCATCCGCGGGCTACCGAGGTGAAGATCGCTTTGCAGTTTGACCTACCTGAACTGGCCGATGTTTGCACCCACCTCGCCCGCGAACTCAACCAAACGATCACAGCGCTCGGCAAGCCGCCCCTGACCTTTACGGCCGGGGGAGTCGTCGTGGACTACACGGAAAACGGCATGGCCTATCGCGAGGCGTTGGCCACCGCCTTGACGGACTTCCGAGGCGGCGCGGCGCTCTGGAACAACCAGTTCACTTTCCTCATGCGCGCACCGCGCAACGAAGCCGACGATTGGAAGCCGGTGCTCGATATCATCCGGCAATCCATCCAGTTCAGTCCCGAGTGGCTTCGGGCCTACGCGCAGAAGTCCGGCGAACGCGGGCAAACCGCCGTCGAGACCTTGCGCTACGTGGCGCGGATCGATCAGGAGATCTTCGAACGCCGCTCCAAGCAGCGCAGCGCCATCCAGCACGAGAACTACCTGCTGCTGACCGGGCAGGAAGAATACGTCAATCCGTTCACCAAGGAGGTCGAGCGCGACAGCGCCGACTACAAACACCGTTGGACGAATGCCAACGGCGACCGACTCTACACGGACACTGAGCCCTTCGACCCGAACCGCGTGCCCGAGTTCAATCAGGTCGAATGGAAACGCACGCCGCCGCGACCGCGGTAAACTACGTTTTGCAGTGAGCTGTCGAACGGAGAAGCTTTCCTATGAACCTCGTAGCCGCGGACGTTAGTCCGCGCAAAGTCCATCCGGGACAAGTCGGCGCCGACTGACGTCGGCGGCTGCGTTTCAAGCGTTCAAAGCGCGCAATCTCGTTTCGGAGGAAACTCCCCACGTTGGGAGGCACAACATCCGCAAGACTGTTCCCTGGCCCTATTGTGTGGGCAGCGAAGCGATCACCTTCTCCTCCACCGTAATCGCCCGCAGCGCCCGTTTCTCCCGCACGGCCATCACGACCTCGCGGATCGCCGCCACCACCATGTCCGGCCGATCGAGTTGCATCACGTGCGTGCTGTTGGTTACGACGATCTGCACGCCGCTGGGTGAAAGCTCCGTGAGCTTTGCCTGCTCCTCCCGCAGAACCGCGTTCCACTTGTCGAAATCCTCAGCCGACAGTCCCTGCGGCGGTTTGTCGCCGTGTTGACCCGCTGTGAGCACCACCAGCGGCACCGGCGGTAACGGCACCCCCGCCTTCACTTGGTCGGCGCTCTCACTCGCGATCAGCGCCCACTCACGGCAGACCGTGTCCAGATACGGCGTGCGCGCCCGCACCGCGAAGTCAGTCGCCTGCACCGCGGCGGGCAGCTTCAGATTTGGACGCAGGTAGAACAGGTTGAAGTAGCGGATGATCCCGAACTTGCTCAACGGCCGCCCGCCCTCCAGTTGCTGCTGCATCCAGGCATACAGGCGCTTGACCTGCTCCGGCAACCGCGGCCATTGATCCTCCGCCACGGAATCCACCAGCACCAACCCGGCAACCTCTTGCGGATACTCATGCGCGAAGAGGCGCACGTTGCCGCCGCCAAAGGAATGCCCCACCAGCACATACGGACCGGGCACGCCCGCGTTCTTCAGCAGCGTATGCAACTCGCGCACGATCTGCCGGCTGTCGCGCGGCGACGGGCCTACGTCGCTCCAGCCCATGCCCGCGCGATCGTAGGCGCAGACGCGGGCAAACTTGGCGACCTCCGGCTGCACCAGACACCAGTTCAGCGAGCAATCCATCCAGCCCGCATCCAGCACCACCGTCGGCCCGCCGTCCCCCATCGCGTGGAGGTGCAACCGGCACCCGCCCACGTCCACGAGCTTGCCCGGCGGCGGAAACCGGCGCGCGTCGCGGGCAGAAGCGATGGCCTGATACGCCAGCGCCGTCAACACCAGCAACACCGCCAACGCCACCAAGCCGATCACCAACCGCACGAGCCAACGCCCGAGCCGACGCCGCCCTGTGGGTTTCGTTTCAACCGACTTGGGTTCTTCGTTCATAACGAGGGAGGGTGGTTAACCACGGAGGAACACAGCGTCGTGCAGCCACGACACAGAAGGAGCGCATGAAAGGAGCGCGACCGGCCCCCGGTCGCCGCAGCTTCGCGGGCAAACAGTCGATCGGGTTTCTTCGAGTTCTGGGAGCGGGTGACCGCCCGCGGTCCGAACGCCGAGCCCCATACTCGCCAGAGCGCATCCGGTAGCGCGAAGCGTCTTGGAGTGCGGCGGTCCTCCGCCGCTTTTCCCCTCGGACGCAGAGTGAACATTCGAACCTGCCCGGCCTCCCGAAAGCGCCAGAGGGCTGGCGCAGTCCAAGACGCTGGCGCGCTTTCATAGGCCCAACGACATCTTGGCATCCGCAAGTTCCTCAGCCCGCCGGTGGTAGCCGCATTTGTTGATCAATTCCTCGGCAGCTTTCAAATCCGCTGCCGGCGACTCCCACGGATACTCCCGTTCTCCTAGCTCCTGACTCCTAGCTTCTAGCTTCTGTCGTCCAAACAAGCGACAGCGCGTGAGGAGAATATCCGCCATGAACAGCTTCATCGGCCCGCGCTCGGCGATTTCCCAGGCTTCGTCTAAATCCGCCTGCGTGCTCTCGGGGCCGGTGCGCGCGCCGGAGAGAAACCGCAGCCAGGCGCGGGTGAGGAGACCGCGGGGAATGTGGTCTTGCGATGCGGCGCGGCGGAGGCCGTCCACGGCGGCGTCCAGTTCGCGGCGGGCGGTTTCAAATACATCGTCGGGAGGGCCGACTTCCACGTCGGCCCTGACTTCTTTGTCTTGGGCGCGGGTGGAACCGCGCCCTCCCAGCATGAATGCGTAGAGCGCGGCGCGGCCCAGCGTGAGGTGGTCGAGGGCGATGTCGAGAAGAGGCGCGCCTCGCATTCCTTCTTCCCACTTGAGCGTCTGCGCCGCGCGCTGGGAGACGGCGCGGCAGGATTCACTCAATTCGGACCGCGACCGGTCCCCGGTCGCAGCAGCCCAGATGGCAAACGGGCGATTAGATTCATCCGCGCTCTGGGTGCCAGCGACGTGCTGCGGGCGGGGACCGCCCGCGCTCCCCAAAACCACTTGCCACGCGGCGCGCTCGGGGGCGGCGAGGAGCAGGTCGCAATGCTTGAATCCGCGCAGCGAGTAGAGCAGCGGGTAGTCGGGCTGCATCTCCATCTGCATTTGCTCGGCCTCGCGGAAGCGCGTCTCCGCATCGGGTCGGCGGCCCGCCTGGTGCAGGGCGTCGGCGTGGACGGTGCGTGTGACCTCGCGCATGAACGCATCGCCGCTGCGGTCGGCGTAGGTCACGGACTGCTCGGCGTCCCCCACCGCCCCGGCCACCTCGCCCAGCGTCAGCTCCAGTTCGCTCAGGTTGCTGGCGTTAGCAGCAGCTTGCTTCCAGTCTTCCTGTGTGACGCACATGTTCACGCACGTCCGCATCGGTTCAAGAGACTCGGCCAATCGACCCAATGCGCGAAGAGTGACGGCGGCTTCACTCAGCAACCAGGCCTGAGCGGGTTCGATGAGCGAAGGCGAGATACGATTCCATGGTTGTTCGAAGAAGCAGGCGACAGCTCCCAAGTCAGAAGCAAACAAACCGAGTTTCCGCATTGTGTAGAAACCGTCATTCCCCATTCCACGAAGGATGCGCCTGATGTAGAGCTTCTCGCACGCCTCCTGCTGCAACCCCGCCTGGCAGCCGTGGGCCACGGCTTGGTAGAGCGGCTGGAGGTCTTCGAGCGCGGGCTGGGGTTTGTCCGGCGTGCTCGCGCAGAGGTGTTCGTAGAGCCGCCGGTGGGCCGCGCGCCAGGCCTCTTGGTAGGGCGCGCCACTCCGTGCGCGCCGTTCATCGTCCGTCCCGGCGGCGGGCAGAGGACTGCCCGCCCTACCTTCACGCAGTTGTTTCGCGAAATATTCCCGGATGTGCGGATGCGCATCGAGCGAGACGAGCGCGCCTGACGCGTCGCGGTTCACCGTGAGCAGTTTCGCGGTTTCGAGGCCGCTGAGGCAGTATTCCCAATCGTCTTCGGCCAGACCCACCAGCGGTTCGGTTAGGCCCGGAATGGCGGGCGGTTGGAGCAGAGCGTGGAGGCAGCCGGCGTCGGCGGGGCGGTCGAACAGGCCCATGAGCCGCAGCACGGCCACTTCGCGCCGGCCTTCGTCGCCGCCGTCGCGCAAGAGCCATTGCTCGTAGGCGGCCATGGTCCGGAACGCGTGCCCGCCGTCCATCCGCTCGTCGGCTTTCTCGAACTTCACGCGGTCGCGCTGGCGGATGTCGCCGTGGAAGGCGCGTTTCAGGAAGCCGCCCAGCAGGGTCAGCGTGAGGGCGTGGCCTTTCACGTCTTCCACCAACTTCTCGAACTCGCTCACCTTCTCACTCTTCTCGTCACCGTCTTCGAGCGGAATCGTTCGGCGGTCACTGCCTTTCACACCGAGACGCTTGAGCAAATCCACACCTGCTTCGCGCGATAGGCACTTCAATGGCTGCTCAATCACCGCTGAACCCTTGAATGCGTCCAAGTCCGGAAGGCCAATGCGAGTAGTGACAATGCACAGACCTTGACTGGCGGTAGCCAGGCCCTTCAACAGCTTGGCAATGCCGTCGTCCTTGAGTGCGCCGGGCTTGAATGCCTTCGCCTCAGTTGGATATTGCAGCGGTTCAAGCCCGTCGAGAATCAGCAAGCAACGGCGTTGGCCGACTAGCGATGCCAGCTTCTTTCCCTTCTCGCTTGCGTGTTCCGCGCTGTTCGCCGTCTTCTCATCGCCGAAGAAGGTGAGGGCGGCCTTGAGGAAGAGGTCGGAGGAGGCGGCCTGTTGCTCGCGCGTGCCCTGGCTGTAGAAGGACCACGCAAAGGCGGCGTCGCAGCCGGGCCAGCCTTTCGCGCGCAATTCGTCCACCATCCATTTCGCAACCAACGCTGTCTTTCCTTCACCGCCAAGCGCAACGAGTGTCAGAATCGAAGGGCGATCCGGTTCGCCCCGCACCACCTTTCCCCACATCTCGGAAAGCAGCTTCTTCTCCTCCTCTCGGCCGACTAGTTCTGCGGGCGTGTACTTGAGGATGCGGGAGATGTCGAATCTGGGCTCGATACGGGGCGCAACTGCGACCCAATGGCGGAGCAGGTTGACGAGTGCATCGCGCTTCAGGTTTTTGGAGTCGGTCGCGTACAACTCAAACTCGGTGACGAGGGCTCTGGCAATCATCTCGTGCTCGTCTGGGTTGCCCGGGTTGAGCTTCACCGAGTGTATGAACTTCGCAACGCGATGGGCGGCTTGGTCAAAAAGTCCTGCGAGATCCAATGGTTTCGTCCGAATCTCCACTTTGCCTATCCGCGCGAGTTGGACCAAGCTCGGGTGGATGTGGCCAACGAGCATGAGCTGACAATGCTCGTTCGTGTGTGCGGCCTCCAGTTTCCGCGCCCATTCCACCACATCGGACTTCATGAACAGGTTGGTGGTGGATTTGACCTGGACGGCGTATGAGCCCGTGCTATTCCGCCAGACGAAATCAAATTGCTCGTCTCCGATGGCCGGCTCCAGCGTGATGTCGGTGAAGGGTGGTTCGGCTTGGACAACATCAAGCAGGGCGACGAGCGTCTGAACCAACAGTCCCCGAGTGGCAATCGAGCCGCCGCCCATCCCGGGTGGTTTCGGTGAATTGTTGCCCATAGCTCGTCAAACGGATACCAGCCAGCGCCGCCGGAGACAAGTCCCGCCTTCGCCAGCGTGCTTCCGGCGTCTTCGCCGGAAGGACCATTCTCAGTCTGACCCAGATGGTTCTTCCCGCGAGGACGCCGGAAGCACGTTGAGGGTTGCCGGTGGGCCGGAGGTTCGTGAATGGCGGCGCTCTCCCGAGCCGCCGCTACGATTATTGCGTCACTTCGCCCGATACCGCACCAGCAGGCTCGTGCCGCGCTCGGGCAGGCGCAGTTCGAAGTCCGACATCAGCTCACGCCCGGTCAGCGTCCGGCGCGAGGTCTTGCGGTTCTCATCGCGGAACTCGACGGCGTAGCGCTGGCCTGGTTTGAGGCCGCGCAGGCCGGTTTGCACGACGGGATAGGGACTCTCGCCGCGGCGGAAGGCGAGCACGATGCCGGCGTCGAGGTCGCTGCGGTGCAGTTGCCAGGCGGCGATGGCTTCAGGGCCGACGGTCGCGCGCGTCAGCGGATAGAAGTCGCCATACCAGAACTTCTGGTTCTCCTTCACCTCGGCCAGCGCGGCGCGGGCTTCGATCACAGAGAACTTGTCGTCCAAGTAATCGAACTGCGTGATCGCCCCGCCGGTGGCAGCGCTGCGCAGCGCGTAGGCACGCGGCTCCCACGAGCAGGAGGTAGAGAGCGGCACGTATTGGCTCAGGCCAAGCGCTTGGACTTGATCCCAATCCGCGTGGCCGGGGCCGCAGCCGGTGTCGCTCCGCCAGAGCGGCACGGAGCGCATCAGGGTCTCGAGATCAATGCGCCGCCCGCCGCTGGCGCAGTTGTCAATCCAGAGGCCCGGATGCCGCGCGCGCAGCTCGTCCCACATGGCGTAATGCCCTTCGACGTAGCGAATCTCGGTGATGCCCTGCCGGTCCGGCGCATCGGCCCGCCGCCAGGAATCCAGCGGGTCCATGTTGAAATCGTTGCGATAGACATCGAGGCCGAACTCCGAGATGCGTTGCGACAGGAGGTCGGTGAGCCAACGCCGCGCCTCGGGTTCGTTCAGTTTGAAGAGCCCGCCGTTCGTGCCGCCGAACACGAACTCGGGATGCTCGCGCGCAAGTTGCGAGCCCGCGGCCACACGCTCCGGCTCAAACCACAGGAGGAACTTCAACCCCGCACGGTGGCAGGCGTCGCTCACCAGTTTGAGACCGTTCGGAAAAGCCGCGGGTTTACAGTACCAGTTGCCAACGCCATTCGGGAAGCCGCCCTCAAACCACGCAGCGTCGAACCAGTGCGTGTCGCAGCCAAGATCGCGCGTCGCCTGCACGGCGCGAATTTGACCCGCCTCGGTGCTCCAATCGGGACGCGACCAGCTATAGCGATCAAAGCACTGCGACGCGACGGGCAGGCGCAAAGGCCGACCGTTCAGCTTGGGCACATACTCGAAGAGCAAGAGCCGGCGGAAGCGGTTCTGCGCGGTCTGCACATCGCCCTTCCAAGGCATCACCAGGATGCGCGGACCGCGAATCCGTTCGCCGGGATGCAGGCGCAGATGCGTCTTCTCCATGCCCGCGACGAGCCGTGTTGGCCCTGCCTCGGATCGCTCCAGCCGGGCGGCCCATTGACCGGACCAGCCGATGGCAGTGATGAGCCCCTCGTTACCGTATTGGACATTGAAGAAGGGAAAAGTGTGGTTTGAGGACCGACCGCCAACCGGCGCGAACGCAGTCGGCTTGCCTGGCTCCAATTGCGCATCCACCGGCAGGAAGGACTGTTCGCCGCAGACGTCTCCGGTGATTTGATGCAAGACCGCGGGCTTGCGGCTGAAGCCCGTGCGCAGTTGCGCATCGAGCGCGTGGATGTTCTCCAGAATCGGCGTGTCTTGCGTGCCGGTGTTCTCGAAGTGCAGCACCCACTCGACCGCCGGGTAGCGCTCGAAAGCCGTTGCGGTGGCTTCCAGCCGCAGGCCGGTCTTCGGATCGGTCCATTGCGCCGCGTGGATCGTGCGTCCCTTCGCGGTGCTGGTCTCAGCGTGATGCTTCCAAGTCGGCAACACCTGAGCCGACGGAGCGCCGTCGTAAATGAACGAGAACGGTGGCGCGGCGGCGATGAACGGCTGACGGTCTTCGTCTGCCCAAACGGTCTGGCCGGAGTCCAGGACGATGCGCGCGTCCGCCCAATCGGCCTGATCATGGCCCGGGCCGTCGGCGGTCGTGTCCACCTTCAAAGTGATTTCGCGTGTGCCGGCGGGCAGGTCCACAGACACCGCCGCGGGGGCGTCGCCCCCTTTGAGCGTTGGCGAGCGGAAAGCTTCCTTGCCGCCGACCTCGACGCTGAACTGCGCCGAACCGCGTTTGCCTTCGGTATCGAAGTTGACGTCAATGCCGGCGAACGCTTGGAGAGTCTTCGCGCCGGGCGGCAGGTGGAGCACGATCACACTATTTGCGTGCGTGCCCAGCCCGTGCGTGAAGGTGCGGTCGCCGATGCGGATCGGTGTCTCCATGCATGATTGGCCGAAGCAGAGGACGTTGAAATCCTGGCGGTACGATTCAATGCGGACGGCCGGCTCGCCCCCGGGCGACTTGGCGCCCGTGAACGCGACGCTCGCCCAAGCCTGCATCGCCTCGATCTCCGCCTTGCTGGCCATGACGGCGTCCTCCGGGGCGTCCATTGGAATGTCCACGTCCTCAAGCGCCCAACCTACTGAAGCGAAGGTCAAGCTGACGACCAACAGGGATTTCGTCCACATAGCGGCTTTGTTGTGGACCAAGTGCCATGCCGGGTCAACCCTCCAGATAGTGTCCGGGTTTTCTCGGTTGACTCCCTTGAGGTTCGCCGAAACCATGCCGCGCATGAATGAGCCCAGCTCTTCCTCACGTCGCGAGTTTCTGAAAAGCACCAGCCGGCTGGCCGCAGTCTCGGTCCTAGCGGGAACCGTGATTCCGCATGTTCATGCCGCCGGGAACGACACGATCCAAGTGGCGCTGGTCGGCTGCGGCGGACGCGGCACGGGAGCGGCCGCGAATGCGTTGGCCAACCGCAGCGGTCCAATCAAGCTCGTCGCGATGGCCGACGTGTTTGCCGACCGATTGAGCCGCAGCTTCGAGAGCCTGAAGAGCGCGGCAACCCGCCAAGCAGGCACGGCGGATTCCTGGATCGGCGGCTTTCAGGCATCGCAAGTGGATGTGCCGCGCGAACGCCAGTTCCTCGGCTTTGACGCGTATCGTCAGGCGATGGATTGCCTCAAGCCCGGCGACGTGGTGATCCTCACCACGCCGGTGGCGTTCCGCTGGGTTCACTTCGCCTACGCCATCGAGAAGGGCTTGAACGTGTTCATGGAAAAACCCATCACCGTGGACGGGCCAACCACGCGCCGGATGCTCGAACTTGGCGAGGCGGCGGCAAAGAAGAATCTCAAGGTTGGCGTGGGTCTGATGTGCCGCCACTGCAAGGCCCGCTGGGAACTCTACGACCGCATCAAGGCCGGCGAGATCGGCGACATCACGATGCTGCGGAGCTACCGGCTGGTGTCGCCTGCGGGCTTCACCGGACCGAAGCCGGCGGACCAGAGCGAGCTGCTTTACCAGGTGCAGCGCTACCTCGGCTTCTTCTGGGCCAGCGGCGGCGTGTTCCACGACTTCGTCGCCCACAACGTGGACGAGTGTTGCTGGATGAAGGACGCGTGGCCCGTGCGTGCGCAGGGCATGGGCGGACGGCTCTACCGCGGCGATGCGGTGGACCAGAACTTCGACCACTACTCGATCGAATACACGTTCAGCGACGGCACGAAGCTCTTCCTCAACTCACGCTACGAGCCGGGCTGCCACGAAGAGTTCGCCAGCTACGCGCACGGGACAAAAGGTTCGGCGGTGATCTCGACCTTCGTCCACACGCCAGCCAAGTGCCGCATCTTCAAGAGCCACGAGATGACGCGGGCCAACATGACTTGGGCGTTCCCGCAGCCCGAGCCGAATCCGTATGAACTCGAGTGGGATCACCTCATTGAAGCCATCCGCCAGGACAAGCCGTACAACGAAGTGAAACGCGGTGCCGAGGCCAGCCTGGTCGTGGCGATGGGCCGGAGGGCCGTTCACACTGGCCAGATCGTGACCTTCGAGGAGATGCTCAACTGCGACGAAGAATTTGCGCCAAGCGTGGACAAGCTGACCAAAGACTCGCCTGCGCCGATCCAAGTTGGACCAGACGGGCTCTATCCCCAGCCGCAACCGGGCATCAAGAAAACGCGGGAGTGTTGAGGCTAGCGCTTCCCAGCAAGCAGCCTGTGGTTGGGACGACGGGAGGGGTGCGCAAGCAAGCGTGGCGCGAGCTTTCGCGTTGCGCCGCTTGGTGCATACACGTACGTTGCTGCGCATGTTGTTCATACTGAGACGTTCTGTTGCTCACTCATCTCCATTTCCAAAGACCACCTCGATCACGGAGAATCTGGCAGTTGCCGGCGCGCCAGCATCACGGCTTTGGCTGGCGACCTGTCGGCTAGGGCGGAAGCAGGCTGCACTTGCGGCGGCGTGTCTGCTCATGGGCGCATCGTTCGTCGGGGCGGAAACGTTCACCGGTTATCTTGATGCCACGAATCATCCGACTGACCTCATTCCAATAACCCTCACCAACGATGGCACGATCAGCCTTGAGGTTGCCGTCGGGCCAAATCTGAATCTGAACAGTCACCCGGGCTTGGGCATCAGCCACGGCGTGATTGTACATGACTCCACGGGCACGAACCGTCTCTACGGTGTCCAGCAGGGCCAGGCCACAACGGCTACCCACGTCGTCAACGGTTTGGGCGCCGGCAGTTACTTCGTACAACTGACGGCCATTGGCTATTACCCCGGGCTGGGCTGGGGCAGTTACACGATGATCGCTTCGGAGACGCCCGACCCGCTGCCCAACGATGCCGAACCCAATGACGACTTCGAGCACGCGTTGACAGCGTCGCTCAACACCGAGGTGACAGGCCACTTGGGTTACCTCGGACCGCAATCAGTGATGGAGAAACAGGACTATTGGCTGGTCAGCCTCCCGACCGATGGCACTCTGCATCTCGATATCGCCACCGGGGCGCACCTCAACTTGAATCAGAACGCCAGTGTCGGGGCGACCGGTGGGGTGATGGTTTATGATGCCGACCGCAGCACGGTTTTCTATTCCAATAATCAAGGCGAACACACCACCGCCAGCCATTCGATCACCAAGTTGAAAGCCGGCAGCTATTACGTGCGCCTCGTGGCTCTTGGACCTGGTTACTACGGTTCGTATCAGATGACCGCGCGGCACACGCCCGAAAGTGTGACCAACGACGCTGAACCCAACGACCAGCCCACCCAGCACGGCCTGCTGACGCTGGATGCGGCAGTCACCGGCCATCTCGGCTATTACGGGGCGGGCGCAGGCACCAGCACGGACGTCCAGGACTGGTGGCAAATCACCCTGCCCCATGCCGGCAATCTCGAATTGGACGTGGCCACCTCGCCGTTGCTCAACCTCAACGCAAACGCCTCGGTCGGGGTTAGCGGCGGAGTCACTGTTTACGATAGTGACGCCACGAGCGTGCTCTTCAGCGCCGTTCAGGCGCAAAACACCACGAACACGCACACCGCGCTGCGATTGAAGCCCGGCGTTTACTACGTGCGCCTCACGAAGATTGACCAGACCGGCTACTATGGCGGTTACCGCCTCACGCCTCGTCTGAGTCCCGCCCCGGAGGATCCGGAGTTGAACGACGTCGTTACCAGCGCCAGCGCCGCCAGTTTGGGCGCGACGGTGCAAGGCAACTTGGGGTATCGGGGCGGCGGATCGGGGCTGACGCAAGACCAGTTGGATTGGTGGCAGTTCACGATGCCGTCCACAGGTCAGTTGCAGCTCGTGATCACCACATTCGGCAACTTGAATCTGAACCAGAACACGGTCGTCGGTGTGTCCGAAGGCATCACGGTATTTGAAGCCACGACCGGCGGGGAGATCGGCACCCGTTTGTACGGCACAGTTCAGGGCCAGGGCACCACGCGGGCCTACTCGCTGAATCTCGCGGCCGGCAACTACTACCTCCGGCTCGTCAAGCTGGGCCAGGACGGCTACTGGGGCACCTACTCCGCCGCGTTCAACTACGCGGGCGCGCCGATCGTCACCAGCCCAGCAACGGCGCGGGGACTGGCCGGACAGGCATTCAGTTACACCATCACCGTGCTGGGCGGAGCGACGTTCGGCGCATCGGCCTTGCCGACAGAATTGGCAATCAACTCAACGAGCGGCCTCATCTCTGGCACGCTTGGCCAAGCGGGCACGCACAACATTACGTTGCTGGCCACGAACGCCAGCGGTATCGCCTCCGCGCCCCTGACCCTCACCGTGCTGCCGTTGCCCACGCTGACCCTTCGGGGCTTGTCGCCAAACAAAGTCGTGATCACCTGGCCGGCGGATTACTCGGACTTCGCTCTCTGGACTTCTGCCACCTTGAGCAACGTCGCCACTTGGGAGACAGTCTCACCGTCGCCTGGCCAGGTCGGCGGCAATCTGGTTGTCACCAACACAGTGGGTCACACGCCGCGGTTCTACCGGCTAAAACAAGAATAGTCGCAGCGGCGCTGGACGCTATAACACCGCCAACACGGGGCCGACGGCTCAGAAGAACTCGGCGCTTCACTTCGGCGGCTCGTGCAGGCCAATGGCGGCGCCCTGCGGGTCCTGGATGACCGCGATGCGCCCGACTTCGCCGATGGCCATGACGGGAACGAGCACGGTCGCGCCCAGACTGACAGCTTTGGCTAGCGACGCCTCGGCGTTTTCAACAACCACATAGGCGAGCCAGTGCGTCGGCACTCCGGGTGCTGGGGCTTGCATCATGCCGCCCGCCCCCATGTCGTTGGCATCCGTCTTAAAGATCATATAGGGCGGTCCGCCGGCGGGCGCGCCCTTGGGCGTGAAAGGTGTCGCCTGCCAGCCAAAGAGTTTCCCGTAAAACTCGGTGGAGGCCTTGGTGTTTGTCGTGATCAACTCGTTCCAACTGAAGTGGCCGCGCTTGGCGCACGAGGATTCGTTTGGTTCGCTCATGGTCTGGTCTTGGTTTGGTTTTGGTTCAGTGCAACGGGGTCTGCGCTGCAACGCCCCCTATTATTGGCGCACTCCCGCTCGCGCGCAAATCAGGTACTGCGCCGTGTTGCGGGCGCGGCGGAAGGCGGGCGCACCAAGCGCTGCCTCGACGGCAGGATGAATTCGGACGGCGGGCACAATTTGGCGCTTTACAGCGGCATCCGGTCCGGTCTTCTTGAGCGCGCCGCCGGCGTGGCTCCCAAGGGTCAGATCGGGTTCCTGGCTGCGGGCGCAGCTCGGCGGAGGTTGTCGGGTCAGCTTGAAAACCAATCCTGCCATGAATGTCTTGTTGCGAGCGCCCGCGGCGGCCGTGGGCATTGCCGCGTTGCTCATTTCACACTCCGCGCGGGCAGCATCGCCTCCGGCTGATTACTCTGCCGCGATTCGTGAACTGGAGCAGGCCGTGCGCGAAGAGATGACGGCGTGGGAAATCTCCGGCATCGCCGTCGCGCTCGTGGATGATCAACAAACGGTTTACGCCGCGGGCTACGGCGAGGCGAAACGCGACAGCATCTTCCGCTGCGGCTCGATCTCAAAACTCTTCAACGCCGTGGCCGTAATGCAACTCGTCGAGCAGGGCAAGCTGGACCTTGACGCGCCGGTCGAGAGCTTTGGCGCCGGGCTGCTGCCGGTGAGTCCGTTCACGAACACCATGCCGGTCACTTTGCGTCAACTCCTTTGCCACCGGTCCGGCATGATCCGCGAATCGCCCGTGGGCGGCTACTTGGACGACTCGCAACCGGGCCTGGCGCGCACGATTGCCAGCGTGCCGCAAACCGTATTGGTCAATCCGCCAAACACGAAGACCCGCTACTCGAACGTCGGGCCGAGCATAGCCGGGCGGGTCGTCGAGCTGGTTTCGGGCACAAGCTTCGAGCATTACCAGCAAGCGCACATCTTGGGGCCGCTGGGCATGACAAGTTCGGCGTGGTTGCGGAAGGACCTGCCGCGCGGGCGACTCGTCAAATCCTGGTTACGCGTGGCGGATGGTTACGGCGGCTTCGTTCGACAGCGCTGTCCGGAGTTTGATTTGGGCACGGTTCCGGCGGGCAATTTGTTCACCACCGCGGAGGACCTGGCGCGGTTCGTGGCCATGCTCGCCGCCGAGGGGCGCACGCCTAACGGCCAGCTTCTGAAACCAGAGACGCTCGCCCAGATGTTCGCGCCGCAGTTGACCGGCGCGAGCGATGGCTACGGCCTGGGCTTCGGCGTGGGCAACGTCCAAGGCTTCAAAGTCGTCCGCCACAACGGCGCGGTCTATGGGCACTCGACTTCGCTGGCCTTTCTTCCGGAGGCCAAGCTTGGCGTGGTAGTCCTGAGCAACGAAGACATCGTGAACGCGCGCATCACTCGGCTGGCGAACCTCGCGCTCACTCTTATGCTCGAAGCGAAGCGCGGCGTGAAGCCGCCCCCCGACCCAACCACGATTCCGCTTTCCTCAGATGCGCTTGCCACACTTGCCGGCGAATACGAATCACAGAGCTATTGGGCCAGCCTCGCAGTGGAGGATGGCCGTCTCGTCGCCACGATGTCTGGTCAACCAGTGAAGCTCCGACCGGTCGAGCCACTGCGTTTCCTCGCCGATAGCCGCATGCATGACGCCCAGAGCGTGATGTTCGAGCGGGATGCGAGCGGGCAGATTGGCGGGTTCCGCCTCGGCACGCAGAAGTTCGTGCGCGTGCCGCCACGCACGCCGGAGATTCCGCGCGAATGGCAACCGTATCTGGGCAGCTACGGTCCGAAGTTCATTCCCCTCATTATCAGTGAGCGACACGGCCGCCTGTACGCGATGACGGAAAACATGGTGGACTACCGATTGACGCCGGTGACCCGGCAGGTCTTCGCCATGCCACCCGGGCTCTATGAGGATGAATACCTGGTTATCCAAACTGACCGCCGCGGCAACCCCTGCGCCGTGAACCTGGCCAATATGGTTTTACCGAGACGTTGATGAACTCGATCATTTCCCCGACCGACACCTGGACACTCTGGGCGCTAATTGTGGCCGGCACGTCGCTGGCGATCTGGCTGGAGCAAACCTACAAGTGGGCCGCCAAGTTGAGCGGACCGGTGCTGGCTCTCCTGATCGCGATGGTGCTCTCCAACACGCGGCTGGTGCCTGCCCAATCGCCGGCGTACGACTTCGTGGACGATTACCTCGTGCCACTGGCGATCCCCCTGCTACTTTTTCGCGCCAACGCGCTTCAGATCATCCGTTCCACGGGGCGGCTCTTCTTGGCGTTTCACATCAGTTCGCTGGGCACGCTGGCCGGCACCGCCCTCGCCGTCTTCCTGCTGAAGAGCCAGATCGCCTCCCCCGATCTTGAACACGCCGCTGGCATGATGTCCGCCAGCTACATCGGCGGCGCGGTTAATTTCATGGCCGTCAAATCCAGCTACGAAGTCCGTCCCGGCGTCTCCGATCCGTTGATCGTCGCAGACAACTTCGTCATGGCCATCATGTTCATCGCTCTGCTGACCGCGGCGGGGAGCGCCTTCTTCCGCCGCCGCTATCCGCATCCGCACTCGGCGGACGCCAGTAGCGCCGAGGCTGAGAACCTCGCCGCAAAGCATTGGCAGCGAAAAGGCATCAGCTTGCTCGATTTGGGCAAAGCGCTCGCCGTCGCGTTCATTGCCGTGGCGCTGGCGAAGCTCGTGGAGCGGTTGATCAAGCCAGCTTTCGGGGATGTCTCACACGCATCTCTCACCGTGCAAATGCTGCAAATCGTTTGTACGAACAAGTTCGTGCTCATTACCAGCTTTTCGCTGCTGATCGCCACGGCGTTCCATCGCCCCATGTCCCGCATCAACGGCCCGGAGGAACTCGGCACCTTCATGCTCTACCTGTTCCTGTTCTGCATCGGGCTGCCGGCAGACTTGAAAATGGTTTTTGTCCAGGCGCCGCTGTTCTTCCTGTTCTGCGGCATCATCGCCGGGGTGAACCTCGGGTGGACGCTGTTCTGGGGAAAGCTGCTGCGATTCAACCTCGAGGAGCTACTGCTCGCCGTGAATGCGAATCTGGGCGGCGCTCCTAGCGCGGCGGCGATGGCCGTGTCTGCCGGTTGGCCGCGCCTGGTCTTGCCGGGCATCCTGGTCGGAATCTGGGGTTATGTCATCGCCACGCCGATCGGCGTCATCGTGGTGGAGTTGCTGAAGCGCTGACCTTCGGCTTGCGTGGCCCGGCGTGCTGGCGCGGGGCGAGTCACACTCCCCACCACAGGTCGCTCGAGCAACCCAGTCCGGTTCTCCGCCACTGAACCCGCAAGTGACCGGGTCGCGTCACGCTCTGGATGCTAGCCAACATCACCATTGACGAAATCGTCCCGCTGGCGTGTAATCACTCCAGTTCCATACAGGCCTCAAAGCAGCAAAATGTGTCGTGCGCAGCAGCTTATGAAACGATCCCCCACCCTTCTTCTCGCGCTCTGCCTTGCCGTCATTCCTGGCAGCATGTGTTTTCACAGCCACGCCCAGACTCCGCCGAGTCTTCTCCAACTGGCGTTCCCGGAAGTCTTCGCGAGGCGTGACGGACCTGCCACCGCTAACAGCCCCGCGCCACTGCTCCTTTCCTACGCCCGCACTTGGGGAAATCCAAATGCCGTGGAGGTCGTGTTCTCGTCCCCGGTGTCAGAGAACACCGCCACGAACAAGGCCAACTACACCGTCAGTCCAGGTGTGACCGTGCTCAGCGCAGCGATGGGCACAAATGCGTCCACGGTCATTCTGACCACAACCACCATGGCGAATGGCGTGCGGCACGCGCTCACGGTCAACAACGTGCAGGACCGCGGCACGCCGCCCAGCACGATTGCCACGAACTCGCAAGTCTTCATTCTGAAGGCCCAGGGACTCATCACGCGCAAAGTCTTCACCGGCATCGGCGGCAACTGGCTCAACAGCCTGACCAACAACACCAAGTTCCCGGACGCCCCGGATGGTGTGGATTGGCCAACCAGTTTTGAAGCACCGTCGAACATCGGCGACTACTACGGCGACCAGATGATTGGCTACATCCACCCCCCGGTGACGGGCGATTACATGTTCTACATCGCGACCGACAACGAAGGGTTGCTCTACCTCAGCACGAATGACAACGCCGCGAACAAAATGGCCATCGCCCGCGTGCCGGACAACTGCGATGCGGTGCGACAGTGGACGAAATACGCCAGCCAGCAATCCGCTTACTACCGGCTCGAAGCGGGCAAGGTGTATTACATCGAGGCTTTAATGGCCGAATCCTACGGCAACGACTATCTGGCCGTGGCCTGGCGCATGCGCGGAATGCCGGCTCCGTCCACGGGCGATTCGCCCGTCCCGGGCGATTTCCTCTCCTCAATTACGCCCTCCGCACCGGTCAGCATTGTCACCCCGCCTCAAAGCCAGACGGTTTCCGAACGCCAGTCCGCCAGCTTCAGCGTCGTGGCGACCGGCACACCCACTTATCGCTATCAGTGGCTGCGCAACGGGGTCGCCATCCCCAACGCGACGGGTACGAATTACACCGTGGCCGGCACGACCCTGAGCGATAACGGCGACCAGTTCTCCGTCGAGGTGCAGAACGGCTTTAGTCGGGTCACCAGCATTACGGCAACATTGACCGTGTCGGCGGACACGAACCCGCCTGCGGTCATCAAGATTGCCGGCAGCGCCTCGATGGAGAAAGTCGTCGTGAGCTTCTCGGAGCCGGTGATGGACGTCACCGCCAGCGATCCACGCCGCTATGTGTTCAACGGCGGGCTAAGCACGCTCTCCGCGCAACTGATGCTCGACGGCACGAATGTCGTGCTCACCACTGGACGCCAAACGCCGGGCCAGACCTACACACTCGCCGTAACCGGCATCACGGACGCGGCGCAAGCGCACAACGCGGGCAACAGCACCACGAACTTCACGGCTTGGGTGCAAACCCGCGGTTTCCTGCACCGCCAGGCGTACTACTCCATCCCCGGTTTGGAGCTTTACACCCTGACCCAGCATTGGCGGTATCCGGACTTGCCAGATCTGGTCGGCCACGTGCCGCTGGGCGAGATTCCGTCCAACGTTCACGATTACGACATGGGCGAACGGCTCACCGGTTTCGTGGTGCCGCCGACGAACGGTTACTACACGTTCTACGTCTGCTCGGATGCCCGCGGCGCGCTCTACCTCAGCCCGGACGACACTGCCGCCAACAAGCGGCTCATCGCCAACGAACCGCGCTATAACGGACCGCGCTATTGGGTGGGTACGGACGGGCGCAATCCCGCCAATCCGGAAAACCGCTCCGCCCCCATCTACCTCCAGGCCGGGCAGAAATACTACCTCGAAGCGGTGATGAAGAACGATTGCTGCAGCGACAACCTGGGCGTGAACTGGCAGATGCCGGGTGCGCCCGCGCCGAACAACGGCGATCCGCCCATGGCCGGTCAGTACCTGGCTGCTTTTGGTGATCCCGTCGGCGCCTCGATCACGATCACCCAGCAACCGTTAAACGTGCTGCTGGCTGAATCGTCGGCAACCAACTTCACCGTGGGTGTGACTTCCTCGTACTCACCGGTGTTCTACCAGTGGCAACGGAACGGCGTGGATATTCCCGGCGCCAGCGCAAGCAGCTATGCGACTCCCCGCTTGCTCCGAACCGACCACGGCACCCGCTACCACTGCGTGGTCGCCATTCCTGGACTCCAAACCAACAGTGTCGAGGCCACGGTGGCGATCACCCAAGACAACGTGCTGCCGCAGGCGCTCTCCGCCACAACCCTCGTCGGCAGCACCAACATTGGACTTTGCTTCAGCGAGCTGATGGACATGACTTCCGTCACCAACCCGGCGAACTACACCCTCAACAACGGTGGAGTGGTGACCGGTGTGACGCCGCGCGCGGACGGTCAGTCAGCCTGGGTCAGCGTATCGTTGCTTTCGTTCACGAACTATTCGGTGCGGTTGAACAACCTGAAGGACTACGCGGGCAACGCCCTGCCGGCGAACACCGCGGTGCCGGTGGTCGTCAGTCGGATGGAAAACACGGACATCGGCATCGCGGGCGACCCACTGGAGATCGGCTCGACGTTCGCCACCAGTTCCAACAGCTTCGATGTGGTTGCTGGCGGTTCGGACATCTGGAATTACCGGGATGGTTTTCATTACGTCTATCAGACGCGCGAAGGCGATTTCGATGCCCGCGTGCGTATCGCCCGCCTTGACTTGAAACAGCACTACACCTTCGCCGGCATCGTCGTGCGTGAGAACCTCTCACCCGGCAGCCGCAACCTGAGAATCCACCTGTTCACCACGAACGGCGCCAACGGCTACCACGCAAGCACCCGGACCGCCCAGGATGGTTCGACGGCTCAGACGATGAACATTTGCTGTGGTCCGGTTCCGTATCCCAACGCGTGGTTGCGGCTAACGCGCACGAACGACACTTTCGTCGGCTGGCGCGGCACCAATGGTGTCGATTGGACGTCGTTTGTAACCATGTCGATGGCCTATACCGGTCGAGTGCATGTCGGCATGGCAACCTGCCCAGTGAACAACAACGCCGGGCAGGCGACGACTGCGTGGTTCCGTGACTGGAGCATCATCCCAGACTATCCGCTGCCCGCCCCTGCGGACTTAGGTATCCAGCGCGGGAGTCTCAGCGCCGACTACTACCTGCTGGAAGACATCTACCAGGTGTTTCCAGCCGGCGGCCAGATTCAGTCCGAAACCGCCTCGCCCAGTGTGCCGGCCACCTTCCGCGTAAAAGTGGAGAACGACGGTTTAACGAATCAGACTCTCGTGGTGCGTGCTGCGGAAAGCACCAACACAGGTTGGGTCCTCAGCTATCGAATTGGCGCGACGAATATCACCGCACAGGTGCTCAGCAGCGCCGGCTACGGGCTCACCAACTTGCCCGCACGGAGCAACCAGATCATCTGGATCGAAGCGACACCCGACGACCGCGTAGCAGGCGGCGTCACGAAGAGCACAACGCTCACCGTCGCCAATGACACCTACACACGCTCGCTGCGCGACGTGGTGCGCGCTGTGGCCTACAACCAGATCAACTACCAACCCGACCTGCTGGTCCGGCGGTTGAGCGACGTGGTTTACGCGGGCGAAGGCGTTTTCAACCTGACGGGCTCGAACCAGACTAAGCGAGTCACGCTGACCGGCGCAGGCGGAACAACCTTCCCGCTCAAGCTGGTGAACGCCGGCAATGCCACCAACACGTTCACCGTCACTGGCACGCCGGGCAGTGGCGGGTGGAACGCACGGTATTTCGACGGGCTCACCGGCTCCAGCGAAATCACCGCGGACGTTACCAGCAGCGGCGTCTGGGTCACGCTGGTCCCCGGCGCTACCTGGGAGTTTCGTGCCGAAGTGAATCCCGACGCCGCCGTTCCGCCCAACGCCACCAACACGCTCGACGTTCTCGTCCGCTCGACAACCGACACGACCAAGGCGGACCTCGTCCGACTCATTACAGTAACCCCGATAGTCACCAACGTGCCGCAGCGCGCCGTCTTCACCACCGACGCGGACTTCGAGCGTGGGGCGATCGTCGGCACGATGTACGGGAACAACCAGCTCACACTCGGTGACCAAACAGTCACCTCGCCGTACATCTGGGTGCCGAACTCGAACGAGGGCACGGTGTCGAAGGTGGATATTCATAGCGGCAAGGAACTGGGCCGGTACCGGACGGGACCGACCACCAGCGGCGCCCCGTCACGCACAACGGTGGACCAGTATGGCAATTGCTGGGTCGTCAACCGCGTCACGGGGACCGTCATCAAACTCGGCCTTTACGAGAACGGCCAGTACCTGGATCGCAACGGCAACGGCGTCATCGAGACTTCGCAAGACCTGAACGGCGACGGCGACATCACCGGGAGCGAGGTGTTGCCGTGGGGGCAGGATGAATGCGTGCTTTACGAGATCGTAATCATCTCCGGCAAGCAGGGCACTTACGCGCCCGGTACCTACACCGGTGGGTACGAAAACCGCACGGACAACAGCGGTCCGCGGGCCATCGCCGCCGATGCCTCGGGCAACGTCTGGGCCGGCCACTACACGGATAAGAAGTACTACCTGCTCGATAACGCCACGGCGCAAATCCTCCGCACCAATGATGTGTCGTCGCTCAACCACGGGCCGTACGGCGCCGTCGTGGATGCAAATGGCATTCTCTGGTCCGCCAGCGCCGCGAACCACGTGCTCCGATTGGATCCCGCCGATAACTCCATATCCGCAGTGGAGGTGGGCCACACCTGCTATGGCTTGGGCCTGGATCGCAGCAACCACCTGTTCGTCTCTGGCTGGCAAGCCTCCAAGCTCTCGCGCATCAACGTGCTTACCGCCACCAAAGACTGGACCGTTAACGGCATCTACGAATCCCGCGGCATCGCGGTGACGGCGGATGGCGATGTGTGGGTGGCCAACTCCAGCCCCGGCACTGTAGCACGCTGGTCGCCCGACGGTGTCCTCAAGAAGACCATTGCGGTCGGCCCGACGCCGACGGGTGTTTCCGTGGATTCCGACGGCAAGGTGTGGGCCGTGAACCTGGGCAACGAATACATCGAACGAATTGACCCAGCCACCGACCTCGTGGAACTCACGAAGCGGATCATTGGGACCACCCATTACGGCTACAGCGACATGACCGGCAATCTTCTCCGCGGCACCACATTGCGCTACGGCACCTGGAATATCGTCCACGATGCGCGGGTGGAATTCACGCAGTGGGGAAAGGTCTCGTGGAATGATGACGTTCCTGGCAATACCGTACTGCAAGTGCGGGCGCGCAGCTCGAACAACCACCGCACTTGGTCCAATTGGGAAGTCTGCACCAATAATGTGGGGCTTACCGCCACCCCGCCCGGCCAGTTCCTGGAAGTGGAGGTGGCCCTGCAAGCGCGCGTGGGAGACACCGCCCCTGCCCTCCTCGACTTGACCATCGAGCCGTTGCCGCAACGGACGGCGGACTTGGCCGTCACCCTAGCCGCGTTGCCCAGTCCCGCAACCAACCGCTACCCGATCACGTGGACGGCTTGGGTCACCAACCGCGGACCGCAGAATGCGCGCGGCGTGTTTGTGACCAATCAGTTCCCCGCCGACGCCCTGGTGATCTTCGCCACGAATTCGCAAGGCACCTTCGTGCAGACGAGTCCCTTCGTGCGCTGGGATCTCGGCGATCTGGCCACGGGCACAAATGCCACCCTGACGTTGACACTCGTCCCCACCACTGCAGGCACACTGAATAGCACGGCCTTCGTCTCGCACTACGAGCAGGACTCCGCGCCGGCCAACAACCTCCACACGCTGAACCTGACGGTCCAACCCATCCCCTGCGCCGTCACCACACCGGACCTCGTGAGTTGGTGGCCAGCGGAGGTGGGGGCGCTGGACGCCTTCAACGGAAACTCTGGCACATTCATCGGCTCGTTAAGCACTGCGTCGGGCAAGACCGGCGACGCCTTCAACTTCGATACTGCGGGCGCTTACATGACAATTCCGGCGTCCTCGTCGATGCATGTGGGAGCCGCCTCCGGCTTCACGGTGGAGGCCTGGATCAATCCCACTGACATTGCCAGCGCGCACCCGGTGTTCGAATGGGGGCGCGTGAACAACAACTGGGGCGCGCACTTCTGGATTTCCGTGACGACGGGTGGTGGCGGGGCAGGTTCGCTTTTTGCGAACATTGCGGACACGGGCGGCACCAGCCACTACTTCTCCTCCACGCCCGGACGGGTGACGGCCAATGTCTGGTCGCATGTCGCAATGACCTACGACAAGGCCAGTGGCGTGGCGAAGATGTATGCCCACGGCACAAACGTGGCGACCGCAACCCTTGGCAGCTTCACGCCACAAACCACCTCGACGTTGCATCTCGGCTATCGCCCCTACGATAACACTCGCTTCGCCGGCCTGATCGATGAGCCGGCGGTTTACAGCCGCGCCCTGACGCCGGACGAGATCCAAGCCATCTACAAAGCCAATGGCGGCGGCAAGTGCGGTGGCGGGCCGCTGCCTTCGCTGAGACTCACGCCCGTGAGTGGCACACTCCACAATCTGTCCTGGCCGTCCTCGGCCGCGGGCTTCGTGCCGCAATTCAGCGATGCGTTGGGCGGCAACTGGCTGCCGTTGAGCGGGACACCGACCGTCGTCGGTGACCAAAACGTCCTGCCCATTCAAGCCACCAACGTGACGCGCTTCTACCGGCTCAAGAAATAGCGCGCCTGCGCATCGCGCACCGCCGACGAATTGGCGTCGCACCGCGTCTGCCGAGGCAGTTCCGGTTCTGCTTCGGCGGACGCGCGGGGGGCTTTTATCCGGACGACCGCCGGGTTGGGATTCACCGCGCTCGATTGGTCACCGCCATCTTGCCGATGTTCGCGATGACATCCCACGCCGGGCCAGGGAACTTGTGCATTTGCACCAGCACTTCCTCGAACGCGCCCAGGAACCATTTCACATCCTCGGCGTTCAGGACCAGCGGCGGAATGAGCTTGATCACATCAATGTGGTGGCCAGCGACCTGGGTGATAATGTGATGCTTGTCGAGCAGCGGAATGATGGCGGCCTGCGGAAAGAGGCTTCGGTCCAACTTGTGGGCCAGGGCCCAAGCCGCTTTCAACCCGAGGGATTTGGGAGGCCCGAACTCGATGCCGATCATGAGCCCGCGCGCGCGAATCTCTTTGAGGAACTCGAACCGTGGCACCAGCGCCCGCAGGCCATCTGCGAGCAACTGCCCCATGGCCTCTGCATTCTCAATGAGTTGATAGCGATCCAGAACATCCAGCGCGGCCAGGCCGGCGGCCATTGCAAAACTGCCCTGACTGAAGGTCGAACTGTGAACCACCGAGCGGTTCATGCTGGAGAAGACCTTGTCGTGGATCCATTGCTTACAGAGCACAGCGCCCACCGGCACGAAGCCGCCGGATAGCGTCTTCGCTACGACCACGATGTCGGCGTCCACGTCGCCTTCGTGCTCGATCGCCAAGAAACGGCCCGTCCGGCCCATGCCGGTTTGGACCTCGTCATCGACGAACAGCGCACCGTGCTTGTGACACAACTTGGCCGCCTCACGCAGATACCCCGGCGCCGGAATATTGACGCCTTTGCCCTGAATGGGTTCGACGACGAAGGCAGCCACATCGCCGCGCTGCAATTCGCGTTCAAGCGCCGCGAGATCGTTGAACGGAATCTTGCGGCAATCACTGAGAAACGGATCGAAACCCTCGCGGAAACTCTCATCGCCGTTGATCGAAAGCGCGCCGTAGGTGAGGCCATGGAAGGATTTTTCGCAGTGAAGGATGATGGGCCGGCGTGTTGCGCAGCGGGCATACTTCAGCGCAGTTTCAATCCCCTCCGCACCGGAGTTGGTGAAGAAGACCATGTCGAGCGGTACCGGCATGCGCTTCTTCAACGCCTCGGCGAGCAATCCGGAAAGCAGCGGCGCTTCCATCTTCACCAGGCTTGGGTATTCCAGATCGAGGAATTCTCGCAGGACGCGGCAGACATCCGGATGGTTCCGCCCGAGGCCGAAGACGCCGTAGCCGGAAAGCATGTCGAGGTACTTCGTGCCTTGCACGTCCCAAAGGTAGGGCCCACTGGCGCGGACGTAGCAGCGATCGAACCCGATGGTCTTTAGCGTTCGCACGTTAGCCGGATTGATGTGGGCGGCTTGCAGATCGTAATTGCGTCCTTCGTGCTGCTTGAGCAGGGCGCGAATGTCGAGTCCCGTGGCGGGCGAATCAGTTTGTGCGTTTGTATGCATGCTTGTAGTTGCGCTGAAATCGGAAACAAATCACCGGGGTAATTGATAGTGGTCCAGCATCTTGCCAAGCTCTGCCTGAATCCACTCTTTGGACAAGCCGAATTCCTCGAGCGTGTAATCGTGTTTGCTCTTGAAACCGCGTTGCCGCTGGGTGGCGGTCGTCAGTTTCTCACGTAGCGGCTGGCTCATCGTCCAGCCGAAGTGCTCGTAAAGCTTCTCCAGCGTGGCCAGCGGATCACGCGTCAGGTCGCGGTAATCTATGCAGTAGTACTGCTTGGGATTGACCTTGCGGCGAAACTCGAACAGATGCTTAAACCATTGCACGGCCAGACGCGCATAGGCCCGCGACACCGGGCCGTCCTTCTTCAACTCGGGCGAGTGGGCTTGCCAGACCGGCCAGAACACGCTGACGTGCGAGGGCACGGATTCGTAAGGATGCCGGACGATGGTAATGAACTTGGCGTCTGGGAAGGCTTCGAGCAGCGATTCCACGGCTCCCGAGGATTGAGTGGCCTTGGTCAGGATCACCTTGTCGGGGCCGCTAACATGCAGTCGGCGCTGCAAGCAACTGCGATAGAATTCCATCACCTTCCGCCGCCTTCCCGGCGGCAGCGCGTCCTGGAATCCCGCCTCCCACAGCTCCTCCACGTGCAAAAAAAGTAGGAAGATCGCCTCGGTCACGAACGTGTAAACGAAGAAACCGTCATCTTCCTCTGGCTGGTTGAAGCGCATCTTGTGCATGTCGTCCCAGCCACCGAACCACTTCTTCTCCGCCCAGCCGACCACGCGCTCAAACGGCCGCCCCAGCTTTCGGTCCAGCCAAGCCAGCGCGTCGAAGCATCGCTGAAACGTCACGGCGGGAAAGATGGTCTGGTAGAGCGCGTTGTAAACGAAACGCTCTTCATCGAGGGCCAAGAGTTTCTGAGTGAGCGTCGTCCCGCTGCGCGGCGGCGCCACAATGAAGATTGGTTCCCGCACCGCCTGGCGCTTGAAGCCTGGGAAGAAGACGTGGTCGAGCGCCCGTCCAATCGCGACGATGATCCACATCAGACCATACAGCGCGGTGAAGAAGAATACGTAGGCCCACCGACGCAGACTGAAGCGGGTCTTGAAGAGTGTGAGTTTCTGCGCCCGGGCAAACAGCTCGAAATCAAGATACATGGGTGACGGTCGTTACTTCAGGAAGCAGCCGCAGTGTTGCAACCCGGGGCTGGAGCCGATTGAGCAGGCGAAGCGTCAGGAGAAAGCGCGTTCGGGGAGAGATATCCTTCTCGCTGCAAATGATGCAGGATCTTGTCGCAGCACTCTTCGACTGTCTGATGGGTTGTGTCGAGGATCAAATCGGCGTCCGCCGGCACCTCGTAGGGGTCGGAAATACCGGTGAACTCCTTCAACAAGCCGGCACGCGCCTTTGCGTAAAGCCCTTTCCGATCACGCTGCTCGCAGACCTCGAGCGGCGTCGACACGTAAATCAGGATGAAGCCGCCCCGCCGTGAGATTTGTTCCCGCACCTCTTTGCGAATTGAATCGTAAGGCGCGATGGGCGCGCAGATGGCGATGCCGAAGTTCTTGGTGATCTCCGTGGCCACGAATCCGATCCGGAGGATGTTCAGATTGCGATGCTCGCGCGAGAAACCAAGCTCGGAGGAGAGGTGCTTACGGACAATGTCGCCGTCTAAAAGCGTCACCGGGCGACCACCGATCTCCAGCAGTCGCGTCAATAACACGCCCGCGAGGGTGGACTTACCAGAGCCGGACAACCCCGTGAAGAAGACCGTGAATCCTTGCTCGGTACGTGCAGGATAATTATGTCGCAGTTCTGCCGCCACCTCGGGAAATGTGAACCAGTCCGGAATCTCCCGTCCGTCATGCAGTCGCCGACGCAGCTCAGTACCGGAAAGCTCCAAGGCCCCCACGCCAGACGGCACGTCGGCAAGCGGCAGGTGCCGCTGAAGTCTCGGGGCGTACACCATCTGTGAAAAAGGGACCATTCGCACGCCCAGTTCCGCTTCATGGCGGCGCACGAGCTCTTGGGCAGCGTGGGGTTCGTAAAAGGTGCGCGTGCCCGAGCCATTACTGCCGGGGCCGGCGTGATCCCGCCCCACAATCATGTGGCTGCAGCCGTAGTTGCGGCGGATGATGGCGTGCCACACGGCTTCGCGCGGCCCCGCCATGCGCATCGCCAGCGGCAGCAGCGACAGCTCTGCCAATCCCTGAGGATACCGCGGTAACAACGCGCGGTAACAACGCACCCGACAGAAGTGATCCACATCACCCGGCTTCGTCAAACCCGTGGCCGGGTGAATCAGCAGGTTCGCCCCATGCGCCCGCGCCGCCTGCAACGTCATGTGAAAGTGCGCCTGATGCATCGGGTTGCGAGTTTGAAAGGCAACCACCTGCCGCCAACCGCGTCGCCGGAACAAGGCCCGCAGTTCCTCCGGCGTGTGTCGCAAACCGAGGAAATCGTGATGCGCCGGCAAATGTAATCCCTCGACTGTTCCGCCCAGATAGAACCGATCCCCCGTCGGCTGCATCAAGAGGTCAACGCCGGGATGCTCCGGATCCGCCGTCCCGTACACCTGCTCCGCTTCCGCGGTTCGGTCCGGTTGCCAAACATCGGTGACCGTGAGCACCGCCAGCATCACCCCTTCCGGATCGCGTAGCGCCACCCGCGTACCACTTCGGATGCTCCTGGCAAATGCGTCCGAAACATCGAGCACCACCGGGATGGGCCACAACGTGCCGTTAACCAGTCTCATGTCCCGGCAGACCGATTCGTAATCCGCCCGGGCCATGAATCCACACAGGGGACTGAACCCTCCATTCAACAGCAGCTCCAAGTCGCAAAGCTGACGTGGGCTTAAATCCCAAGAAAGAAAGTCGCGGGAGTGCCCCTTCAATTCCGCAGCCGTCGCCGCATCCACCATGAGATTCACGTGCGTTCCACCGTAAGGCGCGAGGACTCCCCCGGCAATCTCGGCACACGAAACCCCCGTGGTGCTTGGTTCATCCACCAAGCCCACGCTGCCTGTGCCACCGTTCTGCCGCATCGGACTGTTCATCTCCGTGATGTATCGGGTGACGATTTTGCACTTTATTCTGAGAACTTAGCAAGGGTGTTTGGCGCTTCCGCAAGAAGCGAACTGCGAGTTGGATTGCAACCACAGCGGATTCTGCGAAAGCCGTTCGTGGGATCCGTAGACGCCTCTCAGCGCTGAGGGGCTTGGCATGCCGGGGTTCGGCACTACCCTTGGGACAAGAGTCTCGCCACGGCCCCGCGTAGTTCGTCCACTGCGAAAGGTTTCCCCAGTACGGCATCAACAACCGGCATGTCTTTACCACATAGCTTGTCCGAAAAAGCCGTGACCATCAAAATCGGCAATGCCGGAGCCATGCACCGGATGTGGCGGGCAACCTCTCCACCCTGCATCCCGGGCATGGCGTAGTCCATAACCACCAGATCGAAAGTCTCACGACGCACCAAATCCAGCGCCTCGCTCCCGTCCCTGGCTTCCGTGACTATGTGCCGATCAATCCTGAGCAATAACGTGATGGATTCACGGGCTGACCGGTCGTCCTCGACAACCAGAATGCGTCTTCCACGAGTTCTCTCTGCTTCCATGACAAACAAGTCGCCAAGCCCTCGACCCGCAGCACGTTCCATCGAACCGAAACGTGCGGACGAGCCCGCCATTGGCTGTCAGCAGGCTATCCGCATCCTCCCGGAATGTCGAGATGCCGAGTCTCCCGAACCGGTGTAGATCGGGCACGAACCTGTGCCATTTCAAAGTGGAGAGAGCAAGTGGGCCTTCTCTCCATCGAAAGTTGTGCCGCGCCCAGCACTGAAATGTGCTGAAGCTCGCACGCGGATAGCCCAGAGCGCGAGTCTCCATCATTGGTTAATGCCCGTACCAAGCTCGCGCCAGCGTCTGCGTACAAAGCTTGCGGGGGCGTCTCGCGACGCCCCCGCAGAACCAGTTAGTCCTCAACCAATAATACCCTCCTTTAAATCCTGAGGAATGTTAAGTAATACTCGCAAGGAATACAAGACTGATTTCCGTGGAATCATTCTTTTTCACACTCGCACCCCAGCCTGCGCGTCACGGATTCGTCAGGCGGAAGAACACCGCCGGACTCTTCGAGTCAATCGGCACGCTGACGCCGGAAGTCGCGCCACCGGGGTAATCCCCCCAGTTCGTGCTGAGACCAATGCTCAGCGCGTTGGTTTGCGCCTGCAACTTGTAGCTGCCGCTCCACGAGAACTGCAGATTGCTGCCGGTTTGCACGAATTCCAGCTTGGGCGGTTCCGTCCGGGCCACAACCGTCACGTTTCCCGTCAGGGGATCAAAGCTCCAAGCCAAACCGGCTCCGGGTGATCCAACGATGCTGGTGAAATTGCCGCTGGCACTGCCGGTCGAGAAGAGCTGAAAGCTCTCACCCAAGGTCAGCGCTCCGCCCGCGTTCGTCACCGTGAGCGTTCCGCCATAGGCGATCGAGCTCGCAGCAATTTGATCCCAGCCCGTGCCCTTGCTCACCTCCATCAGCGTGTTGCCGGCCAGCGTGAGCGAGTTGTTGATCGTGAGCGTGCCGATGGATGTTCCCGGCGCGCAGGTCCCGCCCACCTGCACATCCACCGCTCCGCCCAGATTCCCTCTGCCAGACAGAACCCCGCCCACCACCGTCACCGGACTCGCCGTGAAAGTGCCGTCCACCTGCATTGAACCGTCCTCAACTGTCGTGACGCCGGTGTGAATTGATGTGCCGGTCAATGTCAACCTGCCTTTGCCCACCTTGGTGATTGCCGTCATGCCAGACCCGTCGTTGATCTCGCCCTCGAACGTCGTATCAAGGTTCTTGCCGCCGATGGAGTAGGTATTCGTGCCGGCGGTACCCGTGCCGCCCCGGCCGGAGAGTCTGGTGCTCGGACCACCCTTCAGCGCACCGAAGTGCGTGATCGTACCCCCGTTGCGTTGATTCAGCGTGCCCATACCCGTGCCGACGTCAAAGAGGGCGTTCGAGCTACCGAAGTTGTAGGTGCTGTTGTCATTGTTGATGCGCAAGTAACCGTCGTTGGTGCCGAACGAAACGGCCCCGGAGAAGCCCCACATGTGCCCCCCAGCCGCGCCACCGCCGCCAATAGTGAAGGTGCGTCCGGCGCCTTCTAGATTGACAATGTTAACCGTGCCATCGCCGGTCCAGGCACCGGTCAGAGCCGTGTTGCCGGCAGCGTTGGCCAGGTCCAGCGTGCTGTTGCCGGTGAATTCGGCAGCGTTGGCCAACGCGATATTCGCCGCGTTCACGCGAAGTGTCGAACCGTTGATGTTCGTCACGCCCGCCGCGCCGAGGGCGCCCGCCACGTTGACCTGTAAAACACCGTTGGCGTTGAGCGTGCCACCTCCGTATGCATTGGCGGCAGCCAGCACCAAGGTCCCAGTCCCTGCCTTGGTCACACGCCCGTCTCCCGTCAGGCTGCCGTTGAGGGTCAGAATCGTCGCGTTCGGGGCAACGTCCAGCACCGCGCCACCGCTGCCGATGGTTGCCGCCCGATCGGTCGCCGTGGTTTCGCCGAGGTATCTCAGCGTGCCGCCGTCGAGCACCAGATTCGCCGCCAGGAAGGACGCTGCGCCGAGACTGCTGGCAACCCCACCGTTGGCGAGTGTGGTGGCCTCCACCACCCCGCCGGCGATGGTCGTGGCGCCACTGTAGGTGTTGGTCGTCAGAATCGTTAGCGTTCCGGAATTGGTCTTGGTCAAACCGCCAGTACCAACGATGCTGCCGTCTCCCCTGAAGGTGTAATTGCCCGCCGCATCCACCGTCACGAACGCGGGCGTAACGTTGCCGACCAGGTTCACCAGCGGATGCACTGTGCCGCCGGCGTCAAACCGAACAGTGTCCCCGTTGACGAAGAAATCCAGCACCCCGTTGTTCAGCCAATTGGTACGGTTCATAACATCCCAGTCGTTCAGCGTGGAATTCCCGGCCCAAGCGACGCTGGCCAGACCGCGCACCGTGCTCGCCACGATGAGGTAGATGCCTTTCGCGGCACTTGTGTTGTTGCTCAAGCTGCCGTTGGCGCCGATGAGTTTGAAGTTCGCGAGGGAACCGTTGAAATTGCCGCCGTAGCGGATCAGCGGATACACCGTTCCAGGGTTGCCTCCGCCGATTGCCTCGATCGTGTTTAAACCGCTCACGTTCAGGTCACCCGAAATGACCACCAGATCGTTGTTCGGCCCTGCCGGATTAGCCGACAAGTCAAAGTGGTTGATCGCGCCGCCCGTCTGGGTCATGGAACCACCGCAGGTCAGTGTGCCGGTCAAGAGGTTGCTGCCTGGGTTCAGCGTGGCCCCGGACGCCAATGCCAGATCTCCCGCCACACTCCCGTTGCCTGCAACCGTGCGCGCATCGCCCAGCGTGAAACCGCTCGCTGCTAAGATGTCGAACGTCGCGCCAGTGTTGATGAAGATGTTCGGGCTGCTCGCAATCGAACCCGCCGATCCCAGCGCGAGTCTGCCCGCGGTAATGACGGTGTTGCCGGTGTACAGATTCGCCTTGTTAAGCGTCAACGTACCGCCACCAGTTTTGACAAGCACACCGCCCCCGCTGATCACGCCTTCGCATGTGATGTTGAAAGGATTGCCCGCCGCGTCTGCTGCCTGAACGGTTGCCGTCGAGCCTCCCAGCGTGACATCGGCATTGAACGTGGTGTCAGCTTTGGCCGCCAGCGTTCCTCCGTTGAGGTTCACCCAATAGCCGCTGCCTCCGGAGCCGGCATTGCCGGACAGTCCCAATGTCCCCAAGTAGGCGACCCCGGTGCCGGATAGCGTGAAGGTGCCGTAGGCGTTGATGAAGTTGTTGTCTGGCACCAAGGTGATGCCTTCGGCCATCAGCACGCCACCACTCACTTCCAGAACTGCGCCGATCACTGTCTCCGCCGCCGCGTTGGCGTTGGCTTGGTTGCAGACCACAATGCCGCCTGGATCAGTCGAAACCACCGTGCCGCCACGCACTAAAAAGCGAATTCTCCGGTCACCGGAGGCGGCCCCGGTGCTTCGATCCGACACGAAGAATGCCCCCGTGTTCGTGAGAACGCCGCCATAGATGGTGGCGTACGCCCGGGACGCTGACGTACCGACGCGGAGACTGGTCGTGGTAACAACACCGTTGCTGAGCACAAGGCCGCCGCCGCCGGTCGTCCGCGTGATGCTAAAGTCGCCCAAGTTCGCCACTCCACCGTTAATGAGCCAAGGACGCTCCTGGTCGTTGGAGCCTTCGAAGATGCCGCCGCCCCGGAGTAGGTCGAGCGTGCCGCCGTTCATGATGAACCGGCTGAAGCGTCCGCGAAGCTGAAACGCTTGATCGAAGACAACCGTGCCAGCGTTGTTCGTAAACCCCGCGGCGTTGGCCGTGCTTTGATTCCCGCTCGGCCCGAACGTCACCGTGCCTCCCGGGTTGTTGGTCACGATCAATGCCCCGCCCTCCACCACCACCGTGTGATTGGAGCTCACGCGCCAGTCTCCGGCATTGGTGATTAGCATCACGCCGCCGCTGTTGATTACCAGCGAGCCACCGAAATCCCCGAAGTATGGCGCCAAGCCGCCCGCCTCAATGTTGAAGCCACTCGCGTTGACCGTCAGGGCGCCGGCGTTGGTGAGACCGGCGAAACTGGTGGCCGTCATCGGCGACGGGTAGTTCACGGTGCTGCCGGCGATGATCAGGGCGTTCGTTCCCTCTGCTGGTGGCGCGCCTTGATCCCAGTTGGCGGCCGTGTTCCACCGCCCGTCCCCGCCACCACCCGTCCAGGTGGAAACAGTCTGCGCCTGCCCCAACGGACAAAGCGTCGCGAGTGCAGCCGTCGCGGCCGAAATGGTAACCAGTCTGTGCAAAGACGATGGAGTTCTCTTCATGGATTCGTAGAGGTAGGGGTTTGCGTGGAAATAGAATCAGCGAACAATCAGCATCGGCCTCCGGCGTTTAGTCAGCAGCGGCATGAGACAATTTCTTTGGTCCAGTGGCCGCAAGTCTATCAGCAGCATCCTTCAACCCCACCTCCGAGATGTGCAATTACCGTTGAAAAAACGGCACGACGATTGTGCACCACATTGACCAAACAGAGCCAGTCAGGGTTGACCTGCGCTCCGAAGCAGATCGTCGATGCACACCTCAGCCGTCAAACGTCGCCAGCCTCTCAATCGGACTTGTGAAATTGACCGAGGTGCGGAAGCAACGTGCCGCCAACCTGAGGCGGGTAGAGATACCCCATGGCTTCCAACGCAACGTCGGTGCGATAAGCGCGGTCCTGCAAAAGGCAACTACGGCGGTTCGTGGCTGGAATCGTCGTCGTGTAAATGCGGAGTTCGCCGGGCACGCTCGTCACCAGTTCCTCGCGCCAGTCGCCCAGCAGATCGCCCACTGCGACCACGCGGCCTTCGTAACTGCCAAGTTGCGCGCCGCGGTAAGCACTGATGCGACCTCGAACGGCAATCATCTTCAACGATCCATCGGTCCAGTACACGCCAATCGGGGCAAGGCCGCCGAGGTCCTCGCGTGCGAGCAACTTGCCGGCGCGGGCGCTGTAGGTCCAACGCTCCGGCCCGAACTTCTCGCCGTCATAGAATTCCGGGCCAGGGTTGTTCGGATCGAAATCGCCAAACAGCCCCTGACTGTGGATGTGTGTCGTGGGATGATCGCAACCCCAGATCAACTTGCCGGTCTTCGCTTCGACGAGGCAGAAGCCATTACTGCTCTGTTTGCTTTCGAAGCCGTAGATGATCTCCAGGCCGGACCGCTCTGGCAGGATGTCCGCGACATACACTGCGTCCGGATGTCCCATGCCGAGGTTCCATAGAATCTCCCCGTTGTCGTCCAGCACGGCGGCGCCGAGCACAATTTCATCCCGCCCGTCGCCATCCACGTCCACCGCGTGCATGCCGTGCGCGCCTTGACCGCGAACCGGCGGCGTTTCGTTGTCGCCACACCACTTCCAGACCGGCAGAAGTTTGCCATCCACCAGATTGTAGGCGTCCACGAGCATCTTGGTGTACGTCCCGCGCATGACCAGCAGACTGGCTCGCTTTCCGTCCAGATAGGCGAGGCCCATGAGGTGACGTGAGGCGCGGTTGTTCTTGGCGTCGCCCCAGTCGGCGATGTTGCCACGCGCAGGCCAATCCACGCGGGCGATTTCCTTTCCAGTCAGTCCGTCGAGCACAGAGCACCACTCCGGGCCGGTGGTCACTTTGCCCTCGGCGTCGCGGTAATCCTTGTCTGTTGGCGCCGACTTCACAGCGACCTCCGCTTTGCCATCGCCGTCGAAATCATAAACGACCATCGGCGACCACCAGACCCCTTGCTCGATATTCCAGCCGAGATCGTGTCGCCACAGGAAGGCACCGTCGCTCCTGTACACCTCCAGCTTGAACGTGTCCTCGCTCTTCTTCCAAACGCCGGGGTCCGTGACTTGATTCGGCTGCTTGATGATGAAGTCCAGCGCGCCGTCGCCGTCCAAGTCCGCAATGCCAACCTTGTCGAAGCTGTAGTTGCCTTGGAGTTTGATTCTGCGGAAGGCCGTGTCGCCAGGAACCGCTACCGCTTTGGCAGGCGCGGATTGCGCAGAGCTCTTGCCTGCACTGGAAGGGAGAACGGTATAATGCCACACCTTTCCACCAGCAGTCGCATCCACGAAATTGCAGGAATCCTTGATTGGAGCTGAGTGGAGCTTCTGTCCCACGCCAGCCGCGCTTTCCGATCGGACCACGTCGAACGCCACGTCCGCCGGGTCGGAGGCCAGCAAACGCCAACCGATGTATGCACTGCCGTCGGGCCGGAGGAATGCCACTACGCCGCGGTCCAATCGCTCGCCACTCGCGCCCGAAGCCGCCGACCGCTCGCCACTGACGCGATACAGCCCCGCACCATGCGACGGAATCTCAGGCGCGAATTCGTTCTCACACTCTCCCAGGTCCTGGTGCCGCCAGAGATCACGCACGCGCACCGGTCCGGTGAACCCCAGCTCTGCCAAGCCCACCGACATTCGTTGCGTCCGATTCTCCGGCGCCGCACTGTTGGTGAAAACCATGAACTTGACCGTGGCTCCGCGCGGATGCGCCACTGCCGCATCATCCAACGCTGCCAGCGCCTTGAAGCGCGTCGTCCCGGTTGGCAATTCGTATTCGATGACCGACAGCGAATGCGCGCCAATGGAGTCCGGATAGCGCTTGCCATTGAGCGTGATCGGCTTGCCGCCAGCGGTCTGGCCGATGTTCAAGCCGCCCCAGCCCGTGCTGGCGCTCGCCCACTTCATTTCCGTCAGCTTCCTCTCGCTGCCACCAACGACCATTCGCGGCTCAATCCAATCCGCGTGGTCACCGAAGCTGTCGCCGTCGCCATCGGTGATGACGAGCACGAGACGCTTCGCGCCGGCGATGTCGAGGTCAATATTTGTTCCGTGTCCCGGCGTGTCGCGCGTGACAAGCTCGCTCCTGAAGGCCGCGCGATCTTCCTGAACCTTCAACGTTCCCGGCGCGTTGAACAAAGCGAGATACTTGTCTGCCGAGTCCGGCACATCGGCGATCCAAGCGATGTGGCTTCCGCGATGGAACAACTCCCGGTTGCCGCTGCTGCGCTGGTTCACGGCGAGCACTTCATCATTCGTGAGTAGCGACAGAGTGAAGTCGTCCATCTTCGTCATGTCCCCCCCGTGCATGAGCGGCGAGCGCGCGATGCTCCAGAGCGTCATCAAAGTGTACTGCTCGTCCGGCGTGAAGCGTGACTTGCGCCGGCCCAAGTCCAGCACGCCGAGCGGTAGCATGTCGGCGTCCGGCCAATGGCCGGGACCGCGATGCGGGTTCCAGTTCCGTAACCGCTCGAACTGCTCATAGAGCGCAGGCCACGAGTCCCAGAAGTCGTCGCTGATGCGCCAGAGGTTGGCGTGCTGCTTCACGTGCTCGGCTGCGCTGAGTGCAGTTTCACCAGGAGAAAGGCTCAGCACCATCGGCCGTCCCGTACGATCAATTGCCTTGCGGATTGCCTCAACCTCCAGCCGGTTCGTGTGATACGGGCGGCTCAGATCGTCCACCTTCACGTAG
>CAZWJC010000026.1:0-39826 GCA_964634255.1 uncultured Verrucomicrobiota bacterium | reverse complement strand
GCTGCCCTGTCACGGCAGAGGTTACGGGTTCGAGCCCCGCCGCTCCCGCCATTTCCTTCGTTTGTTTTCGTGGCTTTCCAGCGAAAGCCCGATCAACAGAGGTTTCCCTTGGCGGATCGCTTACACGGGCCGCTCAGATTGATTATTGCGGCGAGGTCGGCTGGCGCTACCGGACCCAAGCCACGGCTCGGTCCAGACATGTGCCTATTACTTGATGCCGCCAAGAATCCTGCCGTCAACGCTCCAGACAGCTCTCGTTGTGCTCACCCCCAACGTTGGGGCGGACGCGTCGCACAGCAAACCCAAGCGCATGGAGCACCACTGAAATGAAGAGTCCGCCTGGACGTCTCGTGCCGTTGAATGGCGGGCGTTTTAGGACTCCCCTGCCTCTCCCGCGGGACACAACGTGGCCCGTCCGGCAATTCAGTCTACCGGGGCGTTGGTCATTAGGAGATTGCCAGCGTTTCGCCGGTCACGCGGCCTGGGCCGCCGGCTTTAGCTGAAGTGCGCTGACCATGCTTTCGAAGATCAGCCGACCGTCGGAGCTGCCGAGGATGGTTTCGCAGGCACGTTCGGGATGTGGCATCAGTCCGGCCACATTGCGCGCGGCGTTGCAGACGCCAGCGATGTTCAGCAGCGAGCCGTTCGGATTTGCTGCGTCCGTCAACTCTCCTTGGGCGTCGCAATATTGCCAGAGGATTTGATTCTTCGCCTGTAATTCCAACAGCGTGGCCTCGTCGGCGAAGTAACATCCCTCGCCGTGCGCAATGGGAACTCTGAGCAGCTTGCCGGCGGGAATCGCATTCGTGAACGGCGAGTCCGCCGTGACGGCCTTGAGGAAGACGTGCTCGCAGTGGAACTGCAGATCGCGATTGCGAACCAGCGCGCCCGGGAGCAAGCCTGCTTCGGTTAACACCTGGAAGCCGTTGCAAATGCCGAGGACGAGCCCGCCGTTGTCCGCGAACTGCTTCACGGCCTGCATCACAGGGCTGAACCGGGCGATCGCGCCGCAGCGCAGGTAATCGCCGTAGCTGAACCCGCCGGGCACAATGATCACGTCCGCATCACCGAGCGAGGTTTCCTTGTGCCAGACGTAGCGCGCGGAATGGCCGAGCACGCGCGCCGCGTGAATGGCGTCCTGGTCGCAGTTGCTGGCGGGGAATTGGAGAACCGCGAAGTTCATTCGATCTCCAGCTTGTAGTCCTCGATGATCGGGTTACTGAGGAACTTGTGGCAGGCATCGTTCAAGGCCTGCTGTGCCGCAGTGCGGTCCGTGCCGGGGGCGAGGTCCACCTCGATATACTTGCCCACGTGCACGCCGGCGACCCCGGTGTAACCCATGTGCGCCAAGGCGTTCTCCACGGTTTTACCCTGCGGATCCACAACCGCCTTCTTCGGTGTAATGATGATTTTTGCTTTCATGCTCATGGCGGTTGCCCACCGCCGTCGGACGCCGGCATGTTGGGGAAAACCGTCCCGCCGGGCGAGCACAATCTGACGGACGGCTACGCGCGGGCTCCTAGGAAATGAGCGACAAAGCCGGTCCGCCTGACGGCGCAGATTCATCACGCCCGTCGCGTCCGGGAGGTGTCAGCCCGGTTGAAGGGGGCGATCGGCGGCAATTCCTGCTTTGCCAGGGGCACGGATGTGCGCCATGCTTTCCACGTGAAACGGAGATTTGTCATCAGCCTTGGGCTCGCGGGCGCGCTGCTCGTGCCCCAACTCAGTCCCGCTGCGCCGGACACAAATGCTGTGGCCGAGTTTCAAGTCAAGAAGGGCTTCCGCCTCGAACTCGTGGCCGCGGAACCACTGGTGTTCGATCCCGTCGCGCTCGCCTTCGACGCCGACGGACGCCTCTTTGTCGCCGAGGCTCGCGATTACCCCAGAACAGACGCTGGCACGCCGCACATGGGACGGGTGCGGTTGCTGGAGGACAGTGACGGCGATGGCCGGTTTGATACGAGTAAGGACTTCGCGGAAGACCTGCAAGCGCCTTCCGCGCTGATCTGCTGGGATCGCGGCGTCATCGTGGCCGCGGGAACCCAGATTCTTCAATGCAAGGACACCGACGACGACGGGCGGGCGGACGAGCGCAACGTTCTCTTTGCCGGCCCAACCAACAACACCGCACTCGCCAGGCTGCCGCTGCCCATTCGCAGTTTCGTTTGGGGATTGGATCACCGCATCCATGCCGCACTGGGCGGCCCGATGGATGACGCCTCGCTCACGGGCGGCGAAGGCGTGTTTCGCCTCGATGGTCATGATTTCGCCTTCGATCCCCGCACGCCGGTTTTCGCGGCAGAGAGTAGTGCCGGCTCAACCGGTATAAGCATGGATAGCCGCGGTCGTCGCTTCGTTTGCGGGCCCCACAAGCCCCTGCGCCAAGTTATGTGGGAAGCGCGTCACGCCGCACACACGAACGGCTTCGTGCTGCCGCCGCCGTGTGCCGACATCGCCGGGCCGGCCTCCGCCACGCCACTCCTGCCCCTGCGAGAGATCGTCCTGCCCAGTTCTGCTCCCGTCCGGCGCACCGAGGTGAAACGCATCACGGATTACTTCTCGGCCGCGTCGAGTTTGGTCGTCTATCGCGGCAACGCGTTTCCGCCGGCGTTCAGCGAGGATGTGTTTGTCGCCGACGCGCGGGCGAACGTGATCCATCGCTTTAAACTCGGCACGAGCGGAGTGGCGTTGGGCGCGACGCGTCCTGCAGATGAGCTCGGCACGGAGTTTCTGGCCACGACCAACACTTGGTTTCGACCGATGCACCTGGCGGTCGGACCGGACGGTGCGCTCTATGTGGCAGATTTGCACCGCGAGTTTCTTGATCCCCCAGCGCTGTTGCCGGCAGCACAACACGCCGCAGCCGACCTGCGGCGGGGCAATGATCGTGGCCGCATCTACCGCATCGTGCCGGATAACTTCAAGCAACCGGCCGCACCGCGCCTGGCCAAGGCGAAAACCCTGGACCTGGCGATGAACCTCGCGCATCTCAACGGCTGGCATCGCGACACCGCCGCCCGCCTGCTGTGCGAGCAACAGAGCCCAACCGCAGCCCCGTTGCTGAGTAACATGCTGGCAGTGGCCAAAAGCCCACTTGCCCGCCTGCACGCGTTGGCGGTGCTGGATGGGCTGGGCGTCCTCAAGGACAAGGATGTGCTGCGCGGCCTGCGGGATGCCGATGACCGGGTTTGCACGCTCGCTCTGCGCCTGGCGGAAGAACTCTGCCGCAGCAACCCAAAAAACACTGACACCTTGTGGCCCGCTTTGTCACCGTTGGCCACCGACAATTCCCTGGCGGTTCGCTATGAGCTGGCGCTCGCTTGCGGCGACATCCTGCACGCGGAGTCTGACAACGCACTGGTGGAAATCGTCTGCCGCGATGCGGAGAACCCCTGGGTGCGGGCCGCGGTGTTGAACGCCCTCGCCGCCGATCCGGGCGAAAGCCTCCGGCTGGCGATGGCCGACGCCCGCCTACGGCGGTCGCCCGGCGGCTTCGCCTTCATGTCGGAGCTGGCGCGCACGATCGGTGCGCGGAATGTGCCGGGGGAAATCGCCACCGCCATCGCCGGGGCCAAAGCGGTGAAAGAACTACAGGAGCTGAAGCTGCGCCTCGCGCTAGCGCACCACCTCGATGAAGGTCTGCGCCAGGCGGGCAGCCGGCTCGCCAATGTGGCGACGGCGGATGAACTGCGCCCGCTCTTCGAGGAAACACTGGTGGCCGCAGTAGATGGCACCGAGCCTACGCTCCGATTGGAGGGCATCCGGTTGCTCGCCGGCATGCCGTTCGAAGAATCTCGCGAGGCCCTGTTCGGGTTCATCGCACCCCTGCAGACCGAGTTAATCCAGTTGGCGGCAATTCAGACGCTCGCTCGATTCGCCGATTCGCGCATTGCCGCCGGATTGACACAACGCTGGGGTGGCATGCCGGAGCTTGTTCGCGCCGGCGCACTCGATGTGCTGCTGGCGCGCCCCGAAGGCTGTCAGGCACTGCTGAGCGCCATCGAGGCCGGCCGCATCCGCCGGGATGAACTGTCCGAGCCGCAGATCACGTTCCTGCGCCTGCACCCGGAAAGCACGGTGGCGCAGCGGACGACGACCGTGTTCGGTCCGGCCAAAGCTGGCGATCGCGAAAGTGAGTTGAAGCGACTGCAGCCGGCACTCACCCTACGCGGCGACACCGGGCGGGGTCGGCAACTGTTCCTCAACCGTTGCGCTGAGTGTCACCGTTTTCGTGGCGAAGGTTCGGAGCTTGGCCCTGATCTGGAAAGCGCGGCCAGTCGGGGTAAGGACTGGTTACTCACGCAGTTCGTCGATCCCAATCGCTTGATTTCACCGAACGGTCAATGGTACGCGATTGAAAGCCGGCATCTCGGCAGCGTGTTGGGTGTGATCGAAAACGAAACGCCTGCGGGCATCGTCCTGCGCCAGCCGCTGGGCGGGCAACTCCTGTTGCCCCGTGTTGCCGTCATGCCCGTGACGAGTCTGGAAATCTCCGCGATGCCGGAGGGACTGGAGAAGGACCTTGCCCCGCAGGCCGTGGCGGACTTACTGGAGTACCTGATGCCCCGCTGAAACGGCGCACGGCTAACTTATCCGCTCATAGCCACCGCCGAATCTTCTCCCGGTACCGGTTGTAGATGAAGCCGAGCACAATCAGCACGAGGCCCAGGGCCATGGAACTGATTACGCGGTAGATTGGCTCAAGCTTCCAGACGTCGAAGATGATCACCCGCCCCAGCGAGGCGGCAAGCACGGTCAACCCCAGCCAGCGATACATCCGCTCGCGCAAGACCATGCCCGTGGCCAGAAGGCCCAAGGCCAGCACCGACCAGCTCGCGGTCAGGTAAAAGCCGCTGGCGCTCTGCGCCACCCAGCGCGAAACAAAAGCCCACAGGCAAGCGCCACCGAATAAGATGACCGCGCGATGGGCCACTTCCTCCAGTTCGAAACGCTCCGACTGCCGGCGGGCGATGAATTGCTGACCGAGCCAGGCCAGAATCGACAGCAGATTTGGCAGATAGACCAGTGTCCTTGTGGCCCAAGCCTGCGCCACCAGCGCCAGTGCGACCCCGCTGAATACGGCGGAGGCCAGGAGGGCCTCGCTGCTTCGCCGCCAGCCCGCCACCGCGAACAGCGCGGCACCAACCAAAGTCAGTGTCCAGATGCGTTCGCGTTCGGGGATGTATTCCATCACCCACCAGAGCGACATGACCAAGGCCACCCAGCGATAGCCTAGGGCGAGGGTTTGCAGCGGAGCGCGAACCTCGGGTCGGGCGTCGGTCTTGCGAGTGAACCACGCCACCGTGGACAGCGACAGCAAGACGAGCGCGCCGACCGGCAGGAGTGCGATGAAGCGCGGCTCGGCCTCTTTGCCGACTTGTTCGCAGAACAGCCACAGCGCCGGCAGCAGGAACAGTTGCGCGCAGGCCGCCAGCATCCACGCGCGGGTCACCACCGCGTAAGCCGTCACGCCCACGGCCAACAGACTCGCCCAACCGAGCCAAGCCGGATCGGAACACGTCTTGCCAAGCCACGCGATCACCAGACCGACCATTGCGAGCGACCACACAACCTGCATCGCCATGCTCACCTGCCCGTCGACCTTCAGGCGCGTCTGTTTCTGCCACCAATGGCCGAGGCCCAGCGTCATGGCGATCATGAGCAGCGGATTCCACCAGCGAGGTGCGCCCTGATCGAGCAGGTTGACCTGCCAGAACACGTGACCGGCGAGGGCCAATGTCTGCGCCAGCAGCGGCAGCTCCCGGACACGCAACAGATAGATGGACGCCGTCAGACCAAGCGCGACGGCGACGAGGGCGAGCGGGCAGTTGGCAGCACTGGTGTTGAACCACGTCGTGATGCCCGCGAGCATGATGGTCAGCACGCTGAAGTATGCGGGTGCCGGACGCAGCGCGTTTTCGTCCGCGTCGTCGCTCTGTCGGTGCGCCAGGACCAGCGCGAACACCATCACGCTGGCGAGCCCGACACCGGTCAACAGGCCGGACGTGGCGAAGCGTTCCATTCCCGCGATGCCCCAGACAACGGCCATCGCGGGCGCGAAGAATGCCCCGAGTTGCAGGAGTGGCAGGTTTCTTTTTGGGCCGAGCCACAACAGCACGGCGCCGTGAATCGCCATCACCAGCGCGGTGGATTGCGCGATGCCGGGCGGCACGTTGAATTGCCACGCAACCTGCGCACAGAGGATGGCCGCCTGCCCCAGCACCGCGATCTCCGGCAGCGGCAGGACGAGGATCACCAGCGTCAAGGCGAGGGCTTCGACCGCCATCGCGAATCCAACGTTTGCGGGCGCGGCGTAAGTCCAAGTAGCGAACAGCCAGGTCACCAGCGCCAATGCCGTAAAATAGGCCGGCGCGGGCAGGAGGGCCGGCTCCGCCCGTCGGTCGTCGGCGCGGCGCGAGGTGAACGCGTTGAACACCAGCAGGCCGCCGATGCCAATGCCGCCCCACAGCGCTGCGCGATCGCTCTTCTCCAAAGCGTCCAGCGCCCAGGCGGTGGCCAGCGCGCCGGTGATGTAGGAGCCAATGCGGAAGATGAGGTTCTTGGTCAGCAACCCGGCGGTGAGCAGGGCGACGCTCTCGAAACCGAGCGCAAGCGCCAAGTTCAGCCCGCTGTACTTGGCGATGATGCCAATCGTGACCAGCAGCAGCCCCTGCGTGAGGTAGGCGTTGATCGTGAGCCGTTCGCTAGCGAGAACACGTCGAGCCAACGCCGCCATGGCCAGGAGGACGAGGCCGCAGGTGAGCGCGAGTTGCCAAAACTTTCCGGTGCGCACCTGCCACATCGTCAGCACAAAGAGCGTGAAGAACGCGGCGTTGTTGAGCGTCAGAAAGGCGGCCCGCGGTTGTCCGGCAAATCGTTCGTGCTTGGAGAGAAACACGGCCGCCGTGAAGATGACCCAGTAGCCAATGAGGAAACTCCCGCCCAGCCACAGCCCCTCATCCGGCGAGGCCCATTGCCAGCCCATGCCGTGGATGAACCGCCACCACGTGTACGAGGCATAAGTGGCGGCGAGGCTCACGGTGGAGAGTGCGGCCCAGCGATTGCGCACCAGGAAGAACACCGCCGCCATGGCGAGCACGAGGTTCGACCAGAGCGTGAAGGTGCCAACCCGGGTAATGGCCGCCGAGTAATAGGCAAGCCCCACCGAAAACAGCGCCAGCAACTCGGATTTCTTCCGGTCGGATATCCAGACCATGAATGCCGCCCACACCAGCAACAACGCGCCATCGAGCGTCCGGTTGCCGATCACATGTAACGTGGGAAAGTGATGCGCCGCGTACGTCGTGAAATAGACCGCCGCCAGGCCGCCGGCGAACAGGACTTGGGCGTAGTTCTTGAGCGATTCCTTCGCGGCCTTGCGCTGCCACCACGCCCCCGCGCCCAGCAATGCGCCGCTGGCCAGGTAGAGCATCGCCACCTTGCCACCCGGCCCCAGCTGCGGATGGATGAGCGTACCGAGGAAGACCAGTCCCGTGAGGACCAGAACCGCGCCGACGCGGACGAACCAGTAGGTGCCTAGGCGCATCTCGAACGACGATTCGCCCGCTGGTTTGGCGGGTGTAACCGCCACTCGCGCCCGCACCGGCGACGGAATGGGCGGCGGGAGCGGTGGAGCTTCCGCTGCTGCCTCCGCGAGAACTGGAGCCACTTCAGACGCCTCAACAACGGGCGCAGTGATTTCCTGCGGCGGCAGGTCAGGAGACTTCGGGGCCGACGCCGATCCCACTTCCGCCACCTGCGACACGGACAAGGGTTGGGCGCGGAGAATGGGCGGCAGCGGCAGCTTCTTGCCTGGATGCGGGGTTATCGGTACGGGGGTCGGCTGAGGCGCAGCGGGCGAGGATTGGAGGACCGCCGGCAGCTCCGGGGCGGTTCCGGGTGCCCGGTCCGGCACGGGCGGCTCGATAACGCCGGCAGTCGCCGCCTCGACTTCCGGGGTTGCCAGGCGCTGTTCCAAGCGTTCGATGTCATGCGCCAACGACTCTGCCCGTGCCAACAACTGCTGCTGGCGTTGCTTGAGTTGCTCCAGTTCCAACCGTTCCGGCGCAGTCATGGCGGTCCTTTCGCAATGCGCGGTCAGCGCTGCCAATCCGCCGGATTGAAGGCGGGCGCCGGCGTCTGTGCCTGTTCCCGAGCGCAGAGGTCGCGGCTACGCCAAACCGACCGGCTTTCGCCGAACACTAGGACGGCCATGAGGCACAAGCCAGCCCAAACCGCCGCCGTTTCGCACCAGTTCATCACGCGTCGTGTTTTCATGGCCCGGACTCTAGCGCGGACAGGGGCGGGCCGGGTAATTGATAATCGGACGGGCAGAATTGGCGCAAACAATGAGCGGCGGCGGACCTCGGTCTCCCGTCTGTCAACAATCATCCACCCTCGCCGGCAGGAAACCGTCTCAAATCGGGCTTGCCAGCCGGCTTGAACCAGCATTTACTACGGGCGGTCTAATGTCCATGAGCCAGCCGAAAAGCCATTCTGCCAAAGCCGCCACGCATGAGAAGCCGGTGATCTATGCGGTGGACGACGAGGTGATGATTCTGGAATTGATCGCGGTACTGCTCGAACCGCTCGGCTATCGCGTACTGACTTTCCCCGACCCAGCCCAAGCCTTCAAGGCGTTCGTGTCGCATCCCAAGCGCCCCGCGCTGGTCATTACGGACTACGCCATGCACAGCCTCAACGGCATGGAACTCATCGAGAAATGCCGGGGCGTTGCGCCTGAACAGAAGATTCTGCTCGCCAGCGGCACCGTTGGCGAAGAGATCTACGCCAACTCTCCGATCAAGCCTGACCGCTTTCTCGCCAAGCCGTTCAAGACGCAAGACCTGGTCGCGATTGTGCGCGAGTTGGCAGGCGAGTGAATCGGCCCAACTCGGGCGAGCGTTCGGGGAAGGTACATGAATGGCGTTTACTTCCTATGAATTCCCTGAACCGTCGGCAATTCCTCTCAGCCACTAGCAGTGCGCTGGCGCTCGTGAGTCTTCCCACGTTGAGCTCCTGCGCTGCGACTCCGCCCGCGCCTTCCGCAAAACACCTGCCGCGCTGGCGGGGCTTCAACCTGCTGGAAAAATTCACCGCCCGGCGGAATGGCAATCCGCCCTTTGAGGAAAACGATTTTGCGTGGATGGCCGAGTGGGGCTTCGACTTCGCGCGCCTGCCCATGTCCTACCTCTGCTGGGCCACACACGAAGCGCCGACAGAACTCAAGGAAGCTGAGCTGAAGCATGTGGACGAGGCGGTTGAGTTTGGCCGCAAGCACCGCGTCCACGTGAATCTCAACCTCCACCGCGCGCCTGGCTACTGCGTCAACCCGCCGCCCGAACCCTTCGATCTGTGGAAGGACGAGAAGGCGCTGGATGCCTGCGCGTATCACTGGGCGCATTTCGCCAAGCGCTTCAAGGGCATCCCCAACGACCGGCTCAGCTTCGACCTTTTGAACGAACCGGCCAACATCGCCGAAGACGTTTACGTCCGCGTCGTAACGCGTCTGGTGCAGGCCATCCGTGCCGAAGACCCCAAGCGGCTCATTGTGGCTGATGGGCTCAAGTGGGGGACGGAACCAGTGCATGGTCTGGCGTCGCTTGGAGTCGGGCAGAGCACGCGCGGCTATCAACCGATGCAGATCAGCCATTACAAGGCTAGTTGGATCGGCGGCTCGGACAAATGGGCCGAGCCCACCTGGCCGCTGAAGCTCGGCGACAAAACGACCGACAAGGAAACGCTCCGCCGCGAGCGCATCGCGCCGTGGCAGGAACTAGAGCGCAAAGGCGTGGGCATCCACGTGGGCGAATGGGGCGCGTTTAACCAGACGCCGCACAAGGTTGCGCTGGCGTGGATGAAGGATCAACTCGATCTGTGGAAAGAAGCGGGCTGGGGTTGGGCGTTGTGGAATCTGCGCGGGAGCTTTGGCGTGCTCGACAGCGGACGCGCGGATGTCGCTTACGAAGAGTTTCGCGGCCACAAGCTCGACCGCGCGATGCTGGAAGTGTTGCGGGCGGGCTGACGCCGGGGGAGACATGTCACAGTCTTTGGAATTCCTTTTCCTCCTTTTTCCAGTCGCGGGAGTCGTCTTGCTGCTCGGGGGAATTTCCTGCCGCCGGCGACTCATAGCCAAGTTGGACGCCTGCCTTCAGACGTGGGGAACGGTGGTCGGCAACATCGAAGGTCCAATCGGCGGTCTCGATCCAACCCCGGTGTATCGCCCCATCGTGGAGTATTCGGTGGGCGGGCAGCGGTTCTCAGTAACGAGCGATATTGGATATGGGTGTCGGTTGGAGGCAGGGACAAGGATCCCAGTCAGATATGATCCGGCAAATCCACCCACGGCATTCGTTGGCCATGACTCGCTCACCACCGCGAATCTGATGTTAGCGATTGGGGTAGTGTTTGTGTTGATAGGCGCCCTCGTTGGCTATCACATGCTGGGGCCAGGCAATTGATTGCGCACCTCACGGACTGTCACGTAGTGTAGCAACATTCGCAGCTCGCGTTGAGATCAGCAAGCTCGACCGACGCTCTAATCGATTCTCATCCAAACCGTCTTCAGATACGCCGGTTCGGCGCGGGAGATCGGGAAGTCGGGCGGCTGGGGCACGTAGTATTGTTGGACGATGCGCCGGCCCGCTTTCCGAATGGCCTGCGTCACTTGGGCCAGGAATTCCTCCGGCGGCCAGTCGCCGGCATTGGTGGACGCAAACAGGATTCCACCCGGCTGCAGCACCGGCAACGCGGCGCTGACAAGCTTCCCATAATCCTTCTCCGCCCGAAACACGCCGCCTTCCTTCGACTGCGAAAACGTCGGCGGGTCCAGCAGGACGACCTCGAACGCGCGCCCCTTCTTCGCCAGCCGGCGCAGCCAGTCAAACGCGTCGCCGTATATGAAATCGTGAGCCGCGGGATCGAGGCCGTTCAGCGCGAAGTTCCGCTTACCCCACTCCAGGTATTTCTTCGAGAGGTCCAGGCTTGTTGTCCGCGCCCCGCCCAGCGCCGCGCAAACCGAGAAGCCGCACGTGTAGGCGAAGCAGTTGAGGATTTCCGATTTCCGATTTCCGATTGCCAATTGAGTCAGCGGAAAGCCCGACGCAACGTGGCCGGTCAACAACCGCCGCCGGTTGTCGCGCTGATCCAGGAACAAGCCGACGGAGTAGCCCTCGCTGAAACTCAACTCGAACTGCACGCCATTCTCGCGGACGATGAAGCGCTCGGGGGCAGCCGGGCCGAACACGAGCTGGGGCGACGTTTCGGTCCGCGTTGAGCAACGGACGTGGCGAGATAGCATCTTGTGATATGCGACTGCTCCGGACGCGGTGAGCCAGGGCTGTTGGTCAGCGGCCAACGGACGTTCGCCCTGCGAAAGCAGAAAATCCCCCAACCGCTCGACATACCAGCCCGGCCAGCCATCGCTCGCGCCGTGGATCAGGCGGAAGGCATCCGTGGTCTCCGGCTCGATGACGGCCCGGCGCAAGACCTGACGCGAATCCGTTTCAAAATCTGCTGGCGCACGGAACGTGATTTCGGCGCCAGTTGCCGGGTGCCGCAGCGTCAACTCCGCCGCGTGTAGGCAAACGCGTGGAAACGACGAGCCGCCGTAGAGCGCATCGCCGAGGATCGGGAAGCCACTGTCCGCAGCATGCACGCGAATCTGGTGGGTGCGACCCGTGAGCGGCGTGGCTTGGACTTCCCGTAGCGGCGGTCCGGAAGAGCGCCGCTGATCTTGCCCCCCGCGATCGAGTTGGCGGCGCGCTTCCGAGTCGCCGCTACGAAGTCTTGCGAGAGCCTCCGTATCCTGGGTTTGAAACCGCGTTTCGGCAGACTCGCCATGCGCGCCGCTGACGTAACGCTCGCCGGCCCGCGACAGCTTGGACTTCACGGTGAACTCGCCGCGCTTCACCGGGCGATCCGTCAGCAGCACATACGTCTTGCGGACTTGGCGTTCCGAGAATTGCTCCGTCAGCGAGCGATTGGCCAGCGGTGTCTTGCCAAAAACCATCACGCCGCTGGTTTCCTTGTCGAGGCGGTGAATGATGGCGAGGTTGGCCCAGCGCGGCTCGCGGTGTTTCAGCCAATCGTAAATGCCTTCTCCGGCGTAAGGACTCGGCGCGTGCGTATTCCAGCCGGGCGGCTTGTTCACCACCAGCAGGTGCTCGTCCTCAAAGAGAATGCAGGGTGGAAGCTTCGTTGCTGAAAAAGCGGCACGTTGAATCGTTGAAGCAAGGTGAGCGGCGGCGGATGACTCAGACCGATTCACGATTTAACCGTTCAACAGTTACACTCTCACCAGAATCCCCACGCGCCCCGCCACACGATGTAGATTCCGAGGATGAAGTTCGTGATGGCGTGGGCCGTCATCGCATCACCGAGACGGTTCTTGCTGATGACCAGCCATTGGTAGGCGAGCCCGCACAGGATGCCCGCCAGCCACTCGTAATGCACCAGACCGAACAGCAGCGACGTCACCACCCACGACAGCACATGCCGATGGCTCAAAGGCAGGCTTTGGAAATCCGTGCGGACGAAGTAGCGGTAGAGGAACGAACGGTAGAACATCTCCTCCAGCGGCGGCACAACGATGGTCGAGCCGGCGATGCGCACGGCAATGAAAAACCACGCCATCGCCGAGCCCTCTCCGTAGCGCAGGTGCGGATTCCAGGGGTCGCCACCCGGGTTGAAGAAAAAGTGGTTCTTGGGCACATAAGGATCTAGTCCAACCCAGATCACAAAGACGCCAATGCCGACCGCCACGGCTTCCACGCTGAATGTCCAGCGCATTTCGGTGACGATCGACCACAACTCCCAGATGAGCCACGCTCCGACCACGGTCTTGGCGAAGTAAAGCCAATAGCGCATGTCGCCGCCGAGCATGTCCTGGAGCGTGGTGAGCACGAGGAAGATGACGAAGGGCGCGACGCGCGCGTAGGCGGGCGAGGTGCGGAGTTTCTGGCGGAATTCGTTCATGCGATGCGGGTTTCGGTTTGGGTCCTTCTGAGGTTCTTTGGGCGTGGATGGGTCACTTCAAGGTCAGCCAGTTCGTTTTGCCGCCGCCCACAAGGGTGACGCTCTCCTGGTCAATGGCGGTCACCCGCAAGTCACCCATGCTCTCACCGACGAAGAGCAGCTTCCCGTTGATGATCGCCGAAGGGCGGGTGGGATGAAACAGGATGCCCTGAAGCTTTGGCGGAGCGGGTTGGGGCGGAGCTGCTACAACTGGAGGCGGTTGAACCGCAACTGGCGGCGCACTCGTGGCCACACCTGTAAGCGGGGGCGGGGTTGCCACGGGCAAACCGGTTGGCTCCGGCTGAGCCAAAGCGGGCTTGACGGCCATGGGCGCGGTGTTCGTCTGCAAGGGAGGAGGTGCAGCGATCGGGGCAGCGACCGGTGCGGAAGGCGTGGTCGCGGGCACTGAAACTGGCGCAGACGGAGTTTGGATGGAGGGCGCAGGATTCCCAGCCACAACCAGCGGCTGCGGCTGCCGGCTCTGTTGATACCATTGCCAGAGGAGAATCGAAGCGGCGGCCACCACGACGCCGAAGAGGAGCATCAACCAGAAACTGTTGTTCCGCGCCGGACGCTGTTCCACCGGGCGCATGGGCGGACCGCCGGGGGTGGCAGGTGGTTGTTGCTGCTGGGCTTCCTTGGCCCGTTTGAGGGCGTCGTTGATGAGGCTCATGCGTTGACGTTTCCTTCCAACTCGCGCACAGCCCGGCCGACCATACCCCAAGTGATGCAGCGCGTCTGGGCCACGTAACCAGCCAGCAGCGCCTTGTCGCAGACCGCGTTGACCAAGCGCGGGATGCCGCCGCTGTAATGATGCACCCGCCACAGTGCCGGTCGCGTAAAATAGGGGCGATCCTTGGCCCCGGAGACTTCGAGTCGATGTTGGATGTAATGGCTGACCTCAAACCGGTTCAGCGGGAGCAGGTGGTAGCGCACGGTGATGCGCTGGCGAAGCTGGCGTAAGCGCGGGTTGTTTAACCGGTCCCGCAACTCCGGCTGGCCCATCAGGACGATCTGCAGCAACTTTCGATTGTCGGTCTCCAAATTGGAGAGCAGCCGCACTTGCTCCAGCAGTTCGTCGGTCAAGTCCTGCGCTTCGTCAATGATCAGGACGGCATCGCGCTGCTGCCCGACGAGCTTGAGCAGGTGATGATTGATCGCGGCAACGATTTCGAGTCGATCCAGGCCCTTTGTCTCCAGCCCGAACTCCATCGCGATGGCCTTCATCAACTGATCGGCGCTCATCACCGGGTTCAGAATGAGCGCGGTGGAGAAACGGCCGTCAAGCTGTTCCAGCATGGCGCGACAGAGCGTGGTCTTGCCCGCCCCCACCTCGCCCGTGAGCTGGACAAAGCCCTTGCGCTCGCGAATTCCGAAAAGCAGGTGATTAAACGCTTCACGGTGTTTCGCGCTGTAAAACAGGAAACGCGGGTTCGGCGTGATGTCGAACGGCGGCTCTTTCAGGCCGTAGTATTCCTGATACACGCGGGTGATTTAGCAGAAACCCAGGCGGGCGGAAAACCAAAAGGTTGCGGTGACTTGCGGTCCGGACGATCTCCGCGGCGTGCCCGGGGCTCGAAGCGGGTGCCGAGTCGAATTCTGGATGCGAGCGATTTCGACCCACTTTCAAGACAGCGGGCCTGGAAATCCCTTTGACGTGGCGCGCGGTTCGCCGCATCGTTTACGGCATGATTTCGCTCAAACTGCTCTCCATCCTCGCGGTCGCCGCGATTCTTGTGGGTTGCGCGACCACCCCACCACCAACCTCGCCCTATCCAGTCACGCGTCAGATCAATCAGGTGGACGTGTATCACGGCATTCCCGTCGCGGATCCGTATCGTTGGCTGGAAGACGATAATTCGCGCGAAACTCAGGAGTGGGTGAAGGCGCAGAACGTCGTCACCTTCGGCTACCTGGCCCAGATCCCGCAGCGGAAAGGCTTGGGCGAGCGATTGACGAAGCTCTGGAACTTCGAGCGCTACAGCGCGCCGTCCAAGTACGGCGGACGCTACTTCTTCAGCAAGAACGACGGCCTCCAAAACCAGGCCGTGCTGTATGTCGCGGAAGCGCTCGACGCAGCACCCCGTGTCTTGCTGGACCCGAACACGCTGTCGCCCGATGGCACGGTGGCGCTGTCGGGAGCGGCCATCAGCGAGGACGGCAACCTGCTTGCCTACGGGTTGGCCACGGCGGGCAGCGATTGGCAGGAGTGGAAGGTGCGCGATGTGCGCACCGGCCAGGACCTGTCGGATCACATCCGCTGGGTGAAGTTCAGCAATGCCTCCTGGACCAAGGATGGCAAGGGTTTCTTCTACAGCCGGTATGATGAACCGGATGCGAAATCAGCACTGACCAAGGTGAACTACTTCCAGAAGCTCTATTACCATCGGCTCGGCACGCCCCAAGCGGAGGACAAGCTGGTGTACCATCGGCCTGACCAGAAGGAGTGGGGCTTCGGCGGCTACGTCACCGAGGACGGGCAGTATCTCATCATCACCGTCAGTCTCGGCACGGATCCAAAGAACAACGTGTTCTATCTCGACCTCAAAGACCCGAAGGCGCAGGTGGTGGAACTGCTGACCGGGTTCGAAGCGGACTTTTCCTTCGTGGACAACGAGGGGCCGGTGTTCTGGTTCAAGACGGACTTCAAGTCGCCGCGGGCCCGGCTGATTGCGATCGACACGACCAAGCCCGAGCGCGCGAACTGGAAGGAACTCATCCCACAGGCGGAGGACACGCTGACGGGCGTCAGCACGGTGGGCAATTGCTTCGTCGCCAATTATCTCAAAGACGCCCGGAGCGTGATCAAGTTGTTCGCCTTGGACGGACGCTTCGAGCGCGAGGTCGCGCTGCCGGGCATCGGTAGCGCCGGCGGGTTTGGCGGGAAGCGGGGCGAAACGGAGACGTTTTACTCGTTCACCAGTTTCACAGTGCCGGGGCGGATTTACCGCTACGATATGACCTCCGGCCAAAGCACAATCTGGCGCGAGCCGAAGGTCGACTTCAATCCCGACGACTACGAAACGAAGCAAGTCTTCTACAAAAGCAAGGACGGCACGCGTGTGCCTATGTTCATTACGCATCGGAAGGGCCTGCAGCTCGATGGTCAGTGCCCGACCGTGCTCTATGGGTACGGCGGTTTCAACGCCAGTCTCACCCCAAGCTTCAGCGTAGTAAACCTGGTCTGGATGGAACAAGGCGGGGTGTATGCCATGCCGAACCTGCGGGGCGGTGGCGAATACGGCGAAGAGTGGCACAAGGCCGGCACGAAGCTGCAAAAGCAAAACGTCTTTGACGACTTCATCGCCGCGGCGGAGTGGCTGATTGCGAACAAATACACGTCGCCCGCCAAGCTGGCGATCTCCGGCGGGAGCAACGGCGGCCTGCTTGTGGGCGCGTGCATGACGCAACGACCCGAACTCTTTGGCGTGGCGTTGCCGGCGGTGGGCGTGATGGACATGCTCCGCTTCCACAAATTCACGATCGGCTGGGCATGGACGAGCGACTACGGTTGCGCCGACAACGCGGACGAGTTCCAGGCGCTCTACGGGTATTCGCCGCTGCATGCGTTGCGGAAGGGCGTGCGGTATCCGGCCACGCTCATCACGACGGCAGATCACGATGACCGCGTGGTGCCGGCGCACAGCTTCAAGTTCGCGGCGCGGTTGCAGGAATGCCAGGAGAGTGGCGGCCCGCCGGTGCTGATCCGGATCGAGACCAAGGCCGGTCACGGTGCCGGCAAGCCGACGGCGAAGATCATCGAGGAAGCTGCGGACAAGCTGGCGTTCATCCGCCAGGAACTTGGAGCGAATTAGCGGCAGTCGCCCCCACCGGATTCGCCTTCGGTCGAGTGGGGGCGGAGGCGCATTGAATTGAACGCCCTTGCGACGAACGGGAAAGCCGGCGCTTCTCGCGTGCGGCGATGAGAAGTTTCGCACCCTCTGAGCCGCTCTGGGCCAAGTACAAAAAACCGGGCCAAACAGCCAGGAGGTGGCTGAGAGGCCCGGGGAGTTTTCGAATTAGTACAATCAGTAGGATCAGGGAGAACTCGATAACGGCCTGTACAAAGCCGGAATCGAAATCCGTTTGTCTGTTTCCAGACGAAATTCAAAGATCGGTCGCAACTGGTTGCGGTGTCGGGGGAGAAGTAACCAAAAAAGCGCTCCGAAGTCAAACCGTTGGCGCAAGGTATTAGGCCGGTTTTGGAGTGGGATTAGCGCTGGCGGCGCCACACTACCAGGCGACGCCAACCGGGTTTTCGTCTGAGGCTTCGACAAATTCCCCGGCATGGCCTAGTCTGCTGGCGGTATGGTCAATGCCCCGGAACAACCGAAAGCCCCTGAACGGAAACCGGCCCCGCCCAAGGTCGCCCGCTACACCGGTGAGGTAGTGTACGTCTTTGCGTTCGACGTGGCCTACGACATGACGCGCCAGCCTGTGCGCGAACTGCTCGGCCAGCCGGTCGCCCAGTTCGCCGTGGACGCCAGCAAGCGGAGTCCCAAGCAGCTCTTCTTCTACAAGCCGCAGATGGTGCGCCTGTCCCCGCTGGAGCGCATCGGGCCGCGCGGCCCGGTGCGTGTCGAGCGCGCCATCAAGCTTCTGCCCGTCGGCGCGATCAGCATCACCGTGCGCGTGCCGTTCTCGGTCGAGCATGTCGAGGAGTTGGTGGACTTCCACGATCTGCAATTCAACAACGGCTCGCTCCACGACGAAGTGCAGCGGCTGGCCGAGGACGTGGTCGCCGAGCTGAAAGCCTCTTACGTCCGCCCGCATCCGCGGCTCGTCGAGGAGGAAGCCTACACGGTGTTCTGCATCGCTTCGCCGCTGCTGACGGCGGAAGGGACGAAGATCACGGCGGAAAGCTGGTTCCAGGCACATCGCCGACAGGTGGCCGCACTCCTGACGCAAGAGCCGGAGGTGGAGCGGCTCTCGAAGCAGGAATCCGACGAATCTACCGGCCGCTACTTGAGCTACTACGAAGACGATCTGGTCGTGGTGGACTGGGACGCGGCGCTGCTGATTGATGAGCCGCGCGATTTCGACGAGACGCTCTACATCATGGAGCTGGCGAACCTGCAACTCGCCGAGCTGGAAGCCTACGACCGCCTGCTCGACAACGCGCTCGAACGGTCCTACCGCGACCTGGGTGAACGCCCGCTGCGGTCCCGGGCGGGTGTGCTACGCGAGTTGCGGGAGATCCGCATTGACCTGACGCGCATGAGCGACGAGCTCTCGAACATTACCAAGTTCTTCGGCGATTGGCACCTCGCCCGCATCTACGAGAAGATCTCCTCGCGCTTTCACCTCGGTGAATGGCATCGCACCATTGACGGCAAGCTCAAGACGCTGGATGACCTCTACCAACTGCTGAAGCACGACCAGACGAACCGCTGGATGATGATCTTGGAAGTCACGATCGTGCTGCTGTTCATCATTGACCTGGTGATTCTGGTGATGGGGCTGAAATAGCAGTCCCCCGGCTCAGGTTCGTGCGTCCGGCGCCTCGCCGGAAGAACCCTCTTCTGGCCGAGGCGTCAACCCCTATGCTCCGGGGCGATGGCTACGGTGGCGGTCCTCCCCGCCCGCGACACGAGCGACACGGTGTCGCCAAGCGCCAAAAAGTGCAGCCAGATCTCGGTCGCAGGCCGGCGGAAGATGCGTTCGAGCGCCAGCGCGTAGAGTCGCAGTTGCGGCTCATACGACTTCACCCGCTCAGCCAAAGCCGCAGGCGCGAGCGTGTCGGTCTTGAAATCCAGCAGCCAGAGTTCTTCCGGCAGCATGACAACCAGGTCCGCCACGCCTTGAACGACCACCTGTTCATCGGCGAGTTCTGGAGACGGCGCGGCGCCGATGATGCGGCGGAATTCGTCCGGGGAAAATCGCGTCGTGAAACCCAGCTCGCGCTTAACGAACTTCGCCTGTTCGCGGATACGTTGACCTACCGGCGAATTCCAGAACCCCGACAGAGCTTCGAAGTCCAGCGCCGCCATTTCGTCCGCCGCAAGCTTCCCGGCCGACACCAATCGTTTCGCCTCCGCTTCGAGTTCCGCCGGGTTTCCGGTGCGTTCCAGCTCGACATGTTGCAGGAAGTGGTGATGCGCCGTGCCAGTGTCGGCGGCCGAAAGCTTGCCTTTGCGACGGGCTGAACGCGGCTTCGCTTCCGGCGACTTCACGGCGGGCGGAAACGCGCCTGTTGCTTCTTCCGCTTCCGCAAAGCGCCGTCGGAGCGCGGTAACGGAAGTCTTTGCGGGTTCACGTGTCGCGGCAACGTGGGAGTATTGCCACGCCGCGAGTTGCTCGACGCGCGACCAGAGTTCTTCCGCGCCACGCTTCGCTCGGATTGGTTCATTGGCAGCAGGCGGCACGGAGTCTGGCAGCGCCGCGCCAGCATCTTGGAGTGCGGCGGCCCCCCGCCGCTCTGGCCGTGTCGCACGCAGCTCTCCGGGGCTCAAAGCGCCGGAGGGCCGGCGCACTCCAAGACCTGGCGGAGATTCAAGCAACTCTCGCAAAGCATCGTCTGTGTGGAGCTGCCAGGCGAACAGCGGATTTTGGCTGGAGGCGGGCGCGTGGTCGGCCAAACCACCATTCGCGGCGAACCACGGCCAAAGCCAGTCGAGATAGCTTCGGCCTTCAAGGATTTCCGTGACGCCGAGTTCGCCCGCGTCGTCGGCCAGCCAGCTTTCCGGCACGCTGCCGGCCAGCAGCAGCGTGTCGCGGGCGCGGGTCATGGCCACGTAGAGCAGGCGCGACTCCTCACCCAGTTGCTCGCGCCGTTGTCGCCGGCTGGCCAGCCAGTGGGCCAGGCTTGGATACTTGCGCCTGTTGCCCGGCGGCTGAATGCACGGACACAGGCCGTATTGCTCATCGAGGATCAAGTCGGCGCGCAGGTCCTGATCGTTGAAACGCTTGCCCAGATCGCCCAACACGACGACCGGAAACTCCAAGCCCTTGCTCTGATGAATGCTCATCAGGCGCACGGCGTTCTCGTCGGCGCTTTGCGCGACTTCCGGTTCGGCCTCGGCTTCCCGTTGCGCCTCGATGAACCGCAGGAAGCGAAACAAGCCTTGCCGGTGGAACTGGTCGAATTGCTGCGCGAGCGAGAGCAGACGCTCGACGTTCGCGTGGCGTTGCGCGCCGCGAGGCTGTGCGAGCAGCCAATCGGCGTAATGCGTTTCCGCCAGCACGGCGTCGAGGCAGCGCGAAAGCGAGCCCTGCCGCGCCAGCCGCCGCCAACGGTGATAGCGAGCGAGGAAATTGGTAATTTTGCGGTACAATTCCGCGGGCTCGGCCTCCGCCCCGGAAATTTGAATCTCCCTCCACCGCGCCAGTGCCGTCCAGAAATGACCTTTGGGCAGCGTGAGGCGGATGACCGCCAGCTCGTCGAGCGTCAGGCCGACCAGCGGCGAGCGAAGCACGGCCAGCGTCGGCAAGTCTTGGAGCGGATTGTCCAGCAGATGCAGCAGGTTGAGCAGATCGGCGATCTCGATGGCGTCAAAGAAACCGCCCCGGGCAACTTGGAGCGGCACACCGGCGCGCTCGAACTGCTTGGCGTAGCCTTCCGCCTTGCTGGAGGGAGCGCGGAGCAGCACGGCCATGTCAGCGAACCGGACTGGGCGGAACGCTTTCGCCTTATCGTCCCAGATTTCGTGGCCGGTATCCACGAGCTGCCTTAGGCGCAACGCCACGAGCCGGGCCTCCTTCTCGGCGTCCTGCAGCTCGCTCAATTCGTCTTCCACGGCGACGGTTGCATCGGCCTTCTGCTTCAGACGGAGGTGCAACTCGACACGCGGTGCAGCGTCGGCAGTGCGGCTGAGGGCGTGGCGTTCCTCCGGCGCGCCGAAACGGAGCGCGGCTTCGTCGTCGTAGGTCAAGCCGCCGGCTTCCGGCCGCATGAGCGGGCGGAAGACGGCGTTGACGAACTCCAGGATGGCCTCGCGGCTGCGGAAATTCTCGGCCAGCGCGACTGTCTGGCCAGCGCAGCCTTCCCGCCAGCGGGCGGCGTAGTCGCGGAAGATGCTCGGGTCGGCCAGGCGGAAGCGGTAGATGCTCTGCTTCACGTCGCCGACGAGGAAGCGGTTTGCCGCCGCGCCGTCGCGGCTGAGCGCGGTAACGATTCGGTCCTGGGCGGCGTTGATGTCCTGATATTCATCCACGAAGACGAACCGGAGCTTGGCGCGCTGCTCTTCGGCGATGGCGGTGGGCCGGTCGTGCTCGAAATCCCAGAGCAGGCGCAGGGCGAATTGTTCGAGGTCGGCGAAGTCCAGTTCGCCGCGTTCGCGCTTGGCGGCGGCGTAAGCCTCGCCGAAGGCGCGCGTCAACTGCAGCAACGCCAGCACATGCTGGCGGCACCAGCTCCAATCTTCGGCGAGCGGGTCGTGGCTGGCGGCGGGGTCAGTCAGCGACGCCAGGAAGCGGGCGTCCGCCCAGAAGCCCTTCAGCGGGTCCACCCACGCACCCTTCTTGCCGCGCGGTGGGTTATTGCCAAGTTCCCAAACCCTGCCCACGAGGGTGGCGACCGCTTCACGGGTGATCGGTTCGCCATCGAGGCAGCGTCCTGGAGTGCGGCGGCCCTCCGCCGCTTTGTGGGATGAGGTTTCGAAAGTGGTGTCGCTTCCCAAAGCGCCAGAGAGCTGGCGCACTCCAAGACCTGGCGGAGACTCGTGAGCCCCTCCAGAGACGGGACTTCGTTGCTGCTCGAACCATTGCAGGCATTGCCGGGCAAGGTCGTTGCCCCGGGCGGCGGCGCGGGTCAGGGGTTCGGTCCACAGGTGTTGCCAGAGGGCGAAGGCATCGGACAGCCAAGTTTGCCAGGCGTTGGGGGCCGGGTTCTCGAAGATATCCAACTGCTGGCGAAACCAGGCATCGGAATTGGGCAGGCTTTGACTGTAGCTATGTACCTTGAGAACGAGGTTGCGCAGAACACGATCACGTCCGGCAGCCTGAACTTGCAGGAGTTGCTGGAGGGCTTCAGCGTCCGCTCCCTGAAACTGGCGTTCGAGGACGGCGTCGAGCGCTTCCTCAGCCAGCAGGCGGGCTTCGGCTTCGGGCAGGACGTTTAGTTGCGGATCGAGCTCAAGTTGGTGGAAGTACTGGCCGATGAGGTGGAAGCAGAAGCTGTGGATGGTGCCAATGTGCGCGGTGTCGAACAGCGCGAGCTGTTCGGCCCAGCGGGCATCGCCAGACTGGCGGACCTGTTCCTCGGTGAGGGCGGTGCGCAGGCGCTGTCGCAGCTCTGCGGCGGCCGCCTCGGTGAAGGTCACGACGAGAAAATCGCAGACTGCCGGGGGCGGCTGTTCGGTGAGCAAAGTGTCAAGCAACCGCTTGACCAACGTGCTGGTCTTGCCGCTCCCCGCGCCGGCCAGGACGAGCACGTTGCCGCGTGCGCGGACGGCTTTGGATTGCGCTGCCGTGAGGCTCATTGTTGGTTCCGTGAGCCGCTCGCAGCCGCCAGGCATAGTCCAGCTGCGCGCCGCTCATTGGGCCGCGAATTTAGCGGGTCGGCTTCGCAAACGCGATAGAAACTGCCGCACAACCGGGCGCTCCCTTCTTTGAGCGCAGGCGGCGGGATCTTGCACCGACGCGATTGCGTGCCGACCCGCGTTCGCGGTCTCGCGCGAAGCACCATGGAAGGAAGCCAGCGCTAGTGGAAAGTGTAATTGTGAGACTGAACAGTTCCGGGAAAGGGATCGAGTTGTGGAGCTCGAGCCAGTTTGGCGCCGGAGTTGTAGTCGTACATCTGACTGCAGTACGGTGCGCCCCCGCCCGGGCGAAGTGAACACGGTTTATCGTGGGATGATCCCTGAAGATGTGTCGGCGTTGTTCGCCGTCCGCGGGGCCACGCGGGAGAACACCTGCGCGATTGATCACGATGGCTGAGGACTGGGTTTGGCTGCACGTTTGCGCCAAGGCTTGGCTTACGAGCTTGATCAATCCAAACCTGCGAGCCCATAGCTTCGCCTGGAAGGTTGGGTGGACCGAGAAACCCGCGACGGTCTGCCTTACGTCAAGAATCAGCACCCGGCCAGCACGGCTTCCTGAACTGGGGAGCTTCGTCTAAACCGCACTGGTGTCTCGGCGTTGCGGTAGAGATCCGCTACGGATTTCAGGCTTTCCCTCAGACTTCTTTGACCACACCCCAATACACGTCCAACCGCTTGGCGAGGTAGAGCTTCACGGCCTTGAGCAGGGTGCGGGCTTCCAGCTTCTGACCGGTGGCGACGATCTGGGCGAGCGACATGCCCGGCCGAACGGCAAAACAGCTCTGGGCGATGATCGGGCCTTCGTCGAGGTTCATGGTCACGAAGTGTGACGACACGCCGATGATCTTCACGCCCTGCTCGTAGGCCTGCCGGTAAGCTTGCGGCCCAGGGAAGCTCGGCAGCAACGACGGATGGATGTTGATGATCTTGTTTTTGTAACGCCACACGAAGTTCGGCGACAGAATCTTCATGAACCGCGCCAGCACCACGAAGTCGCAAGCGTATTCGTCCAACACGCGGAGCGCCGCCTGTTCGCCTTTCATCCGATCCTCCCACGGGACATGCACGAAGGGCAGCTTGGCCTTGCGCGCCAGCGGTTCGAGGTCGCGCCGGTTGCCGATGACCACCGCGGGCTCGGCGCGCTTAAGTTCGCCGGCCTTGACAGCGTTCAAGATCGTTTCCGGGCAGCGCGGCTCGCGCGTGACCATGAGGGCCATGCGCTGGCGGCGGCTGGGCTCGGTGAAGCGCAGCTTGATTTCCATCTCCAACTCGCGCGCCAGGCGGTCTAATCCCGTCTTTACCGCAGCTTGATCGAGTTGCGCCGTCCGCCACGACGCTTGCACCGTCATGCTGAACTGTCCCCGGGTGACCTGTTCTTCGAGCGCCTCGATGTTGGCGTGTTGCTCGAAGAGGAAATTGGTGATGCGCGCAACGACGCCCGTCTTATCGCGCCCGATGACCGTGATGGTGGCGAACTGTTTCATGCCGTGGCGGGATTCAACACCAAAACCGGCCCAGGCGAAAGCTTGTTCGATCCGGCAGTCCGCGGCGGTCGAGCATTGGACCACTCGCTCACCCAATTTCCACCTTTCGTCAGTCCGTCCGGCTCCGCTATGCTCTCGGGCCTATGTTCGAGACCGTCAAAGCCAGCCTGACCACGGCGTCGCAGAAGCTCACGCACCTGCGGAGGTTTCTTTGACGTCCCCACTGCGCAGAAACGTCTCGGCGAACTGAACACGCTGATGGCGACGGACACCTTCTGGAACAACCGCGAACAGGCCCAGAAGCTCATTGACGAGTCCAACACCCTCCGCGGCAAGATTGACCCGCTGCTCCAGGCCGAGAAGCACCTCGAAGACGCCAAGGTCATGCTCGAACTCGGCGAAGCCGAGCCGCCCGCGGCCCAGACCGCCATCGAGCAGGAATTGGAGCGCGACCTAGCGAAATTTCTCAAGGGTCTCGATGCGCTCGAATTGCGCGTGTTCCTGAACGGCCCGCACGACCGGAGCAACTGCATCATGAGCATCAACGCCGGCGCCGGCGGCACGGAGGCGTGCGACTGGGCGAGCATGCTGATGCGGATGTACCAGCGTTGGGCGGAATCGCGCGGGTGGGAAGTCGAGGTCGAAGACGCGTTGCCCGGCGAAGGCGCGGGGATCAAGAGCGTCACGCTGCTGCTCAAGGGCGAGAATGCCTACGGCTTCACCAAGGCCGAGCGTGGCGTGCATCGGCTCGTGCGGATTTCGCCGTTCGACGCGAACAAGCGCCGGCACACCAGCTTCGCCAGCGTGGACGTGATCGCGGAAATCGAGGAAACCTCGTCAGAAATCGTGATTCCGCCGACGGAGTTCCAAGTGGACACGTTCCGTTCCGGTGGCAAGGGCGGGCAGAACGTGAACAAGGTGGAAACCGCCGTCCGCATCACCCATATCCCGACCGGCCTAGTGGTAGCGTCGCAAAGCCAGCGTTCGCAGCATCAGAACCGCGCCACTGCCATGAAGCTGCTGCTCTCGCGAATTTACGCCCAGCGCGTGGACGCCCAGAAGGCGGAGATGGAGCGGTTCTACGGCGAGAAGGGCAGCATCTCGTGGGGCAACCAGATTCGCAGCTACGTCTTCCAGCCGTACCGCATGGTCAAGGACCTGCGGACGGGCGTGGAGACGAGCAATGTGCAGGCGGTGATGGACGGCGACCTTGACGCCTATGTGAACGGCTGGCTCCGCGCCGGCTGCCCGCTGAAACGCATGCAGGGCGTGAAGGATGAGGAGGAATAGCTGCGGCAAAACCACGGGGTGGAAGCTGCCAGTCAAACACCATGGCTTACATAGTCGAGCAAACAAGACTGCTGACGGATACGTTCGAGAGGATGAGCCGTCTCCCGCCGCATCGTTTGGCTGGCCACGTGGCGAATCTCGACTATTGGCGGGCTGAGTTGCATCGCACAATCGAGTCTCTCGGATCGTATCCAACCCGCTTTCGCCGGATGAAGGATGCCACGAACGCGCATCTCAAAGCCACCCCTGTTCCTGATCCGTACCCGCCGATACACCTCTACGACACTCATTCACTCAAACCTGATACGCGGACCACGCCAGCCGTTCGCGATTCCGAGTTGCAGGACTTGAAACGGGCGCTTTGTGCCGCTGCCGCCAAATTCACAGAGGCGTGCGTCCGGAGTGAGCTTCTGTCGCCTGAGCAAGCGGGAGCTTTCTCTGAAAGCATTCGTTGAGGCGTGTTTTTCACTTTGCCCGATGACCATCCTCGACACCATCGTTGAACAGAAGCAGCGCGAAGTGGCTTTGTTGCCCGAGCGCCGTATCGCCGCGGGCGATTTGCGCGACGCCATGCTGGAGCGTGGCGAGCGCCGCGATTTTCTAGTTGCGCTGCGCAAGCCGCGCGCTGGCGACATCGCCTTGATCGCCGAGGTCAAGAAGGCGTCGCCCTCCGCCGGCGTCATCTGCAAAGACTTCGACCCGATCCGCATCGCGAAGGAATACGAAGCCGCCGGGGCGAGCTGTCTCTCCGTGCTCACGGACGAACAGTTCTTCCAAGGCTCGCTGGATTACCTACGCCAGATTCGCGCCGCCGTGAAGCTGCCGCTCCTGCGCAAGGATTTCATCATCGACGAGCGGCAGATTCTGGAAGCCATCGAGTGGGGTGCGGACGCCATCCTACTCATCGTGGCGATTCTGGACGACGTCCGGTTGCGCCACTTCCATGAGCTGGCCGCGCAGGCTGGCCTGGCCGCGCTGGTGGAAGTTCATGACGAAGCGGAATTGGATCGTGCGCTGGCGGCGGGCGCGGGCTTGATCGGGGTAAACAACCGCAACCTGAAGACGTTTAAGGTGGACCTGGCGACGACGGAGCGGCTGGCCAAGAAGCTGGAAGCCGGGCTGAGCAAGCCGACGGAAGTTTCCGCGCCGTCCTCCATCCTCCATTCTCAATTCTCGCCCCTTTTGGTGGCCGAGAGCGGCATCCACACGCGAGCTGACGTGGAACGCCTCCAGCGCGCCGGCGCCAGCGCGATTCTCGTGGGCGAAAGCCTCGTCCGCTCCGGCGACATCGCCGGGCAAGCCCGCGCCCTGCTGGGCCTTTGCTGACAACAAAAAAGCCGCCCGGCTTCGGGCGGCTCGATAGTCAGCAAACATACCTACGCGCGGCGGCGCAGCGCGAACGCAGCGATGCCCAAACCGAGCAGCGCAGCGGTCGTGGGTTCTGGGACAAGAACTGCGATCCCTCTGAAGCCCTTGTTAGAGTCAGCATTGGCCAACGAGGTAAACGATCCAGAGAGCGTGCCATCGTACCCTGAAGCGTCGCTGAGGCTGGAAAGCGTTGAGGAACTGGTGAGAAAAAGCTCTACTTCACCTCCGATGACGTAGCCGTCCAAGTTTTGAGCGCCAGCTGCAGCGGTGCTCGCCAGGGCAAGGAAACCGTCCTCTGCCCAGGTCGCCCCGTCGAAAGTGTACTTGCGGAGTCGGTTCTCCACAGTGCTCAAGGCATATAGTGTGTCGTCTCCCGCGACGCTTGCGCTCAAATCGAAGAAAGCGATACCGTTAACCGCGTCGCCGGTCGCCAACACCACCACGGAGTTGGAGGTAACAGGTCCCGTGGGCAGAATGCCGTAGTCCTGGACTTTCGGGGTAAGCCCCGTCGAACCATTCGAAGCAAACAGCCGGTTCCCAGTCAACAAGACTTGGCGAGAATTCCTTGTGTCGATGACCGTGCTGGTGGACGCCGAGGAGGGCGAGCCAACGTATCGGACTCCAGCGGACGTGCCCACGTAGAATGCGCTGGAGGCATCCGTGCTGGTTACGCTGCGTATGGTGGCAGTCGAATCCGTCAGCGCAATCGCAGTGGCAAATGTTCCGAGCAAGGGGGAAAAGGTGCCGATGACACGGTTCACCGTCGCCGGTGCGGTGCCGGAGACCGAGGCAGTACCCGCATTCGCCCGGTACCCCCCGAAGAGCACTGTGCCGCCATTTTGGGCGAGCGACATGATGCCTTCAGTCGAGGCGTTGCCGGCCGCTGTAAGCGCAGTTTCCCCGGAGCTTGGCAACGCGAACGACTGCACCAGCGTGCCGAGAGGTGAATACTCGTCGAGGTAAACAGCCGTCGCGGCTGCGCTCAACGCGGCGCTGCCATCACCGACGCGGTAGATGAGCAGGTTACCGGGAGTAATGGGGGCCGCTTGGGCGACCGCGGAGAGCAGCAATGCTCCGGCGAGAGTGAGGTTTCGCTTCATAGTCTGTTCAGGCATCCGATTTTTTCTTAAAAAGACTCGTCGCTCTTAACACAATCCTGGATTCTACGCAAGCTTGTTCCGGTCCTGAATGGCGCGGCTACACGGCTTCAAAAGACGACGCAGCAACAGAGGCGAAGACGCTCCGGCCTTGCGGCAACAAAAAAGCCACCCGAAAGGGCGGCTTTTGAAGCAAAAGACCGGTTACGACCGCCGGCGCAACCACAACCCAATCGCGCCTCCCCCAAACAGCAACAGGACCGCCGAGCCTGGTTCCGGCACAGAAGCAACAACGACGTTGTCAAACAGTCCCCACTGCCAATCCGGGCTGAAGCTGGCGGAGCCAGTGAACGGGTCCTCGTATCCGACGACCGCAAAACCCGTCGTTCCCGTGCTGGCCTGCTCGAAGAACTTCACGCCGTTAAAGCTCACCGAGACGTTGCCGTCGAGCGAAAGGATTTCGACAGAAGTCCAAGAATTCCAAGGCGGATTGAGGATGGCGGTCGTCCCAGAAAGGTCGGGATTCGCCGGCCACGCGGCCTCCCAGTACGAAGCTTGGGTTGGGTTTTCAAGGATTGCGAGCTGTGTGGCGTCAAGGCGAATGCTGGCGTCGCCGGAGTTAGCCGCAGTGCCATTACCGCCATCCACAGTGAGCCATCCCCAAGTGCCTTTGGCCGCGCTACGGTAGCTGCGGCCGAGGGCTTCCGTGTTGTTTGCCCCAATGCCCCAAAGCCCAATTTCTGTTGTGCCCGCACTGGCAGTCGTGGCGGCAGGATTGAGGCTCAACCACATGTCGAAGGTCAACCGGTAGTTGCCGCTAAATGAAACCGCACTGCCTCCCGGCGAGGAGGCTGGCAAGATATTCAGGATGCGGGCGGTCCCATCATAGGTGGACCGCATAAGTGCACCGCGGGTCGCTAACCCTCCCGCAGTGGCGTGGCCGGGTGCTTCTGGAATAACGAAGTTCTGGGAGCCGACCGTGAAATTGGAATAATCCACGTAGGTCAACGACATGTTGGCGCCCCGGGACGCGTTAACCAGCACGTTGGCGGTCGCGGCGGAATCCAAGGCTTCAGAATACAATATCTGGGCCGCTGAGGGAAACGTCGCCAATGGGGCTGCCGCAGCCACGGAAAATAGTAGTTTTCTCGTAAACATAATGCCAAACGCGTTCGTACAGGTTGCGCTTACCGAGAAATCACTAAGCAACCATTGCCCTGCAAATGCAAGCGTTTTCTTGCAGCTATTCTTGAGGCTTCGCGGTTTCGCGTATTGGGCCTGGCCTTCTAGGCTTCAATTCCATCGGCATAGGAGACAGGCCACAGTCGCGAGAATCCGCTTGCGACAACGCCGAACATCGCCTAGAAACGCGGCATGCACCTCGGTGGGGAAAACGAGTCGCCGGCGGCAGAAACTCCGCTGACTCGCCCGGTCCATCTCATGGCACTCCGTCTCAGCAACCCGCAACCCCAACAACGCCACCCATGCTGGAAATCAAAGTAGTCTGCAACTGCGGTCAGAAATTCAAATTCGATGTCGAACCAGTGAACGGGGTGATGCCCTTTGTGGTGAATTGCCCTGTTTGCGGGGCCGACGGCACCCCGGCGGCAAATGCAATCCTCGCCCGATCCCTACCCGCACCAACTCCTGCGCCCATACCAACGATCGGCCGACTCCAAGTCAACCGTGCGGTCGCGGAGCCGCCACCGCCGCCACTGCCGCCGCCAGCCCAAGCGCGCGCGCCCCGGTCGAAGTCGCCAGGCGAATTCAACTGGGGACTCGGCATTTTAGGGGCGCTGCTGGGAGCGGGCGTCGGCGTCGGACTCATGTATGGTTTTGCCATGTTCGCGGGTTTTCAGTTCCCGTTGATGGGCATCGGCATTGGCGTGCTCACGGGTTACGGAGCAAAGCTGCTCTTCAAAGGGACGGACAACCTGCTGGGAATCATCTCCGGCGTCATCGCTTTGGTGGCGATTGTCGGAACGCTCTACCTATTGTATGGAGAGTTCCCCATCATGAGCATCATCTCTGTCGTCGTCGGCACCGGCGTCGCCTACCAGATTGCTTCGGGGTAGAACTGCGTGCTCGAAATCATCACGCGGCACGTTCTGCAGCACGTCCCCGTCAAAAAGAAACCGGGCGGCAAACGCGTCGCCGCCCGGGGTCTGACTGTCATGTAGAGTCGCTAGGCCACCGTGGAAGCCTGCTTGCCCGGCTCGTACGGGTAGGTGGAGAGGGCGCGCATGTATTGGGCGCGCTCGAAGGAGGTCGGGTCTTCGCAATTCTTCTGGCTCAGGCTGCCCTTGAGTTGCTTCACCGACTCGTATTCGTGTTGCTCCATCCATGCGATCATATCGCGTTCAATCGTGCCGACGTGGGCCGGACCGTGTCGCAGCAGGGCCGAGCACAACATCGTCACATCCGCGCCCGCCATGAGCATCTTGAGCGCGTCGCTCGCGCGGTGGATGCCGCTCGTGCCGGCCAGGTTGGAAGACACGCGACCATAAAGGATCGCGATCCAACGCAGCGGCAGGCGCATCGCCATCGGCGTGCTGAGCAGGATGTTCGGTTTGACCTCGAGGTTCTCCAGGTCAATGTCCGGCTGATAGAACCGGTTGAACAGCACCAAGCCGTCCGCACCGGCATCGGCCAGCCGCTTGGCCACGTTCGCAAAATTCGTGAAGAACGGGCTAAGCTTTACCGAAACCGGGATCGTGACCTCCTTCTTCACGGCTTTGAGGATGTCCACGCAGGTGTTCTCCAACTCGGTGCCGGTCACGTCGGCATCGGTGGGGATGCTGTAGATGTTCAGCTCCAGCGCATCGGCGCCGGCCTGCTGAATCTGTTTAGCGTAGGCGGTCCAGCCGCCGACCGTCGAGCCGTTGAGGCTGGCGATGATCGGGATTTTCACCGTCTGCTTCGCCTTGGTGATATGCTCCAGATAATCCTCCGGACCCGTCCGGTATTCGGACGCCTCGGGGAAGTAGCTGAGCGCCTCGGCAAAGCTCTCCGTGCCGTGGTGGAGGTGGTAATCCAGCTCGGCGCTTTCCTTGCGCAACTGCTCCTCGAAGAGCGAGTAAAGCACGACGGCAGAGGCGCCGGCGTCTTCGAGGCGTTTGATGGTGTCGAGTTCATCCGACAGCGGCGAGGCCGAGGGCACCAGCGGGCTGCGGAGTTTCAGGCCCATGTAGGTTGTCGTGAGATCCATAGTCGTTCCTGTTGGTTGAGGTTCGCTCGGTTCAGTTACTTGGCCATGGCGGTGACGGGTTCGGCGGCGCCGCCCATTTTGCGGGATGCGAGGTGCGCGTAGAACTGCCAGCGCAGGTCGGCATCGGTCTGCGCCTTCTCGAAGAGCTTCTTGGCTTCCTCGGGCTTGCTCTTGGTGAGCATCTTGAAGCGGTTTTCGCTCATGAGGTACTCCTGAATCTTTGCCTTGGCGGCCGGGGAATCGAGCTGCAGCGGGTTCTCGCCCGCAGCGGCGCGGCGCGGATCGAAGCGGTAGAGCAGCCACTGGCCGGCATCCACGAGCGCCTTCTGCTGCTTCATGCCCACGCCCATGTCAATCGCCACGCCGTGCGCGATGCAATGGCTGTAGGCGATGATGATCGAGGGGCCGTCGTAGGATTCTGCTTCAACGAATGCCCGCAGGGTTTGTTCGTCCTTTGCGCCCATCGCGACGCTGGCGACGTAAATGTTGCCGTAGGTCATGCAGATGAGGCCGAGGTCTTTCTTCGCGAGCGGCTTGCCGCCGGCGGCGAACTTGGCCACCGCACCGCGCGGGGTGGCCTTGGAGGCCTGACCGCCGGTGTTGGAATAGACTTCGGTGTCCATGACGAGCACGTTCACATTCCGGCCGCTGGCCAGCACGTGATCCAACCCGCCGTAGCCGATATCGTAGGCCCAGCCGTCGCCACCCAGAATCCAGACGCTCTTCTTGACGAGCGTGTCGGCAATCGGCAGCAGCAGCTTCGCTTCGATTGAAGTGTTGCCTTTGAGCTTTTCCTTTAGCGCAACGACGCGTTCGCGTTGCTCGTAGATGCCGACTTCGTCCTTCTGGTCCGCGGTGACGATACCGTTGACGAGGTCATCGCCCAACACCGGTGCGAGTTTCTTGACCAACTCGCCGGCGAATTCCTTCTGCTTGTCCATCGAGACGCGGAAGCCCAGACCGAACTCGGCATTGTCCTCGAAGAGCGAGTTGCACCAAGCTGGGCCGCGCCCGCAGGCATCCTGCGCGTAAGGCGTCGTCGGCAGGTTGCCGCCGTAGATCGAGGAACAGCCCGTGGCGTTGGCGACGAGCAGGCGATCGCCGAAGAGCTGCGAGAGCATCTTGACGTAGGGCGTTTCGCCGCAGCCGGCGCACGCGCCGCTGAACTCGAACAACGGCCGCATGACCTGTTGCGAGCGCAACTGCGTGGTCTTGACCTTGCGCCGGTCCATTTCGGGCAGCGCGAGGAAAAAGTTCCAGTTGTCGCGCTCGTTGAAGCGAAGCGGGGCTTGCGGCCGCATGTTGATGGCCTTGAGCTTGGCTTCCTGCTTGTTCTTGGCCGGGCAAACGTCCACGCACAGGGCGCAACCGGTGCAATCCTCGGCGGCGACTTGGATGGTGAACTTGAGCCCCTTCCAATCCGGGCTGCGGGCATCAGTGCTCTTGAAGGTGCTCGGCGCGCCTTCAAGGGCGTTCGGCTCGTAAACCTTCATGCGGATCGTGGCGTGCGGACAAACCGCAATACACTTGGCGCATTGGATACAGACTTTCTCGTCCCAAACGGGGATTTCGAGCGCGAGATTGCGCTTCTCGAACTGTGCGGTGGCCGTCGGGAAACTGCCGTCCACGGGAAACGCGCTGACGGGCAGGTCGTCGCCGAGGTTCAGCGCGAGCTTGCCCAACACGTCGCGGACGTAGGCCGGGGCTTCGCTGGTGACGCCAGGCGCGAGTTCCAAGCCGCTCGAAACCACGCCGGGCACGGCCACTTCGTGGAGGTTGGCCAGCGTGTTGTCCACGGCTTCGATGTTCTTCTTGACGACTTCCTCGCCCTTCTTGCCGTAGGTCTTCTTGATCGAATACTTGATGGCCTCGATGGCCTCGTCGCGTGGCAGCACGCCCGAGAGCGCGAAGAAGCAGACCTGCATGATCGTGTTGATGCGCCCGCCCATGCCGCTGGCGTGCGCCACCTTGATCGCGTCAATGACGAAGAACTTTGCCTTCTTGGCGATCAGTCCTTCCTGGATGACCTTGGGCAGCTTCGCCCAGACTTCGTCCTGGCTGTAGGGCGTGTTGAGGAGGAACGTGCCGCCCGCGGTGAGCGGTTTGATGACGTCGTTCCGTTCGAGGAACATCGGCTGGTGGCAGGCCACGAAGTTCGCCTTGCTGACCAAGTAGGTCGAGCGGATTTCCTTCGGCCCGAAGCGCAGGTGCGACACAGTCATCGAACCGGACTTCTTCGAGTCATACACGAAGTAGCCCTGGGCGTAGTTGTCCGTGCCTTCGCCGATGATCTTGATCGAGTTCTTGTTCGCGCCCACCGTGCCGTCCGCGCCCAACCCGTAGAACATGGCGCGCACGACCTTGTCGCCTTCGGTCGAGAAATCAGGATCGTAAGCGATGCTCGTGTGGGCCACGTCGTCTTGGATGCCGACGGTGAAATGCTCCTTGGGTTGCGCCGCCGCGAGATTGTCGAACACGCCCTTGACCATGGCCGGCGTGAATTCCTTCGAGGACAGGCCGTAGCGACCGCCGATGACTTTCGGCATGATCTTGAGCTTGCCCCAACCCTTGGCGAGCCCTTCGTAGAGCGCCGCGATGCAATCCTGGTAGAGCGGTTCGCCGGCCGCGCCGGGTTCCTTCGTGCGGTCCAACACCGCGATCTTCTTCACGCTTGCCGGGATGGCTTCGAGGAAGCGCTTCATGTCGAACGGCCGATAGAGCCGCACCTTGAGCACGCCGACCTTCTCACCCTTGCTCAACAGGTAATCCACCGTCTCGTGCGCCGCTTCGCAGCCCGAGCCCATCAGGATGATGATCCGCTCGGCATCCGGCGCGCCGACGTATTGGAAAAGCTGGTAAGTGCGGCCGATCTTCTGCGCGAACTCGTCCATGACCTTCTGCACGATGTCCGGGCAGGCGTCGTAGAACGGATTGCAGGCTTCGCGGCCCTGGAAATAGGCGTCCGGATTCTGCGCCGTGCCACGCAACACCGGGCGGTCCGGCGAGAGGGCGCGATTGCGGTGCGCCTGGATGGCTTCCAAGTCCATCATTGAGAGCATCACGTCGTCCGGGATGACTTGAATCTTCTGCACCTCGTGCGAGGTGCGGAAGCCATCAAAGAAATGCACGAACGGCACGCGGGATTTGTAGGTGGCCGCCTGCGCGATCAGCGCGAGGTCCATGGCCTCCTGCACGCTGGCCGAGCCGAGCATTGCGAATCCGGTCTGGCGCACCGACATGATGTCGCTGTGGTCACCGAAGATCGAAAGAGCATGCGTGGCCAGCGTGCGCGCCGTGATATGGAAGACCGTGGGCAGGAGTTCGCCCGCGATCTTGTACATATTCGGAATCTTGAGCAGCAAACCTTGGGAGGCCGTGAAGGTGTTGGCCAGCGCGCCGGTCTGGAGCGCCCCGTGCAACGCGCCCGCCGCGCCGCCTTCGCTCTGCATGGCCACTACGGACGGGATCGTGCCCCAGAGGTTGCGTTTGTTCTCGGACGCCCATTGATCGCACCACTCGCCCATCGGCGAGGACGGCGTGATCGGGTAAATGGCCATGACTTCGTTCAGCCGGTAGCTGACGTAGGCGACGGCCTCGTTGCCGTCCACTGTGAGGTAGGTCTTGTTGCTCATGATGTGTTAATTCAAAATCCTGCGACGCCTGGACATTTCATTTCCGGACATATCCCCCCCGCCACGACGGCGTGCCAGTTGTCGTTTCAGCGTGTCGCGGGCAGGGTAAAACCGCGGGGCGGGGAAGCCTCTCCTTTTTTGCCAAACAAACACCATAACTTGCCGGCAACCCTTTCCGACCCGGCGGAGGCCACTTCGTCTGGCCACAGCAAGCGGCCCAATTCTTGGCCAGATGAGACGGAACGGGCCGCATGCTTGACCCGGAAAGGCTCGCTGCTACCATGCGCGCACCGAATGAAGACACCTCGTTGGATCGTGTGGGTGACCGTGCTGGCGGCGGCGATTTCCGGCGCGCAGGCGGAGACTGTCAATGGCATCAAGGCCATTGTGCATGACTCGGTCATCACGTATGACGAAGTGCAGGGCATGACGGCTTCGGAGGTGCAGTACCTTCGGCGCCAATACCGCAACGACCTCCCCACCTTGCAGGCGAAATTGAGCGAAGTAGGCACCAACAGCCTCGAACAGCTCCTGCAACGCCAATTGATCCTCCGCGATTTTGCCGAGGCGGGTTACGCCCTGCCGGAGAGTTTCGTGGATGAGGCTGTGGAGGAACGGCTTCGGGACAAGTTTGGCGGGGATCGCGCCAAGTTCGCCAAGACCCTCCAGGCGGATGGCATCACCTTCGAGAAATACCGCCAGCAAATCCGCGAACAGATCACCGTCCAGGTTCTCCGGTCCAAAAACGTCGCCCAGGAAATCATCATGTCGCCGCACAAGATCGAGAAGTACTATCTCGAAAACCGCGACAAGTACCAGGTCGAGGATGAGGTCAAGCTGCGCATGATTGTGCTCAACAAACCCACCAAGGCCGACGCCGAGCGGGTTCACAAGCTCGCCGAGGAAATCCTGGCCAAGCTCAAGGAAGGGGCGACCTTCGCAGAGATGGCGTCCGTCTATTCACAAGGCTCGCAACGCAGTCAGGGGGGCGACTGGGGCTGGGTGGAGAAGTCTGTGCTGAAGAAGGAACTCGGTGAGGTGGCTTTCAAACTCAAAGCCGGCGAGCGCAGCGATATCATTGATCTGCCGGAGGCCTGCTACCTCATGCTGGTCGAGGACGCGCGCCCGGCACACACCCGCCCGCTCAGCGAACTCCGCGAGGAGATTGAGCGCACCCTGCTCGTCGCCGAGAGGAAGCGACTGGATGACCGTTATATTCAGAAGCTCAAGGCAAAGACTTTTGTCCGGTACTTTTAGCCTGAACCGTGACCCGGCACGCATGACCCCGCTGGCAAGCGGGCCCACGTGTTGTGCGTTCCGCGTCGTGCCAAAGGCGTTACGCACCCATGACCGTCCGGCTTGGCATCTCCCTCGGTGATCCGACCGGCGTCGGCCCGGAAGTCACGCTGAAGGCGCTGGCCGCGGAACTCGCCGCGGATGACGCGCGCTACCTGATCCTTGGCGACGAAACACTGCTCCGCGAACTGAACGCCCGCCTCGGTTTGGAACTGCCGTTAGCGGCCTGCCGGGCGCAGGGTTCGGGCGGACGGCTGGCTGTGGCAAATCCACTGACGGAGGCGTTGCCCGCCGGCCTACAGCCCGGTGACGCAAGGGCCGCCAAGGCCGCGGTCGCCTGGCTGGAAGAGGGCGCGAAGCGCTGTCTCCAGGGTGAACTCGACGGACTGGTCACCGCCCCGGTGAACAAGGAAGCCATCGTCCGCGCTGGTCACGCGTCGTTCGTCGGCCAGACGGAACTACTCTCGAACCTCGCTGGCGCGGAGCGCACCGCCATGATGTTGCTCGGCCAGGATGACCGTGGGCGCTGGCTGCGCGTGGCGCTGGTAACCACCCACGTTTCGATTCGGCAACTCCCCGGACGCATCACGCAACCCAAGGTTGAGTTGGCCATCGAACTTGCCGCTCAGTCCTGTCACGACCTCGGCTTGCCTCGGGCGCGGGTGGCGGTGTGCGGCCTGAATCCCCACGCCGGCGAGGGCGGCCACATGGGCGACGAGGAGTTGACCACCATTGGTCCGGCCGTGCGCGCGGTTCGGGTCCGCGGTTTGGATGCCGTCGGCCCGCTCAGCGCGGACGTGGTTTTCCATTTCGCCCTGCGCGGCGAATACGACGCCGTGGTGGCGATGTATCACGACCAAGGGCTCGGTCCGCTCAAGACGGTGGCGTTCGACAGCGGGATCAACTGGACCCTCGGCCTGCCCTTCATCCGCACTTCACCCGACCACGGCACGGCCTACGACATCGTGGGCAAAGGCATGGCCAATCCCTCCAGCATGATCGCCGCGATCCAGCTGGCCAAACAACTCGCCCGCCGCCGCGAAGAACCGAGCCCCACAACATGAAACTCCCAAACCTTGCCCTCGCTTTTCTCTGTGCCGCCATCCTCATGGCCGGTTGCCGCAGCACCCAAGAGAGTGACACCACGGAGTTGCGCCGGGAACTCCGCGCCGAGCTGACCAAGGCTCGGGCGGAGTTGAAGGCGTCAGGGGCAAGCGCCGAACAGTTGCGCGAGTTTGACCGGGCAATGGCGACGATGGAACGCACCTTGGGCGGGCTCGAAAAGCAGATGCGCGCCCTGGAGAAACAGTTGGACGCGGATTGAGCTTCGCAGGGCGGATGCCGGATCCGCGTTCTTGGATTTGGAGTTGGCTTCCGCCCCAGGCTTTGGGTTTTAATCCCGCCGGCCAATGCAATTCGCCGCAAACAACATCTGGATGGTGTTCGTGCTGATCTTTCAGCTCTGGATGTTTATTGACTCGATCCGTCGCCGCGAATGGCTGTGGGCGGTGTTCATCTGGTTATTCCCGGGCTTGAACGCCGTCCTGTATTTCTTCCTCGTCTATCGCGCCGCGCCATCCGCGACGCAGGGCTTCGAACTGCCCGGCGCCCACGATCGCCGACGCATCAAAGAGTTGGAGGCGCAGATTCATCATCTGGACAAGGCCCACCACCACTCCCAGCTCGGCGACATCTACTTTCAGCAGGGCAAGCTGGAGAAGGCAGAGGCCTGTTATCGCGCCGCGCTGGAGCGAGATTCCCAGGACCTCGATACCCGCGCTCACCTTGGCCAATGCCTCTTGCGCCTGAAGCGCCCCGCCGAAGCGCGACCGTTGCTGGAAGGCGTGCTCACCGAGAAGCCGGACCATGACTACGGCCACACGATGATGGCCCAAGCGGAAACCCTCACCGCGCTCGGCGAAACGGACAATGCCATCCTCTATTGGGAGCATGTGACCCGGAACCACTCCTATCCGCGGGCAAAAGTGCAACTCGCCGAGCTTTACCTCGCGAAAAACCAGGCCGAGCCGGCACGTACCGCGCTTCAAGACGTGGTCGCCGATGACGCGCACAGCCCCGCCTTCCAACGTCGGCGCGACCATCTTTGGGTTTCGCGGGCAAAGGCGCTGTTGCGGAAGCTACCCCCCCAATCGGGCACGGCGGCGTGACCCTGGGACGGGCAAAACGCGAGGCCGGGATACGCCTGACACGCCAGTTGGCCAGCTTTTTTGTGTTTTTTGGGCTTGCGCCCCAAGCCGCCCTCCCTATGCTCCCCGCCGCCTGAACGCCGCGTGTGCGGATGTTCATTGAGGCTGAGAAAAGAAAGTTAACACGTAACCTAACATTCAACCTCCGTTGCCGTCGCAACGACTGGTTCGTTAGGCAATGGAGCCTTCGGCGCTCCCGCCCCGGCGGGACACCCCAAGCTCCTTCGTTCGTTCGCAGCATTATTATGTTCACCATGGAAGACGCCATGAAGCAGAGCCCTTTGCGCTTTGCGGTTGGCGAAATTGTCCCCGGCAACGTCATCGAAGTCCGTCCCAAGGAAATCCTTGTGGACATCGGCTACAAGAGCGAGGGCGTCATCCCCGCCAATGAATTTCTGGACCTCAGCACCGTGACCGTCGGGTCGCAGGTGGATGTCCTCATCGAGAAGCTCGAAGACAAGGACGGCATGGTTGTCCTGTCGCACGAGAAGGCCGAGTTCAAGAAGAACTGGGACAAGATCCTTTCGATCTGCAACGAGGGCGGCCGCATCCAGGGCAAGGTCAAGGCTGTCATCAAGGGCGGCTTGCTCGTCAACGTGGGCGTCGAGGCCTTCCTGCCCGCTTCGCAGGTGGATGTCATCATCTCCAAGAACCTTGCCCAGTACGTGGGCAACACCTACGAGTTCAAGGTCGTCAAGATCAACCAGGAGCGGCAGAACATCGTCCTGTCGCGCCGCGAACTCATCGAGCAGGAGCGCGCCGAGCGTCGCGCCAAGCTCCTCGCCGAAATGACGCCAGGCGACATCCGCAAGGGCACGGTCAAGAACCTCACCGACTTCGGCGCGTTCATTGACCTCAACGGCATTGACGGCCTATTGCACATCACCGACATGAGCTGGGGCCGCATCGGCCACCCGTCCGAACTGCTCAAGGTCGGCCAGGACCTGGATGTCGTCGTCCTCGATATCAACAAGGAAAAAGAGCGCGTCAGCCTCGGCCTCAAACAGAAGATGGCCAATCCGTGGGATCAGATCGAAGCCAAGTATCCGGTCAACACCCGCGTCAAAGGCAAGGTGGTCAACCTCGTGCCCTACGGCGCGTTCATCGAACTCGAACCCGGCGTGGAAGGTCTCGTGCATGTCACCGAGCTTTCCTGGACCAAGCGCATTGCCAAGCCCTCCGACGTGCTCCAAGCGGGCACGGAAATCGAGGCGATCGTTCTCGGCATCAACCGCGACGAACAGAAGATCTCGCTGGGCATCCGCCAGCTCGAATCCAATCCGTGGGACAGCGTGGACGTCAAGTATCCCGTCGGCATGCACATCAAGGGCAAGGTTCGCAACCTCACCAGCTACGGCGCGTTTGTCGAACTCGAGGAAGGCATCGACGGCATGGTGCATGTCTCCGACCTGTCTTGGACGCGCAAGATCAATCACCCGTCCGAAGTCCTCAAGAAGGGCGACGAAGTCGAAGCCCAGGTGCTCGAAGTGGACAAGGCGAACCAGCGCATCGCGCTCGGCGTCAAGCAGCTTGGCTCCGATCCATGGGATCGCATTGATGAATTCTACAAGGTCGGCGACCTCGTCACCGGCAAGGTCACCAAGCTCGCCAGCTTCGGCGCGTTCATCGGCCTCCAGAACGACATTGACGGCCTCGTGCACATCTCGCAGGTCAGCGAAGACCGCGTGGACAAAATCAAGAACGTGCTCAAGGTCGGCCAGGATGTGACCGCGCGCGTCATCAAGATTGAC